>NZ_CP140152.1:6000000-6321842 GCF_034479515.1 Duganella zoogloeoides
CAGCGCATCCGCCTCACCCGCGACGGCCGTACCTTCCTGACCGAAACCCGCGCCTTCCTGGTCCATGCCACGCGCCTGGAAGCCATGGCGCGCCGCCTGGGCCGCGGTGACGAGGGCGGGCTGTGCATCGGCTACATCGACAACGCCATGCACGCAGGCGTGCTGCCCGACGGCCTGCGCACGCTGCGCGCCGAGCGCCCGCAAGTGCACGTGGCGCTCTACAACCTGCATTCGGCCGAGCAGGTCGAGGGCCTGCGCCAGCGCAGCCTCGATATTGCCCTGTTATGCGAACCGCCGGCGCCCGATGACGCCGATCTCGATTGTGCGCTGGTGCGCAGCGAGCCGATGCTGCTGGCGCTGCCCGACGCGCACCCGCTGGCCGCGTTGGCCATGCTGGCACCGGCCGACCTGGCGGCGCAGGACTGGATCCTGGTGCGGCACAAGGAGACCGCGCTCCAGCACGACAACTTCATCGCCGAGTGCGCGCGGGCGGGCTTTACCCCGCGCGTGCGCATGGAAGCGACCGAACCGATGACGGCGCTGGGCCTGGTCGGCGCGGGTCTGGGCATCGCCATGGTGCAGCAGGGTTTGCGGCACCAGGCGCCGCCGGGCGTGGTGCTGCGCGAACTGCCGTGGTTCAGCTACCGCACGCCGCTATGGGTGGCCTGGCACCGCATCAATTTGCGGCCGCTGGTGGCAGACTTCCGCGCCATGCTGCTCGCTGGCGCCAGCGCTGCAGTCATGCAGGAGGCCCGCATGACGCCATCCATGACGTCATCCATGACGCCACCGACGACGCCACAGCGATGACGCGACAGGTGACGTCACCGCGCTGACGCCGCCAGCCCGATAATTGCCGCCGCCAGCGCATCGACATCCTGCGCGCGCGTAAAGAGGTGCGGCGTTACCCGCACCAGTGACACCTCGCCCAGCTGGCGCACCACGGTGAAGATGCGGTGCTGGTCCATCAGCCGCCGCGCCACGTCCGCCGCCGCCATGCCGTCGATGCCGAAGGCGCCCAGCGCGCAGTGGCGCGCCGGATCGGCGGGTGTGTACAGGCGCACGCCGGGCACGTGGCGCACCGCGTCCATCCAGCGCCGCGCCAGCCAGCGCAGGCGTGCTTCCTTGTTGGCCGTGCCGATCTGCGCGTGGAACGCCAGCGCATCCTCGATCGCCATGACCGGCGCCGGCGGTACCGCGCCCACGTGTCCCAGCTTGTCGATATCGCCGGCGGCATGGCTGGTGTCGGCGTAGAACGGCGCAATGTCGGCAATGCGTTCACGCGCGATGTACAGCAGCCCCGTGCCCAGCGGCGCGCCCACCCACTTGTGCAGGTTGGCGACGACGAACTGCGCGCCCAGTTGCGGTACCCGGTAGTCAAGCTGCGCCAACGAATGGGCGGCGTCGATGATGACGTCGATGCCGCGTGCGCGCGCCATGGCCGCCAGCGCCGCCACCGGCATGATCTGGCCCGTGCGGTGCACGATGTGGGTGAGCAGCACCACCCGCGTGCGCGGCGTGATGGCGGATTCGTACGCGGCGACGATGGCGGCGTCGCTGACAGCATCGAGCGGTACGTCCACCGGCACCGGCACCACGCCGCGCCGTGCAGCCAGGGTGGCGACGATGTCGAGCGCGCTGTCGTAGTCGTGGTGGGCATAGACGATGGCGTCGCCGGGTGCGAACGGATAGCCCTGCAACACGATGTTGAGCGACTCCACGGCGCTGCGCGTGATCAGCAGTTCGTCGGCATCGACGCCGGTGAATGCGGCCAGCGCCTGGCGCACCTGTGCCAGGCGGTCGGGCCAGCGCTGGCGCAGGAAATAGCTGCTTTCGGCATCGACTTCATCCTGGTAGCGGCGCAAGGCGGCGCGCACCGGGTTGGCGGGCATGCCGAAGTAGCCGTTTTCCAGGTTGATGAAGTCGGGTGATGGCGCGTACTGCGCGCGGACCGCGTCCCAGAACGCGGTGTCGTCGGCAGCGACGCTGGTGATCGTTGGTGGCACTGTGGACTCCCGTGGCAAGCCGCACCGGGCGGCGCGGCGTTGCCAGCGAGTGTACGCGAGGTGGCGCTAGCGCATCAAACGGCGGCCTTGCTGCGCTGGCGGCGGCGGCTCATGGCGCCCACCAGGCCCAGGCCGGCGACCAGCATGGCATAGGTTTCCGGTTCGGGCACGGCGGTGATCACGCCATTGCGCACCTGGAACAGGTACTGGCCGGTGACGCCATTGTTGGTGCCGGCGGCAAGCGAGTGGATGCCGCCATCGAGCAGCGCGCCGTTGACCAGCGAGCCGGCCAGCTGGTTGTAGGTGCCGGCCGCGCCGCTGCCGTTGGCAAAGCCCACCGAGGCCGAGATGCCGCCGAGGCCGTTAACGCCCAGGTCAGCTTCACCGGTTTCCCATTGCACCTGGTCATAGTTGAAATAAATGTCGAAATTGCCGGCGCCGGTGGCGTTGCGGTCCACCAGGATCAGCTGGAAGGTATTGAGCTTGTCGTCGCGCGCCTGGTAATAGCCGACCTGGTTCCAGGTCACGCCGAAAGCGTTCTGGCCGGCGTAGGTGCCGTTGCCGTAAGTAACCGTGCCGCCGGCCGCCGCCCGGGTATCGACGTCGGAGAAAAATGGCGCAATGATCGGTGCGCCGAAATAATTGGCGGTCAGTCCGGTAGGGGTATAAGTGCCCTGCCCGCTACCGAAGGTGACATAACCGTTATTGCTGACATACGTGGTATCGAAGGTATTGCCGAAATAATTGGCATTAAAACCGAGCGTCACCTCGGGGGTATAGCAATCGTCGCACACCGCGACGGTACCCAGGTTATTAAAACCGCTGGTCACGGGGCCGGCAGCGGCGTAGTTGGAGAAGGCGAACAGCGACAGCAAGGCGCAAAGCGTGATTTTTTTCATGAAGATTCCGGTTGGTGAATTGAATGTAGCAGTTTCAGAAAACGGATATTTTTTAAATCCAATTTTTATTTGGAAATATAAAATGCACCGCCGAAACTGAAGTTTCCCCTAGCTTTTGGTTTATACAAATACAATATTTTTATAACCAGAAAGATATCATATTGAAAACTTTATATATTCACACTTTGTAACCGGACTCATCATTTATTCAAATTGATCACTTCAGTGATCTCTCTCCAGCCACGCGTCCAGCCCGGCGAGGTCCGCCGCCAGCCGCGTGCGCATGGTGGCCAGCAGTTGCTGGGCGAACGGTGTCAGCGGCCGCCCTGCCGGCATGGCCAGCTGGCAGCCGTAGGCGAGGGTTTCCGAAAAGCGCCGCAGCAGGATGTCGCGGCCCGCGTAGTCGAGCGCGGTGACCGGGTTGACGATGGCGATGCCCACGTTGTGGCGTACCAGCTCGCATAAGCTGATCGTATACGGTGTCTCGACAACGGTTTCGGGCACCACGCCGTGGGCGCGGAAGATGGCGTCGAGCCGCACGCTGGCGCCGTCCTCGGGATTGAGCGCCAAAAACGGGTAGCGCGCCAGGTCGCTCGGGCGTATCACCTTCCTGCGCGCCAGCGGGTGTTTCAACGGCAGCGCCACCACGCCGTTGTAGCGTGCGAACACCGAGTGTTCGAGACCATCGGCACTGACCTCGTCGGCCATCAGGCCGATATCGGCCTCGCCCGCCAGCAGGCGCGCGCGCACGTCGCGCGACGACATGATCTGCAATGACACCGTCACCTTGCGCTCGCTAAGCTTCAATTCGCTCAGCACGCGCGGCAGGAAACCCACGCCCATGCCCGGCAGGCTGGCGATGCGGATGCGGTTGACGCCGAACTGGCGCAGGCTGCGCAGCCGGTGCTCGATGGCGTCGAGCCCGACGAAGCAGCGGTGCACTTCGGCCAGCAGCGCGTGCGCCTCCTGGGTGGGGACCAGCTTGCCGCGCACGCGCTCGAACAGCGCCAGGCCCGCATGGGTTTCCAGCTTGCGCAGCGACAGGCTCACGGCCGGCTGCGTCAGGTTGAGCAGGCGCGCCGCCTTGCTGGCGGAGCCGGCCGTCATCACGGCGCGGAAGATCTCGATTTCACGGAGCAGCATGGGAGTGATCAGGTCAGGGTATAAGCCCAGTTTATAGCTTGCGAAGTCGCGCCACAAGCACGGCGCTGGCGTTTGCCTACAATGTTCCGATCGCCAATCACCGTACAGGACCGCCATGACCATCAGCCGCCGCACCTTTCTGCAGGGTTCCCTCGTTGCCGCCGGCGCTGCCGGTACCGTTGGCGCCACGCCAGCGCTGCAGGCGCAGGATCGGCCATTGACGGCGCCGGCCGGCACGGTCGCACAGGTCGTGCGCGACGAAGCCTACTGGCGCGACATCAAGTCGCACTACGATGTCAGCGGCGACTTCATCAACCTGGAAAATGCCTACTACGGCATCATGACGCGCGCGGTATCGGACGATTTCAAGCGCCATATCGACCGCCTCAACCGCGACAACTCGTACTTCCTGCGGCGCGAATTCGACCGCCAAGGCGTCGAGGCGATCCGCGCCACGCTGGCGCAGCACCTGGGCGTGCCGACCGACGAGGTGGCGCTCACGCGCGGCGCCACCGAATCGCTGCAAAACCTGATCAGCAACTACCAGTTGCTCAAGCCCGGCGACACCATCATGTACGGCAACCTCGACTACGATTCGATGCAGTACGCCATGCAGGACCTGGCCGCGCGGCGCGGCGCCACGCTGGCGGTGGTCACCACGCCCGAGCCGGCCACGCGCCAGGGCGTGCTGGACGTGTACGAGCAGGCGCTCAAGGCCCATCCGCGCACGCGCCTGTTGCTGCTCACTCACATCAGCCACCGCACCGGCCTGGTGTATCCGATTGCCGAGCTGGTAAAAATGGCCAAGGCGCGCGGCGTCGATGTGATCGTGGATGTGGCGCAGTCGTGGGGCCAGCTCGACTATCAATTGCCGGACTTGCAGGCCGACTTCGTCGGCGGCAACCTGCACAAGTGGATCGGCGCGCCGCTGGGCCTGGGTTTCATCCACATCCGCAAGGAGCGGCTGAGCGCGATCGGCATCCACCTGGGCAATGCCGACCACCCGGCGACCGACATCCGTGCGCGCGTGCTGGCCGGCACCGTCAATGTCGCTGCGCTGATGACCATCCCCGCCGCGCTGCGCCAGCACGACGCGATGGGCACCCGCAACAAGGGCGCTCGCCTGCTGCACCTGCGCAACCACTGGGTGGCGCAACTGCGCGGCAACAGCAAGGTGCACATCCTGGCCCCCGACGACATGAGCGGCGCCGTCACGTCGATGCGCCTGGTCGGCAAGACCAGTTTTGACGACAACGTAGCCCTGCAAAAAACCCTGGTCGACCAGTACGGCATTTTCACGGTCCCGCGCAAAGGCGCGGCAGGCGGCGCCTGCCTGCGCGTGACGCCGGCACTGTTCACCACTACCGCAGAACTCGACAAATTCACCGCCGCCATCCGTCAAATCACCACCTGAATTGGGGTAAAAGTCGGCGGTGAAAAAAGCTTGAAATTATCTATATAAACCGTTTATACGATATAAACTATTTATTTCGTATAAACGATATGGATAATTAAATTAAAGCGCCGCGCGCAGCGTCACCACCACGTTGCGCGGATCGCCGTAGTAGTAGGCCAGGCCGGTCGGTGCGAAGCGCTTGTAGTAGGTCTTGTCGGCCAGATTGTTGACGTTGACCTGCACCGAGTAACGGTCGTTGAAGCGGTAGCCGGCCATGGCGTTCAACACCGAGTAGCCGCCCTGGCGCGCGGTCAGGCCGCTGCCGGTGACGGTGGCGTCGCTCTGGATGTTGGCGCCACCACCCACGGTCCAGCCCTTGAGCAGGCCGCCCAGCCGGTAGTTGCTGAAGAAGCGCAGCTGGTGGCGCGGATCGATGGCGCGCAGCGGCTGGTTGGTGTTGGCGGCGGTATCGACCACGTACCTGGTGCGGGTGTTGGTGTAACCACCCTGGATGTTCCAGCCCGGCGCCAGCTCGCCCGACAGCTCCGCTTCCCAGCCTTCGCTCTCGGTCTTGCCGCCGGCAATGCGGCAGCGGCCGGTCGGGTTCGACGGCGCACAGGTCGCAGGTCCCGTCGAGTCTTCCACCGCGCGGCCCACGTTGTTGATGCGGAACACGCCAGCCGACGCATTGAGCTTGCCGCCGAAGAATTCGCCCTTCAGGCCCGCTTCGTAGTCCTCGCCGGTGATGGGCTTGAGCATGTTGTTGTTGACGTCCTTGACGTTTTGCGGCGTGAAGATTTCGGTATAGCTGACGTAGGCGTTGAGCTTCTTGGTGATGTCGTACACCAGGCCGGCAAACGGCGTGGTCTGGCGCTCCACCTTGTAGCTGGTGGCGGGGGCGGCCGGGGCGCGGTACTCGTACCAGCTCAGGCGCACACCGGCGAGCGCCGTGAGCGAGTCCATCAGCGACAGGCTGGTGGTCGCATACACGCCCTGCTGCTGGACGAAGGTCGGCTTCAGCATGTTGATGGTGACCAGGTTGTTTTCCGGGTACGTGGCGTACGGGTCCCAGTTGCGGATATCGACATTATTGAGCGGGAACTGGTTGCCCAGGCCGGCCGTCGCGACGGTGCGCGTGCGCAGGGCTTCCGCGCCCACCACCAGCTTGTGCTGGCGGCCCAACAGGGTGAACGGGCCGTTGGCGCTGAGCGAGTAGTTATCCTGCTGGCTGTCGTCGCCCGTGTATTGCGACGTGGTCACGCCGAACAGGTAATCGTCCTTGCTGCCAGCGGGGCGGGCGATGTACGACTGCTTGAAGCCGTTCGGGTCCATCTTCAGGTGCAGGTAGCCGGCGCTGGCCTTGGCGGTCCAGCCATTGTCGAAACGCTGCTCGAGCTCCACGAACGCCTGTTCGTTGGCGCGGTTCCAGCGGTTCCAGGCGGCGCCCAGGAACGTGTCGCGTGGCAGGTTCATCGACGAGCCATCGAGCTTGGCCGGCATGCCGCCCCACGAGCCGGTGGCATCGAGTTCGGTGCGCTGCAGGCTGGCGGTGAGCAGGGTGTCGGGCGACAGGTCCGCTTCCACCACGCCGTACAGCACTTGCCGGTCTTCCTTCATCGCCTTCTGGAAGCTATCCTTTTTTTCCTTGACGGCCACCAGGCGCGCGCGCACGGTGCCGGCCTGGTTGAGGGCGCCCGAAATATCGCCTTCGGCGCGGCGCCGGTCCCACGAACCGAGTACGCCAGTGGCTGACGCCTGGAAGTCGCGCGTGGGACGCTTGCGCACCATGTTGACGGTGGCCGACGGATTGCCCGAACCGCGCAACATGCCCGAGGCGCCGCGCAGCACTTCCACGCGGTCGAGCACGGCCGCATCGGGCTGGGCGAAAGCCGAGCCGCCCTGGGTAATGGTCAAACCGTCGACCTGCATGGCGTCGATCTGGTAGCCGCGCGAGTGGTACGTGATGCGCTCGCTGTCGGTGTAATCGACCGCGATGCCGGGCGTGGCCAGCATCAGGTCGGTCAGGTTGAGCAGCGCGCGGTCTTCGATGAACTGGCGCGTGAGCACGGTGACCGGCTGCGGAATTTCACGCACCGATTCCAGGCCCTTGACGATCGACGTCTTGCGGCTGCCGAACGAACCCGAGTTTTCGGTGGTGACACGGTCGCTGGTGCCGGTGACGGTCACGCTGGGCAGCAGGGTATCGCGGTCGGCCTCCGCCCCGGCGGCTGCATCTGCCGGCGCTGGTGCGTCCGCAGCGTAGGCCAGCGGGAACGTAATGGCCGCACTCGCGCACAGCAGCGCCAGTCGGGCCGCCAGGCGCACGGGGCGCAGGACTGGGGTGGATGAAAAAGGTTTGTCTGCGCGGTGGAACATCACAACTCCTGAATGTTGAGTAATCTAAATGAGAATCACTCGCAATTATAAATAGGAATTGTGACTACGTCTACGCTATTGGGCTGTAACCACCGGGCTATGTTGCAACCAAACTAGTACCGCACGAACTTGGTTTCATCCGGCCCGGTGGACGCAAACTCCTGTTGCCGTGGCGCCGGGGCGTGGCGTGAGGCGGTTGACGGGCGGGGCTGCTGCCGGCTGGCGCCGTGGCTGCTGGAAGAGGCGGCGGTGCTTTTCAGGTTGCCCGCCACCCGGAAGAAACTCATTGCCTGTTGCAGTTCTTCGGCCTGGCTGCTCATCTGCTCGGCGGTGGAGGCCAGTTGTTCGGAGCCGGCGGCGTTTTGCTGGGTGGTCTGGCTCAGTTGGGCGATGGCGGAATTGATTTGCGCCAGGCCTGCCGATTGTTCTTCCGATGCCGACGTGATTTCCTGTACCAGGTCGGACGTCTTGCGAATATTGGGCACCATCGCGCCCAGCATCTGGCCGGCGTGCTCGGCCAGGCTGACACTGCTGGTAGCGACTTCGCCGATTTCCTGGGCGGCGATCTGGCTGCGTTCGGCCAGCTTGCGCACCTCGGCCGCCACCACCGCGAAGCCCTTGCCGTGCTCACCCGCGCGGGCCGCTTCGATGGCAGCGTTCAGCGCCAGCAAATTGGTCTGGTAGGCGATGTCGTCGATGATCAGCACCTTGGCGGCGATCTGCTTCATGGCCGTCACCGTCGAGCGCACGGCTTCGCCGCCTTCGGTGGCCTCCACCGCCGCGCGGCTGGCCATGGCGTCGGTCACCTTGGCGTTGTCGGTGTTTTGCGCTACCGACGCGGTCATCTGTTCGACCGAGGCCGAGGTCTCTTCCACGCCCGCGGCCTGTTCGCTGGCGGCTTGCGCCAGCGAGTTGGCGGTGGCGCTCACTTCTTCAGACGCGGCGGCCAGCCCTTCGGCATTCGCGTTCACTTCGGCGACTACCTGTCCCAGCTTGGCCACGGTGGTGTTGGCGTATTTTTGCAGTTCGCCAAACGCGCCTTCGTACGGCTTGTCGATGGTTTGCGTGAGGTCGCCGTCGGACATCGCGCCCATCACCCGCACCACGTCCGCAATGCTGGCGCCGGTGGTGGCCGCCAGTTGATTGAGGCCGTCGCCCATGTCGCGCTGGAAGCCCTGCAAGCCGTTGAGATCCACGCGCGAATCGAAGTTGCCGCGATTGGCCGCCTCCACCACCGTGCGCTGGCCGTCGATCACCTGCTTGAGCTTGGCCACCATCTCTTTGACCGTCAGCAGCAGGCTGCCCTGGTCGCCGGGCCGGGTGACCACGTCGCTGGACAGGTCGCCATCGGAAATGCGCCGCAGCACCTGGGCCGCATAGGCAGGCTCGCCGCCGAGTCCACGCACCAGGCTGGCAGTGATGGCCCATGCCAGCCCGATCGCGATCACCACCGCGCCCACCACCAGTGCGATCACCGTGTTGCGCGTGCTGTCATAGTTGTCGGCCGCGTGCTGGCGGTCCTGTTCCATCAGCGTGGTCTGGTGCTTGACCAGGTTTTCCAGCGCCGCCAGGTAGCTGCTGTTGGCGACGAGGAACTGGTCCTTCATGTACTCGAGCGCGGCCTTCGGATCGTCCTTGATCAAGGCATACAGTTCGACATAGGCAGGATTGAGCGCATTGCTCTTGCTGGTGACCTCGCGGAACAGTTCGCGCCCCTTGTCGCTGGCCACCAGCTTGTCGAGGCGGGCCAGCGCTTCGGCCACCTTGACGCGGTTGGCTTCGGCAGTCGCCTTGTAGCGCTCGCGTTCCTCGTTGCTGGTGGCCAGCATCATGCTGCGTACCTGGCGGCCGTTGTCGATGGTGAGGGTGGCTGCTTCATTGGCCAGCATGACCTTCGGATAGCGGTCGTCCATCAGCAGGCTGACATCGTGATTCAAGGCCGCCATGCTGGTCAGGCTGACCGCTGACAGCGCCAGCAGTAACACCACCACCGCGCCGAAACCGATCGCCAGCCGTACCGCCACCTTCATGTTTGCAAACATAGTCGCTCCTGAAACGGATGTGCGCATGCCTGCCAGGGAAATGGCCGTGGCATGCAAGGGGAAAAGATAAGGAAATGGCCGCCAGCGCTGTTACAGCTAGCGGCATGCAAGGGGTGTTGGAGGGCGTTGTGTGGCGCGGCGCCGGGGCGCGCCGCCAGGTATTTCGCGGACAAGCCAACCACACGATCCATCGCAGCCCCATTCCGGAGGAACCGGAAGCCAAAGTCTGACATTGATCATGTCATGGGGCTGCAATTGGTGGCAAGCGTTTTCACCACCGGTGTTGCGGCAGTCAGTGACTAGCTGAACGCAATGTGCGCGCGCGCCACGTCAGCAGGGCCAGGCCCAGCACCAGCATCAGCCAGGCGCCCGGCTCCGGCACCGGCGTCAGGGCGTCGCCGGCGCCCAGCACGTAGTTGAAGCCGTAGATGCCGCCGTTGAACGAGAAGCGCACCAGCAGGTCGAGCGTGCTGGTGTTGAACACGCCCAGGTCGAGCACGTTATCGGAGAAGAACAGCGCGGCCTGGTCCGGGCTGTTGAAGCTGCCTGCGTACAACTCGGTGGCGCCATTGCTGACCGAGAATTCGAAGTTGGCGGTATCGAATTCCGAAACGAACGGCAGTCCCAATCCCAGCAGCAAGTGGCGGCCAGCGGTAAACGGCACGCTGAACTGCGCCGTGGCGCTGAACGGGAAGAACATCGCGCCCATGGTGCCCGCGCCCAACAACTGGGCGTCGTCGAATGCTGCCGCGATGTTGGGCGAGGCCGTCAGCAAGGTGGACAGCGAAGCCGGATCGGGCAGCGCGCTGGCGTACGAGGAGACCATGCCGACGGCGGGATCGGGCGTCCACGCGCCGTAGGCTGCGCCGCCGACATTGGCCGCGCTGTACGCCTCGGGCTGGTAGAACTCGGCCGGCTGGCCCGTGCCGGCGGTAGCCACCACCGCGCCGCCCAGGCTGGCATCGCTGTAACTGCTGCGCGCCAGCACTTCGCCGCCGCGGAAGCTGGCCACCGCGTGGGCGCGCGCTTCGGGCGCCAGCAGCGACGCTGGCGGCAACGGCGGCGCCGGCATGCCAAGCGCGCGGGTGACCGAAGCCTGGGCGATGGCAGATCCCGCTTCGGTATTGCCAAAGCGGCCGCTGCCGGACATGGCGACCGCATCGGCGCTCGCATGCCAGGCCGATCGGGCATCGGCGCGCGCGGTGGCCGCCGCACCCGGGTTGAAGAAGGCGCCGCCGCCATTGGCGGTGGCGTTGGCCACCGCGCTGTAGCTGGAATCGACCGTGGCGCGCGCAATGCCGGCGCCACCCTCGTTGCCGCCGTACGCGCCGGTGGCCAGCGCGGTGCCGGTCACGCGGCCGTAGCCGGCCACGGTCACGGTGGCGTCGGCCGTGCCACCGCCGCCCGAAAAGGCGCCGATGCCGGGCAAGCCTGCCAGTGCGGTGCTGGTGGCGGCAATCACCGCGTTCCAGCTGCCGGCGGCCGGTGCGTTGCCTGCGAGCGAGACGGTGCTGGTGGCATTGCCGCCCGCGCCCGGTGCGCCCGATATCGGGTCGTTGAACGGGTTGCCGGCAGCGTTGCCACCGATGCCGCCGGTGGCGGTGCTGTTGACGCTGGCGTTGAGTGCGCCGCCCAGGCCGCTGGTAATGGTGGACGTGGCATTGCCGCCGCGCCCCGCATACGCGAACACGGTATCGCCGCCGGCGCCGCCGGTGGCGCTCTGCACCAGCGTCAGCGTGCCGGTGCTGCTGTTGAAGGCGCTGCTGGTGTTGGCGGCGGCATCGCCACCATTGCCGCCGTAGGCAAAGGGGGCGTTTTCAAAGTCGAGGTTGGCATGGCCGCCGGCGCCGCCGATGGCGCGCACTTCCTGGCTGTAGGAGGCCAGCGTGGCGTTGGGATTGCCGACGCCGGCATTGGCCGAGGCATTGCCGCCTGCACCGCCGCTCGTGCCGTCGACATTGGCGGCGGCGCCCTGGCCGCCGGTGGCAATCGAACGCACGCTGGCCGCGCCGCTGCCCAGCGCGACCGTCGTGAGATTGCTGAGCGCCGCGCCGCCGGCTGCGCCGTTGAGTACGCCGGTGGAGCGGCCGCCCTGGCCGCCGGTCGCCTGCGCCGCGCCTTGCACGGCGCCGCTGCCCGAACTGATCAGCACGCCGTTAGCGAACGCTGTACCGCCGACACCGCCTGCCGCGCCGGCCCCGGTCTGGGCGCCGCTGCCCGGCTGGCCGGCATTGCCGCCCAGGCCGCCGTTGGCGGTGACCGCCAGGCTGGCGCCGGTTGCCGGCGCCGCCACCGTTAACTCGGCCGAGGTGTCGGCACCGGCGCCGCCCGCGCCGCCCGCGCCCCCGGTCTGACCGGTATTGCCATTGGCGCCGTTACCGCCCGCGCCGCCGGCGCCGCCATTGACCAGCAGGGTGTTGACCGGATCGGCACCAAACAGCAGGTACGGGGCGGGCGGCGCGGCGCCGCCAGCGGTACCGGGCGCGCCCGGCGTGGTGCCTGCCAGGCCGCTGCTGCCAGGCGGCCCCTGGTAGATCACGTCCACCGCCAGCGCGTTGCCGCACCAGGCCGCGCAGACCAGCGGAATCATGCGCAGGACGGTGCGCAGCCGGTACGATGAGATGGGGGAAATTGATGAAAGCGGCCGCAAAGCCGGATGGTGGTATGCCATGGTTGCCTCCCTGAAGTAGGGAGGCTTTGCACCGATGCCGTTGCAATCGCATGCCAGCCGCCCGTGCAAGCATTGTAATGAACGTTCTTTATTTATCTACTCTTTATTGCATCAAAATCCGCTGGCAGGATCGTAAAACAACGTTGTGCAAAAATGAAAAAGCCCCGCCGGTACCGGCGGGGCTCTGGGTCTGCCAAGGCAGCGCGCTGCTTAGAACTTGATATTGGCCGTCAGGCTGCCCGAACGCGGCTGGCCCGGGGTGTAGCGGTAACCCGATTTGTTGATCGCGCCCACGTATTCCTTGTCCGTGATGTTATACACGTTCAGGCGCAGGTCGATGTGCTTGTTGAGCGCATAGCTGGCCATGGCGTCGGCCACCCAGTACGACTCGACATAGGCCGGGGTGCCGATCGCACCGTCGGTGCCGCGCAGCAGCTTGCCGCTGTAGCGGGCGCCGCCGCCGACGGTCAGGCCGAACGGCAGCGTGTACGAGGTCCACGACGTGAATGCCTGTTTCGGCGTGTAGGCCAGCGAGTTCTCGCCGTTGGCGGTGACCAGGCGGCCCGAGTCGATCTTGGTGGTCATGCGGGTGTAACCTGCGCTCACCAGCCAGCCACGGGCCAGTTCCCCCGTTACGCCCAGTTCGATACCCTGCACGCGCTTCTTGCCGTTCTGGTAGAACACGGCGGCATTGGTCGGATCGACTTCCACTTCGTTCTTGACTTCGGTACGGTACAGCGCGGCCGACAGCGACAGCTTTTGCTGCAGCAAGTCCCACTTGCCGCCGAGTTCATAGTTGGTGGTGGACTGCGGCTCGTTGTTGACGTTGGCAGCGTTGCCATTGGCCGCACTGAGCGTGAAGTTGGTGCCGCCCGGTGGCGATTTCGAGGTGGCTACCAGGCCGTACACGCTGCTCTCCGGCGTGACCTTGTACAGCGCCGACAGCTTGCCGTTATACAGCGTGTCGGTGTCCTTGAGCGTGGTGGGCAGGCGCGTGCCGACCGGGATGACCTGGGTGCCGGAAGTCACTGCACCTTGCAGCGCGATCGAATTGTAGGTGGTGCTGTAGTGGTCCACGCGCACGCCGCCGTTGATGATCCAGTCGCCGAACTTGGCGGTATCGAACACGTACAGGGCCTGGGTGTCGGTGCTGCCTTCGGCCTGGGCGCCGTTGCGGGCGATGGCCACGTTTTGCGGCGCCGATGGATTTGGGTGGTAGATGCTGGTGCGCGTCAACAGGTCCGTACCGGCAGGGACGGTGCCGGCAAGCGTGTAGTTGTATTGTTTCTCATTGATGAACTCGAGACCGGCCACCAGCGTGTGCTTGACGGCGCCGGTGCCGAATTCGGCCGTGGCGGTGGTCTGGTTGGTCAGCACCTTGTTGGTCTGGTCCTTGAAGGTCATGTTGGTACGGCGCATCTCCCAGGCATTGGGATCGGTGCCAATGTTGACCAGGTTGGCGGACGTGGCCATGAACGCGGTCAGCAGGTAGTTCTGCTTGTTACGGCCGTAGCGCGTGGTGTTCTGCAGCTTGATGCCGCCGGCGGTGTCATGCTCGATGCGCGCGGTGAACTGGTCGGCGGTGACGTTGTCGTGGTCGAGCACGGAACCGTAGAAGTTGCGCGAGCGTACCGGCGCAGCGGTTTCCAGCGGCGCCAGGCGCAAGCGGTCGAGCCGCGCCGCTTCGCGCGAGGCGGCGGTGGTGCCCACCGCCAGGTACGGCGGAGTGTAGCCGGGCAGGCCGATGGTCAGCACGCCGCCGTCGGGAATATTGTCTTGCTTGACGTGCAAGAAGTTCAGGTAGAAGCGGGTAGGACCGTTCAGGCCGAACGCGGCCGATGGCGCCACGGCCCAGCGCTTGTTCTTGATCATGTCGCGGGCCGGGTTTTCGCTATCCTGGTCCAGCACGTTGAGGCGGAAGGCGATGCCGCTGTCGGCGTCGATCACTTTGTTCAGGTCGGCGGTACCACGGCGTTGCTTGCCGCTGCCTACGGTGACGGAACCGAGGTACGCGTCTTCCAGCTGCGGACGCTTGCTGACCAGGTTGATCGAACCGGTCGGCGCGCTGCGGCCGTTGTCGGTGCCGGCCGGGCCCTTGAGGACGTCGATCTGCTCGATGTTGAAGATGTCGCGGGTGATCGAACCGACGTCGCGCACGCCGTCCACGTAGATGCTGCCCGAGGTGTCGAAGCCGCGCATGAAGATGGCGTCGCCGGTGTTGGTGTTGCCGTTTTCACCGAGGAAGAACGCGCCCACGCCCGGGGTGTTGCGCAGCGCTTCGGTCAGCGAGACTGCGCCTTGCTGTTCGATCAGTTCCTTCTTGATCACGGTGATGGTCTGGGCGGTATCGACCAGCTTTTCGGTGTACTTGGCCGAGACGGCGCGGTCAGCCTTGAAGGTGTCTTCGGCCGCGCCTTGCACCTTGACTTCGGACAGGGTTTGCGGGGTCTGGGCTTGCTCATCGGCGGCGGCAACGGCGTGCGCTGCCACCGGCAGCAGCATCGCGGCCAGGGCGGCGCTCATGTGTTGGTTGAAACGGGACTGCGCGTGCTTGCGGCTCTTGATCATTACGGTATCTCTCGTTCGGATAGGTAGGACGGCTCGAATGCCGGTTGTTATTCGATTAATCCGTGAGATTGTAACGATGGCGCCGCACTTCGTAAATGCGAATTGTTATCAATATCGTTTACGTGTGGTATTTCTGCAAATGCAGGTGCGTTTTCTTTCTGTCAATCCGGTTGAAGGGCGAGCCATGCCCCGGCCTGGTCGAGCGTGGCTTGCAGTTCGGCGCGCACGGCCTGGTAGCCGGCGGCGATCGCCGCGCTGTCTTCCTTGACGATCGCGTCTTCCGCGTCCATGGTGGCCTGGATCAGGCGCCGCGCACCGAGCACCCCCACCGCGCCGCGCAGGCCGTGGAACTGGCGGGCGGCATCGCGCAGGCGCCCCTCGGCGATGGCAGTGCCGGCTTCGTCGGCCGGCGCCATGCCCCCCTCGATGGCGCCGCGCACCATCTTGAGCATCACCGCCCTGCCCTTGGCGTCCTTGCCCATCACCCGCATCAGCTTGTCCACGTTGAAGATGTCGGCTGCGCTGCCGGGACCAGAGCTGGGTACCGGTCCCGTTGCCGGCACCGGTGTCGCCACCAGCCTGACGGTGGCGGGAGGCCGCGCCGGTGGCGGCAGCGCAGCAGGAGCAGGCACCGGCGCGGCTGCCGCTTTTTTAGGCAGGTGACGCAGCAGCACTGCCAGCATTTCCTCGACCTCGATCGGTTTCGGGATGAAGTCGGTCACGCCCACCGTTACGCTGCGCTCGCGCTCCGCTTCGAGCACGCCGGCCGTCATTGCCACGATGGGCAAGGTGAGCTTGAGTTCCTGGCGCAGGATGCGGGTGGCGGTGAAGCCGTCCATGACCGGCATCTGCATGTCCATCAGTACCGCGTCATATTCTCCCTGGCGCGTGCTCATGCGGTCCACCGCCTGCTGGCCGTTATCCACCACGTCCACCGTGGCTCCGGCCAGTTCGAGCATGCCGCAGGCCACCGCCTGGTTGGCCACGTTGTCTTCCACCAGCAGCAGGCGGCAACCGGCCAGCATCCCCTCGATGCCCTGGCCGGCCGCCATTTGCAGCCCGGTCTCGCCGTTGGTCACCAGCGCCTCGTGCAGGGCGTCGAACAGGTTGGAGCTGGTGATGGGTTTCACGAGTACCACGTCCACCTCGGGCGCGGCGGAAATTTCCTCCAGGCGGTCGCGGGCGAAGGCGTTGACCATCACCACCACCGGCTGGCCGCCCTCGGGCGCGGCGGCGCGGATGCCCTTGGCCGTGGCCAGCCCATCCATGCCGGGCATGTGCCAGTCGGCCAGCACCACGTCGTACGGCTGCTGCGCATCGAGGCTGGCGCGGAACAGGGCCAGCGCCTCGGTGCCGGAAGCCACTTCGTCGGCTTGCCAGCCCCAGGCGCGGATCATCTGGGCGATCAGGGTGCGGCTGGTGTCGCTGTCGTCGGCCACCAGCATGCGCAGCTCGCCAATCGCAGGGCGGCGCCGCTCCTCTCCCTTCTCGGGCAGCACTTCGAACGGCAACTCGAACCAGAAGCGCGAGCCGTGGCCCTCGCTGCTGCTGACCGCGATTTCGCCGCCCATCAGCTCGATCAGGCGGCGCGTGATCGCCAGGCCCAGGCCGGTGCCGCCGAAGCGCCGGGTGATGCTCTGGTCGCCCTGCGAAAACGCGTGGAACAGCTGGCCCAGCTGCTGTTCGGTCATGCCCATGCCGGTATCGCGCACTTCGAAATGCAGCCGCGCCTGCGAAGCGGACGATAATTCCGCCAGGCCGATCGACACCACCACCTCGCCAGCGGCGGTGAACTTGATGGCGTTGCCGGCCAGGTTGACCAGGATTTGCTGCAGCCGCAGGGCGTCGCCGCGCAAATTCTTCGGCACGGCCGCATCGACCGCGATGGCCAGCTCGATTTCCTTGTCGCCGGCATTCATGGTCATGGTGGTGGCCAGCGAATTCATGGTGTCGTCGAGGTTGAACTCGACCGGTGACAGCGCCATGTGGCGCGCCTCGATCTTGGAGTAGTCGAGCACGTCGTTGAGGATGCCCAGCAGCGACTGGCCCGACACCCGCACCATGTTCAGGTACTTGCGCTGCTGCGGCGTCAGCTGGGTGTTGCCGAGCAAATAGACCATGCCCAGCACCGCGTTCATCGGGGTGCGGATCTCGTGGCTCATGTTGGCGACGAATTCGCTCTTGGCCCGGTTGGCGGCCTCGGCGCGGTCGCGCTCGCGTTCGAGTTCCTCGGTGCGCGCGGCCGCTTCCACCCGCAGCCGGTGCGGCTCGGTCACGTCGGAAATCACGGCCAGCACCTTGGTGCCCTGGTCGGTGCGCACCGCGCTCAGGTTGATTTCGACCGGGAATTCGGTGCCGTCCTGGCGCAGTCCGTGCAGCACGGCGCCGCGTCCCATGCGCACCGCCTCGGCGCTGAGGCGCTCGGCAAAAAAATGTTCGCGGTGGCTGGTGTGGCGCTCGCGCAAGGGCGCCGGCACCAGCATCTCGATCGCGCGGCCCAGCAACTGGTCGCGCGGGTAGCCGAAGCAGCGTTCGCACTCGCGGTTGGCGGTTTCGATGCGGCCATCCATGCCCACCACCAGGATGGCGTTGGGCGCGTACTCGAGCACGCTTTGCAGGCGCGTGTCGGCGGCTTGCCGTTCGCGCATCAGGTTGTTGAACGCGGTGGTCAGCTGGCCGACCTCGTCGTTGGCGTGGACCGGCAGCGGCACAAACTCGGCGGTGGAGCCACGCAGCGCGCCGATGGCGTTGCGCAGCTTGACCAGGGGCGCCAGCAGGCGCGCGGCCAGGCCGCCCACCAGCAGCGCCGTCAGCAGCGAGGCCAGGCCGCCCCACAGCAGCAGGCGCGCAAGCACGCCGTCGAACGCCTCGTAGGCTTCGGCGGCCGGCAGCGACGTGCCCAGCACCCAGTCCACCGATTTCAGCGTCTTGTAGCTGTTGAGCACTTCATGGCCCTCGGTATCGACGCTATCGACCGTGCCCTCGAAGCCGTCGGCCAGTGCCAGCGTGGTGGCGCCATTGAGCTGGCCGCCGCGCGGCTGCAGCAGGCGGTTGGGGTCCGGGTGCAGCACGTACACCGGCTTGGGACCGCGTGTTAGGGCAAAATAATAGCCGCTGGCGCCCACGGTGGCGTGGCGCAGGTGGCCGAGAAAGTTGTTCTTGTACAGCCGCAGCACGCCGGACAGGATGCACACCACCTCGCCGCGCGCGTCGAGCACGGGCGCGATCACCTGCACGAGCGGCTCGCGTCCGTACTTGCCCAGCACCGGCTCGGTAATCATCGGCTTGCGCGTGTACATCACCTGCTTGAAATAGGCGCGGTCGGACACGTCCATGCCCACCCGGCCCGGCACCGCCGGCAGGTCGGCGATGGCCTTGCCGTCGGCGCTATACACCACCAGCTCGTCGAACAGCGACAGGATGGCGCGGTCCTGGTAGTAGGCGCGCAGGCGTTCGGGCGAGTTGCCGAGCTCGAGCGGCTGCTTGCGGGCGGAAAAGGCGACGATCTCGAGCAGCGCGGTCAGCTTGTCGTCGAGTTCCTCGGCGGTGCGGGCCACCAGCGCGGTTTGCTGGGTAAACAGCACCCGGGAGAAATCGTGCTTGACTCGTTGCATCTGAACCACGGTCACCAGGGCGATCATCAGGATCGAGGTGATACTGGTTGCCAATGCAACTTTCGCCTTGATCCCAAGTGGTTTCATGTCGTCCTTGTGCGGGGGCTGCGAGGGAGAAAACCAGGAGTAACAGGAATTTTCCTATCAAAGTTCAATAATGGCAACAGGATTGCGATGGACACACAATTGAATCGCGCGTGACTTGTAACCTGTACTTGCAATGGCGCAAGTGCGGGCTTTGCTTTACGATGCATTACCCTGGGCACGTTGGCGTCGGGGAAACTCACAGTACTCTGGCCTTGATTTGTGGTGAACCCGACCGTCCTGACCCTTGCGACCGCCGTCCTGTTAGCCGGACTGGCTTCTGCGCCGCTGCGCGCGGCCCCCGATACCGATCGCTGGCATGCGCTGGCGCCGGTCGTGTTCGAGCATCTGGCGCCGGCCGAGCGCAATTTCCCCAGCCCCGTGGTGATGAGCATGGCGCAGGATGGCGACGGCTTCCTCTGGTTCGGCTCCCAGGCCGGACTCGGCCGCTGGGACGGCTACCAGATGCGCAACTTCTATTTCGACGCCAACGATCCGTATTCGCTGCCTGGCGACTTCATCCAGACCCTGCACGTGGATGCTCAAGGCCGGCTATGGGTGGGCACCAGCATCGACGGCCTGGCCCGGTATGACAAGCACAGCGAGCGTTTCGTGCGGGTGGCTGCCGGTGCGCTGTCCAGCCCGGCTGTGTATGCGATCGCCAGCGACAGGGACGGCGGCCTGTGGGTGGGCACGGCCGCCGGCCTCGATTACGTGGACGCCGCCGGCCAGGTGCGCCACCACCGGCGCGCGGACGCGGCGCCCGGCGGCCAGCGCGCCAACCAGGTCCGCGCCCTGCTGCTCGACCGCGACGGCGTGTTATGGATCGGATCCGACGCCGGCCTGGCCCGGCGCGACGCAGCCAGCGGCCGGATCGCGGACATCGCCGGCGTGGGTGACGCGGTGCTGTCGCTGAGCCAGAATCCGCAAGGCGGCGTGGTATTCGGCACCCTGCGCAGCGGCGTGGGTTTCGCCGGCGCCGACGCAGCCACCGCCGGCGCGCGCCTGCTGGCGCTGGCGGACCAGGGCCGGCGCCAGGCGATGGTGCTGTCGCTGACCGAAACCGTGCCCGGCCAGTGGTGGGCCGGCACCTATGGCGACGGCGTGATCGAATTCGATGCCGCCGGCATCCACCGCCGCATCACGCACCGGCCGGCGGTGGCGGTCAGCCTGGCCAGCGACCGGGTGGCGGCGTTGTGGCGCGACCGCAGCGGCCTGGTATGGGTCGCCAACGAGCGCGGTGTCGATACCCACGATCCGCGCAACCGCACCTTCAGCACCATCTTCGATGGCGTCGGCTTGCCGGAGATTTCCGCCTCGGCCTTCATGACCGACCAGGGCGGCCGCTTGTGGGTGGCGCTGGCCGACCAGGGCATCGACCTGATCGCGCCGGACGCCACCCGCCGCGCCGGCCTGCGGCCCGACCCGCTGCGGCCGGACACCGCCCTGCCCGGCAGCCTGATCCTGGCCATGACCGAAGCCGAACCGAACGAGGCGTGGATCGGCACCCTTGCCGGGCTGTACCACACCAGCGGCCAGGGCAGCCAGGTGCGGCGGGTACCGTTGCCGCACCACGAGCCGTTGCCGCGCATTGGCAGCATCCTGCGGCGTGGCGGCGAGTTATGGCTGGGCACGCCAAGCGGCCTGTTGCGTTACGATCCGCGCGCCGCCACGGTCCAGGCTTTCCACCAGGGGCCGGCCGCTGCCGGCGGCCTCTCTGACAGCCGCGTCACCACCCTGCTGGAAGCACCAGACGGCATGCTGTGGGTGGGCACCCGCAACGGCCTCAATCGTTTCGATCCGGCCACCGGCCGCGCCGAGCAGATCCTGGCCGAGCCGGTCCGCAGCGACGGCCTGCCGCCGGGCCTGATCAACACCCTGGCTTTCGATCGCCGCGGTCGGCTCTGGGTGGGCACCAACAGCGGCGGCATCGCCATCCTCGACGGCCAGACCGCCGACGGCAAGCCGCGCTTCCTGCGGCTTGCCGTCGGTACCGGCCTGTCGGGCAAGAACGCCAGCGGCCTGCGGCTCGACGCCAGCGGCCGCATGTGGGCAGCGGCCGGTAACGGCATTGCCGTGATCGACCCCGAGACCCTGGGTATCGAGTTGTTCGGCCGGGCCGACGGCCTGGTGTTCCAGGCCTATTTCGGCGGGGCCGGCGCCCGGACCGCCCACGGCGAGCCGGTGTTCGGCACCTCGGGCGGCTACGTGGTGGTGCGGCAGACGCCGGTGCAGCGCTGGAACTACCAGCCGCAACTGGTGGTCAGCAATGTCCAGCTCGACACACGCCAGGTGGCGCCCGCGCCCTTGCTGGCGGCAGACGGCCCCGGCCTGGAAATTCCGGCCGGCACCCGCAACGTCAATATCGAAATCGCTTCGCTCGACTATTCCGCCAGCGCCCGCAACCGCTACGCGTTCCGCCTCGAGGGCTACGACAAGGACTGGGTGGAGGCAGATGCCAGCCACCGCATCGCCACCTACGCCAACGTGGCGCCCGGCACCTACCGCCTGCACATGCGCGGCAGCAATCGCGACGGCGCCTGGAGTCCGCACGAGCTGACCATGGCGCTGCGCTTCCTGCCGGCCTGGTACCAGACCTGGTGGGCGCGCTCCGGCGCGGCGCTCGGCATACTGCTGCTGGGCTGGGGCCTGTACCGCTGGCGCATCCGGCAGCTCGAGCATGCCAAGCTGCAGTTGCAGCAGGAGGTGTACGCCCGCACCCGCCACCTGGCGCGGGTCCACGCCATCGTCAAGTCGATCAACGACCAGCTCGATTTCGATGCGCTGCTGCAGGCGATCCTGCTCGAGTCGAGCGCGATTGGCGACGTCTGCGGCGCCTGCGCGCTGATCCGCGAACCGGGCGCCGGACAACTGAAGGTGCACGCCAGCTGGCAGACCAGCGTGGTGCCGCCGTGTGCGGCCATGACGCTGGAGGAGGCCCACACCCTGCTGGTTGCTGGCGCCGAACTGATCATGCCGGAGATGTACCTCAGCCGCAACAGCGCCGGCGCCGTGCTGGCGGTGCGCATCTGCAGCGGCGAAGAAGTGCAGGGCTACCTGGTGTTCGAGCAGCAGCAGGCCTTCGCCGGCGCCGACCTGGACATGTTCAAGGCGCTCAAGGAGCCGTTCATCTCGGCCTTCCAGAAAGCCGACGCGATCCGCGCCATCCAGCAGGCGCGCGCCGACGCCGAAGCCTCCACCCGCGCCAAGAGCGACTTCCTGGCCAATATCAGCCACGAGATCCGCACGCCGATGAACGCCATCCTCGGCTTTGCCGGCCTCGGCGCGCACCTCGACCTGCCCTCGAAGCCGCGCGATTACTTCCACAAGATCGACCGCGCCGGCAAGAACCTGCTGGGCATCATCGACGACGTGCTCGATTTTTCCAAGATCGAGTCGGGCAAGCTGGCGCTGGAAAGCGTGCCGTTCGACCTGGCGGACGTGCTCGACCAGGTGGTGGACTTGTTCTCGTGGCGCGCGGCGGAAAAAGGCCTGGAGCTGGTGGCCTGGGCCGACCCGGACGTGCCGGCGCGCCTGGCCGGCGATCCGCTGCGCCTGGGCCAGGTGCTGATCAACCTGGTGGGCAATGCCCTCAAGTTCACCGCGCGCGGCGAGATCGTGGTGCAGGTAACGCGGGAAACCGGGCCGGACGGGGACCGCCTGCGGTTCGCCGTCAGCGACAGCGGCGTGGGCATCAGCGCCGAGCAGCAGCAGCGCCTGTTCCACGCCTTCAGCCAGGCCGACAGCAGCACCACGCGCCTGTACGGCGGCACCGGGCTGGGCCTGGCGATCTCGCAGCAGCTGGTGCGTGCCATGGGCGGCGTGATCGGTGTTGACAGCATGCCGGGACAAGGCAGCCGCTTCCATTTCAGCGTCGCCCTGCCCAGCCTGCCGGCGCGCCACGACGATGCGCCCGGTTTGCTGGCGCTGCTCGCTGGCACGCGGGTGCTGGTGGTGGACGACAGCGCGGTGGTGCGCACCATGTTCGCCCAGCAGCTGGGCGACGCCGGCCTGCCGGTGACCACCGCCGGGTCTGCTGATGCGGCGGCGGCGGCCGTGGACACCTACCTGGCGCCGGAGCCGGTGGACGTGGTGGTGCTGGACTGGGACATGCCGGGCGCGCACGGCGCCGACACGGTCCGGCGCCTGCGCCAGGCAGCCGCGCCCGGTGCGCCCGCGATCGTGATCATGGCCACCGAGTACGGCCGCGAGGCGGCCATGCGCGCGGCCGGCCAGCTCGGCATCCGTCATTGCCTGGCCAAGCCGGTCAACCGCGCGCGCATGCTGCTGACCATCGCGCAGGCGCTGGGCCTGGCCGCCGACGAACCGGCAGTGGCGCCGCTGTCGCCGCGCGTGCTGTCGGCGGCGGCGCAGCGCCTGGCCGGCGCCCGCGTGCTGGTGGTCGATGACAACCAGATCAACCAGCAGGTCGCGCGCGAGGTGTTGCTCGGCGGCGGCCTGCAGGTGGACCTGGCCGCCACCGGCATGGAGGCGGTGCGCATGGTCGAGGCCTGCCGTTACGACGCCGTGCTGATGGATATCCAGATGCCGGAGATGGACGGTTACGAGGCGACCGCACTGATCCGCGCGCGCCATTCGACCGCGCAGTTGCCGGTGATCGCCATGACCGCGCACGCGGTGCCGGGCTTCCGCGAAAACAGCCTGGCCATGGGCATGAACGACTACATCACCAAGCCGATCGAGCCGGAACGGCTGTTCGAGGTGCTGGCCGGCTGGATCATCGGCCGCGCCGCGCCGGCGCTGCCGGCACCGGCACCGGAGGCTGGCGTTGCTGACGGTGACGGCAGCGCTGACGGCCAGGCCGGCGAGTCCGCCATCGACGCAGGCATGGACACCGGCGCCGCGCTGGTGCGGCTGGGCGGCAACCGCCGCCTGCTCACGGTCCTGCTCGAGAAATTCGTGGAGGAATTCGCCGCCACGCCGGCGCAACTGGCGGCCGCCATCGACGCCGGCAATACCGAGCAGGCCGCGCTGCTGGTCCACAAGGTCAAGGGGGCGGCCGGCAACCTGTCGATGGGGCAGTTGCACCGCTGCAGCGACGCCCTCGAGCAGCAACTGCGCAGCGCGCCGGAGCATGCTGCGCCAGCGCTGGCGGCGTTCGACGCGGCCCTGGAAACAGTGCTCGAGGCAGCACGCGAGGCGGACCCTGGTGACGGTTAAACTCGTTGTAAATTCACCAAGTTCGGCGTAGGATGGCCTGGCAGTGCACTGTTTTTATCCACCTTGAGGGAGTACACGATGATTAAACAGACTTTCGATCAGCTCAGCGCCATGCTCGCCAAACTGGCCACCGACGATGGTTTCCGCGACCGCATGCAAAGCGACCCGGTACGCGCCCTGAGCGCACTCGGCATCGAACTCGATCCGGCCAAGGTGCCGGCCGTGCGCAGCCTGCCGTCCAAGCAGGTGAGCGCCGCCGACCATGCCACGTTCGAAAGCAAGGAAGCCGGCGAACGGACCATGGTGCTGTTCATGCTCTCGGGCGTGTCGGCATCGCGCCTGGCCACCTGATCGCCTGATCACTTGACCGGCTAACCGGCTATCCGGCCACCTGGCCGAGGCCGGTTTCGCCGTAGCGCAGTTCCACCATCTCGCGCGCGCCGGTCGCAGCCACGCCGCAGCCGCACACGGCAATCACCGCGTGGCGCAGATGGTCCAGCCCCAGCATGGTTTCGATATCGATGTCGTTGATGGCGGCGGTGATAAACGCCGGCAAGCCCGCTTCCGACGCCAGCAGATAAAACGTCTGCGACAGGTGGCCGGCATCGAGCGACATCGCGCGGTACGCCTTCTGGTGGTTGCGGTATTTCCAGAACGAGCGCTCCACCCGTCCCACCATTACCACCTGCATCGCCGCGCCGGCCAGCCAGTACTGGTCCGCCACCATTTGCAGCGCCAGCGCCGCCGCTTCGTCCTGCGTGGTTGCGCGCAGCGGCACCAGCGTGTTGTCGAGCGGATGGTAGTGGTACAAGCCCGGCGCCAGGCCGTCCACCCGTTGCACCAGCACGAACGCTTCGACCGGATGCAGGCCGCCGCCCGACGGGCTGGTCTTTTTCAGGACGTTGGCGTGCGGGCCGATGTGGCGCAGTTCCTGGGCGCCGAACGTGCGTTGCAGCAGGCGCGCCGCCACCGCCAGCGGCAGGCTGGCGCTGGTATCGTAGTTGCGGCCCGTGTAGCGGCGCAGCAGTACCTCGTCGAGCATGCCGGCGGGCGCCGGCAGCGGCACCGCCGCGCCGATGCTGGCCACCTGCTGCACCGGCGGCGGCGGATTGCCGTGGCGTTCGAGCAGTTCCTCGAAGCTGGGCGCCTCCATGCCGGTGTCGCTGCGCACGTCGTGCCAGCGCGAGAACGTGTGCGCCAGCGCCGCCAGCGGCCGCCAGTGCAGCGTGCGCAAGGTGTCGTCGCGCTCGCGCAGGGCGTCCTGCGCGGTGGCCTGCTCTGGCTGCTGGCCCCGGGCCTCGGCCAGCAGCAGGCCGTGCGCGAGCAGCCGGTCCACGACCGCCGCGCCATGGCGTTCGGCGACCTCATCGCGCGCGGTCCAGACCGATGAACCGACTGCGGCCAGTGCCGCCAGGTCGGCCGCATCGACCTCGATCTCGCGGTCCAGGTGCGGCGCCAGCGCCAGCCAGCGGGTGCTGGCCGCCAGGGTGCTGGTGCCGGCAAACAGCGCGGCCCAGTCGATGTCCAGTTCTTCGCGGGGTTCGAGGTACAACACGGCGCAGCGGCGTAGATTCATGGTCTTTATCTCTCCTGCTCAAGTTGAGAAATCGGCAATAACGAAGACCAGTCTAGCGCATCCTTCGCCAGCGGGAAAGTGGCGGCGGACGGAATTTTCAGCGGCCATTACTTGTACAATGAAAGTAAAAAGCGCGTTGCAATACCTGATGGTGGCAGTGCGGCATCGCACCATTCTGGCGCATGATGGTCTACACTAGCGGACATGATCAAAGACCTGCCATCGCTGGTGCTGCCCGGCGCCACAATCGACATCCTCAAAGCCAGCTGCGCCACGTGCAGCATGCACCAGCTGTGTTTGCCCATGGGACTGGGCAACGAAGACATGGACCGGCTCGACCAGATCATCGGCCGCCGTCGCAAGGTCGCGCGCGGCAATACCTTGTTCCGCATTGGCGATTCGTTCCAGAACCTGTACGCGATCCGCCTCGGCCACTTCAAGACCTACCAGGTCAACCGCGAAGGCGCGGAGCAGATCACCGGCTTCCAGATGGCCGGCGAGCTGCTCGGCATGGACGCCATCAGCACCGACCTGCACCATTGCACGGCGGTGGCGCTGGAAGACAGCGAGGTGTGCGAAATTCCGTTCGCCACCTTGCAGCAACTGCTGGCCGAAATGCCGACCCTGCTGCGCCACTTCCACCGCATGATGAGCCAGGAAATCACGCGCGAGCAAAGCGTGATGCTCTTGCTCGGCAATATGCAGGCCACCCAGCGCTTCGCCGCCTTCCTGGTCAACCTGTCGTCGCGCTACGAAGCGCGCGGCTACTCGCCCAACGCCTTCCAGCTGCGCATGTCGCGCGAAGAGATCGGCAACTACCTGGGCCTGACCATCGAAAGCATCAGCCGCCTGCTGTCGAAGTTCAAGAAAGAAGGACTGGTCCGGGTGAGCAACCGCGAAATCGAACTGCTCAAGCCGCTGACACTCAAGGCGATTACGGCCGGTACCGAAACCTGCGGTTAATGCGGCTAATTGGATGCCCGCCTGCGCGGGCATGACGGAGTAAAAGTTAACGGTATGAACGCATAACCATCCGGGCCGTCATTGCGCACCGGCGATAGACGCCGCCGGCGCCACATCCGCTACCAACGTCACACCGCGCTCCTTCGGCCACGTCCACGCGCCGGCCAGGCGCCAGTCGCGTTTTTCGCCTTCCACCAGCACCACCCAGCGGCTGCGTTCGAGCATGGCCAGTGGCAGTTCGAAGCGGCCGGCCGCATCGGGTTGCACGGTCGCTTCGATATCCTTGTCGGGCAAGGTCGCGTGCGCGAGGCGCAGCCGCAGCCGCTCGGTGATGCCGTCGCCGCTGGCGCGCTGCACCTGGCCCGTCAGCGCGCCGCGATTGGCGTCGTACCCGATCGTCATCGACAGGCCCATGGCGCTGGCCACGCGGTCGCGGCTCAGGTCCTGGTTGATGGCCTTGCCCTGCTTGTAGTAGTCGCCGACCACCACCGGGTCGGGCGTCGAAAACGCCAGCCAGGCGGTAAACACGCTGCCGGCCACCACGATGGCCGGGCCCAGCATCAGGAACCACGGCCAGCGCTGCTTGTACCACGGTGTGACCGTGCTGTGTAAATGGTGCATGGTGATCTCCTAGCGCGGCACGATGAAGACCGCAGTTTCTTTCACATGCAGCGCCGGATCATCCACCGATGTCAGCGCCACTTCGATCTTGTTCGAGCCCTTGTGTGCGGCGCCGTGCGCGGTGCGCAGGCGGATCGGCACGCCGCGCGTTTCGGTCGCCTCCAACTGCACGGTAGCGGGCGTGACCAGGGCCAGCGTGTCGATGCCGGACACGCTGATGCGATACGTGTGGGCGCGCTCGGTCGTGTTCATGATCTGCAGCCGATAGACGTTTTCGATCATGCCGTCTTCGACCTCGCGACCCATGGCGCCACGGTCGCGGATCACGTCCATTTTCAGTGGCACGCGCAGGTACAGGGCGGCGCCGGCGCCGGCCACGATCAGGCACAGCACGGCGGTGTAGATGCGCACCCGGGGACGCCAGGTGCGGCGGCGGATTTCGCTGGGCGTTAAATGCTCGTCGAGCGCGCGCTCGGTGGCGTAGCGGATCAGGCCGCGCGGCGCATCGATCTTGTCCATCACGCCGTTGCAGGCATCCACGCACGCGGCGCAGCCGATGCACTCGTATTGCAGGCCGTTGCGAATGTCGATGCCGGTGGGGCACACCTGCACGCACATCGAGCAGTCGATGCAGGCGCCGCCGGTGTTGGCTGTTTGCTTGTGGCGTGGAACCAGTGGACCACGCGGTTCGCCGCGCCTGGCATCGTAGGTGATGATCAGGGTGTCGCGGTCGAACATCGAGCTCTGGAAGCGGGCGTACGGGCACATGTACTTGCACACCTGCTCGCGCATCCAGCCGGCATTGCCGTAGGTGGCAAAGGCGTAGAACAGCACCCAGAACCATTCCCACGGGCCGAAGTCGAAGGTCTGCACCTCGACCATCAGCTCGCGGATCGGCGTGAAGTAGCCAACAAAGGTAAAGCCGGTCCACAGGGCCACCGCGCCCCAGGCCAGGTGCTTGGCGGTTTTTTTACCGAGCTTGCCGGCGGACCAGGGCTGGCGGTCGAGCAGCATGCGCGCGCTGCGCTTGCCTTCGATGCGGCGTTCGATCCACAGGAAAATTTCGGTATAAACAGTTTGCGGGCAGGTGAAGCCGCACCAGACGCGCCCGGCCACGGCGGTGGCCAGGAACAGCAAATACGCGCTGATGATCAGCAGTACCGCCAGGTAAATGAAATCCTGAGGCCACAAGACCATGCCGAAGATGTAGAACTTGCGCGTGGTCAGGTCGAACAGCAAGGCCTGGCGGTCGTTCCAGAGCAGCCACGGGGTGCCGTAAAACGCCAGCTGCGTCAGCCACACGAACAGCCAGCGCAGGCGGGCGTAGCGGCCCGAGGTTTCGCGCGGGTAGATTTCCTCGCGCGCCGCATACATCTTGATGACTTGTGTCTCGGGGGCACTCATTTTGCTGGTTCCGGTTCCGGATTGGCAGCCGGCGCTGGCGCCGGCTGCGTCACATCATTGGACAAGCTCCAGATGTAGGCAGCCAGCACGTGCACCTTGGCGTCGCCGAGGAAGTCGCCAAACGCCGGCATGGTGGCAGCGCGGCCGTTGCGGATGGTTTCCATGATGGTGTCGGCGCTGCCGCCGAACAGCCAGACCTTGTCGGTCAGGTTCGGTGCGCCGAGCGCGGCGTTGCCCTTGGCGTCGGCGCCGTGGCAGGCCATGCAGGCGCCGAATTTCGCTTTGCCGAACACCGCCTTGATCGGATCGGATGTCGAACCGGACAGGCTCAGCACGTAATGGGCGACGTTCTCGATATCCTTCTCGCTGCCCACGGCCGCGCCCATCGGCGGCATCACGCCGGTACGCCCGTGCAGGATGGTCTGCTTGATGATCTCGGGCGTGCCGCCGAACAGCCAGTCCTTGTCGGCCAAGTTTGGAAAGCCCTTGTTGCCGCGCGCGTCGGACCCGTGGCACTGGGCGCAATAGGTGAGGAACAGCCGCTCGCCGATGGCGCGCGCCTTCGGATCGGCCGCCACCGCTTTCAAATCCTGCTGCTGGTACTGGGCGAACAGCGGACCATATTCCGCCTCGGCCTGTTTCAGTTCGGTCTGGTAGTTGCCGGTGGAGCTCCAGCCCAGCTTGCCTGCATAACTGCCCAGGCCCGGGTACAGCACCAGGTACACCAGCGCGAAGACGATGGTGATGTAGAACAGCCACATCCACCAGCGCGGCATCGGCGTGTTCAGCTCGGTCAAATCCTGGTCCCAGATGTGGCCGGTCGTATCGACATTGATGTCGCTGCGCTTGCCCACCCGCGCCTTCGATTGCGCCCACAGCAGGATGCCGCAACCGATGATGCCGAGCAGAGTGATGGCGGCGATGTAGTAATCCCAGAAGCCGCTGGTAAAGTCAGCCATGATGCACCTCGCGCTCGCTTTTCAGCGGCTCGTCGGCAAACGGGGCAAGTGCTGCCTGGGTAAAATCGGTTTCCTTGTGGTGGATATACGCCCACCACACGATGCCGATGAACGTGACAAACGACACCACCGTCATCACGCTGCTGGCCTGGTCAAACAGGTTCTCGATAGCCATGTCAGTTCCTTGCTTTGATTAACGTGCCCAGGCCTTGCAGATAGGCGATCAGGGCGTCTTCCTCGGTCTTGTCCTTCAGTTCTTCCGGCGCGGCGGCGATCTCGGCATCGGTGTACGGGTCGCCCAGGCGCTGCAGCGCGCGCAGCTTCGGCACCACGTCCTGCGGCACCAGTTTGGTCTTGGCCAGCCACGGGTAGTTGGGCATATTCGATTCCGGCACCACGTCGCGCGGGTTGGCCAGGTGGGTGCGGTGCCATTCGTCGCTGTAGCGGCCGCCTACGCGCGCCAGATCGGGGCCGGTGCGCTTGGAGCCCCACTGGAACGGCCGGTCATAGACGAACTCGCCGGCAACGGAATAGTGGCCGTAGCGCTCGGTCTCGGCGCGCAGCGGCCGCACCATCTGCGAGTGGCAGTTGTAGCAGCCTTCGCGTACATAGATGTCGCGGCCGGTCAGCCGCAGCGGGCTGTACGGTTTAAGGCCGGCCACCGGTTCGGTGGTGGACTTCTGGAAGAACAGCGGCACGATTTCCACGGCGCCGCCTACGCTGATCACCAGGGTGACCAGGGCGATCAGCAGCCAGGGATTTTTTTCGATCCATTCATGTGAGAATTTCATGGGCACTCCGGGTTCAATGGGCCGCAGCCAGGGCAGGGATGGGGGCGATGACGGTGGCGCGGCGGCGCAAGGTCATCCAGGTGTTGTAGCCCATCACGCACATGCCGCTGAAATACATGAAGCCGCCCAGCACCCGTACCGCATAGTACGGATACGTGGCCTTCACGCCTTCGACAAAGGTGTAGGTGAGGGTGCCGTCGGGGTTGACCGCGCGCCACATCAGGCCCTGCATCACGCCGGCGATCCACATCGCGGCGATGTACAGCACCACGCCGATGGTGGCCACCCAGAAGTGCAGGTCGATCAGCTTGACGCTGTACATTTTCTGTTCGCCCACCAGGCGCGGAATCAGGTAATAGATCGAGCCCATGGTGATGAAGCCGACCCAGCCGAGCGCGCCGCCGTGCACGTGGGCCACGGTCCAGTCGGTGTAGTGGGAGAGGGCGTTGATGGTCTTGATCGACATCATCGGGCCCTCGAAGGTGGCGATGCCGTAGAACGACAGCGAGACGATCATGAATTTCAGGATCGGGTCGGTGCGCAGCTTGTGCCAGGCGCCCGATAACGTCATCATGCCGTTGATCATGCCGCCCCACGACGGCGCCAGCAGCACCAGCGAGAACACCATGCCCACCGACTGGGTCCAGTCGGGCAGCGCCGTGTAGTGCAGGTGGTGCGGGCCGGCCCACATGTACGTGAAGATCAGCGCCCAGAAGTGGACGATCGACAGCCGGTACGAGTACACGGGGCGTTCGGCCTGCTTGGGGATGAAGTAATACACCATGCCCAGGTAGCCGGCGGTGAGGATGAAGCCCACCGCGTTATGGCCGTACCACCACTGGATCATGGCGTCCTGCACGCCGGTGTAGGCGGAATAGGACTTGGTCAGGCTGGCCGGCATGCTGGCGCCCTGCACCACGTGCAGGATGGTCACGGCCAGGATGTAGGCGCCGAAGAACCAGTTGGCCACATAGATGTGCTTGACCTTGCGGGTGATGAGCGTGCCGAAGAACACGACCGCGTAGGCGATCCACACCAGCGCGATCAGGATCGTGATCGGCCATTCGAGTTCGGCGTATTCCTTGCCGCGCGTATAACCCATCGGCAGCGTGACCACTGCCAGCAGGATCACGGCCTGCCAGCCCCAGAACGTAAATGATGCCAGCTTGTCGGAAAACAGCCGTACCTGGCAGGTGCGCTGCACCACGTAGTACGACGTGGCGAACAGGCCGCAGATGCCGAATGCGAAAATCACCGCGTTGGTATGCAGTGGGCGCAGGCGGCCATAGGTCAGCCATGGAATGTCGAGGTTCAGCGCCGGCCATGCCAGTTGGGCGGCGATGATCACCCCCACCAGCATGCCGACGATGCCCCAGATCACGGTGGCGATCGCGAACTGCTTCACGACCTTGTAGTTGTAATTCGATGCTAGCTCCACACAAGCTCTCCCCGGGTAATGTCAAGTTGATAGCCCGAAGGGTAAGCGTCTGAAACTCAAAAATCCTTGATGTGAATCAAAATTGCCCGGATGAATTAAGTACAGTGGCGAGCGCGTCACACCGCGCTGGGCATGAATATTGCAAACAATTGGCGGCCCCTATTGCCGATCACTGGATGCACCATGCACACGCTCGTCGAATCGCTGAACTTGTCCAAACTGTACCAAGGCTGCGTGTTTCACTCCGATGAGAAGGTGGCCACGCACCAGCATGTGGCAAGCGCGCTGGCCGACCACGACCTGCAATGGCGGCGCGGCACCGTCAATACCGCGCTTTACCAGGCGCGCATCAACCGCCTGCAGATGATGGCGCTGCGCTACGGCGCCGAGGTGGAGGTGACGCCGCGCCCGTTCGAGGATTTCGCGCTGGTGCACACGTCGCTCAAGGGCTGTACCGAGTTCGACTGCGATGGTCACCGGGTGGCCGTACCGCAGGGACGCACCGCGATCATTGCACCGAAAAAGCACATCCGCATGGTGTGGGGCGAGGGTTCCGAGCAGCTGATCGTCAAGCTGCCGCACGCGCTGCTGCGCGAGATGCAGGGACAGGCGACGCGCGGCGCCGGTGCCCCGGGCGCGCTGCGCGGCCTGGCGCCGGGCCTGCTGCTGGCGCCAGCCCTCGGGCAGCACTGGGAAATGATGTTGCATTCGCTGCTCAGCATCCTGGCGCTGCCGGCCACCGAATCCGGCCACACGGCGTGGATCGATCACTACGAGCGCAACGTGGCGCTGTTCCTGCTGGCGCAGCAGGGGCAGGGCGCGCCGAAGGTGGCTGCCGATGCGCAGGCGGCGGCAGCGGGCCAGGGCTTGACCGACGGCAGCGCCGGCAAGCGGCTCGATGCGCTCGAGCGCTATATGCGCAGCAAGCTGTGTGCACCGGTGGCGCTGGCCGACCTGGCGCTGGCAGCGGGCATGAGCGTGCGCAGCCTCAATCAGCTGTGCCAGCGCCACCATGGCGTCTCGCCGATGGAGCTGCTGCGCAATATGCGGCTCGACGCCGCCCACGCCCATTTGCAGATGCATGCCGAAGCCGGCGTGGCCGACACCGCGCTCGCATTCGGCTTCGGCCACGCGGGCCGGTTTGCCGCGTACTACCGCGCGCGCCATGGCCATTTGCCACGTAGCCAGAAACGGATGGCGCCTGCTTCATGATTGCCAGATCCGGCTAGCAGCGCAGGGGCCTCTTCCCTAGACTCGATTCATCGAGTCCACCACACGGAGAGGTCCCATGTCCCATCTAGACGAAGCAGCTGCCGCACCGGCCACGGTGCATCCCCTGGTGCAGTTCCCGCGCACCGACGGTTCGCGCACGCCGTATAAAGTGTTCAGTTCGCAGGAAGTATACGAGCGCGAACAGGAAAAGATTTTTCGCGGTCCGGTCTGGAATTTCCTGGCGCTGGAAGCGGAAATCGAGAAGCCAGGCGATTTCAAATCGACGTTTGTCGGCGACACCCCGGTGGTGGTCACCCGCACCGACGACGGCAGCCTGGCCGCGTGGGTCAACAAATGTTCGCACCGGGGCGCCACCGTGTGCCGCGAGCAGCGCGGCAACGCCAGTTCGCACAGCTGCGCCTACCACCAGTGGAGTTTCGACCAGCGCGGCAACCTGCTCGGTGTACCGTTCCGCCGCGGCCAGAATGGCATGGCCGGCATGCCCAAGGATTTCGATCCGAAGTGCCACGGCCTGCGCCAGCTGCGCGTGGACAGCTACAAGGGCCTGGTCTTTGCCACCTTCAGCGAGACGGTGGAACCGCTGGTCGATTACCTGGGCGCCGAGATGACGCCGTGGCTCGACCGCATTTTTCATAAGCCGATCGTGTACCTCGGCTGCACCCGCCAGTACTCGAAATCGAACTGGAAGCTGTACCTGGAAAACGTCAAGGATCCGTACCACGCCAGCCTGCTGCACCTGTTCCACACGACCTTTAATATCTTCCGGGTGGGCATGAAGGCGCGGTCGATTGCCGACAAGCGCCACGGCCTGCACAGCATCATCACCGCCACCAAGAACCAGGAAGAAACCTCGGACGCCTACAAGCAGCAGGCGATCCGCTCGTTCGACGAAGGTTTTCAACTGGAAGACCCGTCGGTGCTGGGCCAGATCCAGGAATTCGAAGAGAACACCACCAACCACATCCAGCCGATCTTCCCGCAACTGGTGGTGCAGCAGATCCACAACACCCTGGTGGCGCGCCAGCTGCTGACCAAGGGCCCGGACAATTTCGAGCTGATTTTCCACTTCTTCGGCTACGCCGACGACACGCCCGAACTGCGCGCGCTGCGCATCAAGCAGGCCAACCTGGTGGGGCCGGCCGGCTATATCTCGATGGAAGACACGGAAGCGACGGAAATGGTCCAGCGCGGCACCCGGCGCGACCCGGATGCGTGCTCGGTGATCGAAATGTCGAAGGACAAGCCCGACCAGGAAGACACGCTGATCACCGAAAGCCTGATCCGCAAGTTCTGGCAGGGCTACCAGAAGCTGATGGCGTTTTAAGGAGGAATGAACATGGAACAAATGATCTTGTGGTTCGAGTTGCACCAGTTGCAGCAACAATACATCAGCGCGCTCGACAACGACCGCCTCGAGCAGTGGGCCGACTTCTTCACCGAAGAGTGTGTCTATGAAATCGTCCCGCGCGAAAACGAAGACGCCGGCCTGCCGATCGGCATCATCTACTGCGACAGCAAGCGCATGCTGCGCGACCGCGTACTGTCGCTGCGCCACGCCAATATCTACGAGGTGCACAGCTACCGCCACATGACGTCGGGCATGCAGATCCGCGTGATCGATGCCGACACCGTGGAAACCGAATCGAGCTACGTGGTGGTGCAAACCTTGCAGGACGGCGAATCGTTCGTGTACCAGGCCGGCCGCTACCTGGACGTGGTGGTGCGCACGCCGGACGGCTGGCGCTACAAAGCCAAGCGCGTGATCTACGACACCTCGCGCGTGGCCACCCTGCTGGCCACGCCGATCTGAGGCCGCCATGACGACCTGGATCGATCTCGGCGCGGCCGACGAATTTTGCGAAGACACGCCGGTGGCGAAACAGGCCGGCGGCCAGCCGCTGGCCGTGTTCCGTCTCGGCGACGACGTGTACGCGCTGCGCGACAAGTGCAGCCACGGCAATGCGCGGCTGTCCGATGGCTACGTGGAAGACGGCTGCGTCGAATGCCCGCTGCACCAGGGACTGATCGACATCCGCAGCGGCGCCGCCCGCTCGGCGCCGATTACCACAGCGGTGCGCAGCTTCCCGGTGCGGGTGGTGGCGGGCAGGGTGGAGGTCGATGTGGCCGAGCCGGCTGGTGCCGATGCCGGTGCTGCCTGCAGTAGCGCGACAGAGTTTGCTGGCGCTGGTGCCAGTACTGGTGCGGCCGCTGCTGCCGTTGGCGCCCCGGCTGCGGCCGGCGGCTGTGGCGGTGCGTATTCGGGCGCGGCTCCCGCTGCATCACCGGCAGCACCCGCAGCGCTGCTACCGGAAAGCCGCACGTTCTCGGTACGCATCGCCAGCATCGAAAAAGCCGGCGCCGATGTCGCCATACTGCGCCTGCACCAGGACAGCGGCGCGCCGCTGGACTACCTGCCCGGGCAGTACCTCGACGTGCTGCTCGATGGCGGCGTGCGCCGCAGCTATTCGATGGCAAGCATGGGCGGCGGCGACACGCTGGAACTGCACATCCGCCACCTGCCGGGTGGGCATTTTACCGATCACGTCTTCGGCGCACTACAGGCAGGCGAACGGCTGGCGCTGGAAGGCCCTGCCGGCGATTTTTATCTGCGCAGTGGCGAGGCGCCGGTGATCCTGCTGGCCAGCGGCACCGGCTTCGCACCGGTCAAAGCCATCATGCAGCAGGCGATCGCGCAAGGTAATTCGCGCAAAGTAAAGTTGTACTGGGGCGGCAGAAAGGCAGCGGACCTGTACCAGCACACGCTGTGCCTGCAATGGGCGGCCGAACTCTCATGGTTCGAGTACATCCCGGTGATTTCGGAACCGGCCGAAAGTGATTGGCAAGGCCGCACCGGCTTCGTCCACCAGGCGGTGCTCGACGACCATGCCGACCTGGCCCTACACCAGGTCTATGCCTGCGGCGCCCCGCCCATGGTAGCCGCCGCCCGCACCAGCTTCAGCCTTGAACGCAGCCTGCCGGCAACGCAATTCTTTGCCGACGCCTTCCTCTCGCTGGCCGACCTCCCGGCCAAGCGCTAAAACAACTTCGGGGTCAGTGCCGACATTCGGACACAAACTCGACCGTAGCAGCTACTACAGTTGAGCTCGTGTCTAAATGTCGGCACTGACCCCGAAGCTTACTGACCCCGAAGCTTATTTCTGTTTGATCTTGTAGCAAATCGCCAGCACCGCCACCCACGCCGGCATCATGTACACCGCGATCCGCGTATCGGGCGTCAGGTACATGATCACCACGATGCCGGCCATGAAGGCCAGGCACAGGTAGTTGGTCCACGGCTGGCCCCAGCTGCGGAAGCTGGTCCGTTCGCCGGCAGCCGCCTTGCTCTTGCTGAACTTCAAATGCGTGATGCTGATCATGGCCCAGTTGATCATCAAGGCCGCCACCACCAGCATCATCAACATGCCGAACGCCTTGCCCGGCATGACGTAGTTGACCACCACGCACAAGGCGGTGGCGGCCGCCGAGACGCCCAGCGCGTGCACCGGAATCCCGCGATTATTCACATGCGCCAGCGTCTTCGGCGCATGGCCTTGCAGCGCCAGACCGAGCAGCATGCGGCTGTTGCTGTACACGCAGCTGTTGTACACCGACAGCGCGGCCGTCAGCACCACCACGTTCAGGGCCGAGGCCACCCAGCCGTTGTCGAGCGCCTGGAAGATCAGCACGAACGGGCTGCCGCCTTGCTGGACGTCGCTCCACGGGTACAGCGACAACAGCACCGCCAGCGCGCCCACGTAAAAAATCAGGATGCGATAGACGACCTGGTTGGTGGCCTTGGGAATGGTCTTTTCCGGCGACTCCGCTTCGGCCGCCGTGATACCGACCAGTTCCAGCCCGCCGAACGAAAACATGATGATCGCCATCGCCATCACCATGCCGCCCACGCCGTGCGGGAAGAAGCCGCCCAGCGCCCACAGGTTGGTGATGCTGGCCTGCGGACCGCCGCTGCCGCTGATCAGCAGGTAGCCGCCGAAGCCGATCATGCCGATGATGGCCGCGACCTTGATGATGGCGAACCAGAACTCCATCTCGCCGAACAGTTTGACGTGCAGCAGGTTGACCGCGTTAATCAGCAGGAAGAAGCCCAGCGCCGACGCCCACATCGGCACGCCCGGCCACCAGTACTGCACGTAGATGCCGACGGCAGTCAGCTCGGCCATGCTGACCAGCACGTACAGGATCCAGTAATTCCAGCCCGAGGCGAAACCGGCAAACGAGCCCCAGTAGCGGTTGGCGAAGTGGCTGAAGGATCCGGCCACCGGCTGGTCCACTACCATTTCGCTCAGCTGGCGCATGATGAAGAAGGCCATGATGCCGGCGATCGCGTAGCCGAGGATCACCGACGGGCCAGCCAGCTTGATGGTCTGGGCCACGCCGAGGAACAAGCCGGTGCCGACGGCGCCGCCCAGCGCGATCAGCTGGATGTGGCGGTTGCTCAAGCCGCGCTTGAGCGTGTTGTCATTTTTCATGAGAATTTTGATGGGTTGACAGGGCGGTTCAACGCGTCAGACGCTTGACCAGCTGGTACAGAAATTCACGTCCATCATACAGTTCCTTCACGCCGATGCGCTCGTTTAAACCATGGGCATTGACGGTGGCCGGATCGACAAACAAGCCGGACACGCCATACATCGGTATGCCCACCGCGCGGAACAGCCGGCTGTCGGTCGTCGATACGCCCATGGTCGGCACCACCGGCACGCCGGGCCACATTTGCGCGGTCAGCGCTTCCACCGCTGCCATCACGTCCGGACGCAACGGCGACGATGGCGCCTGCTCGCTCTCGGCGCGCACCGTCACCTTGACCTTGTCGCCGCCCAGGGCTTTCAATTGCGCCTCGACAAACGCGAATTGTTCGTCGGGCAGCAGGCGGCAGTTGACGATGGCCTTGGCGCTTTGCGCCAGCGCGTTCGGCGCGTGGCCGGCGTTGACCATGGTGGCCACGCACGTGGTGCGCAGCAGGCCCACCAGGTTTGGATCCTGCGACAGCCGCGCGAACACGGCCGCATCCTGCGTGCCCTGCGCTACCGCGCGCATGTCGGCGGCCACGGCACCCTGCTGCAACGGCGCGCTGCGCTCGAAGTACATGCGCGCCGCGTCGTTCAGGCGCACCGGGAACTGGTACTGTTGCAGCCGGCCCAGTGCAGCGGTCAAGTCGTAGATCACGTTGTCCGGGGTAGGACGGGCGCTGTGGCCGCCGGGACCGCTGGTCTCGAACTCGGCCTGCACAAAGCTTTTTTCACCGATCTGCAAGATCTGCACGAACGGCTTGCCGTTTTTCAGCTCGCCCCGGCCGCCTTCGTTGATGCCGAACTCGGCGTCCACCAGGTCGCGCCGGTTTTCCAGCAGCCAGCGCCCGCCATTGCTGGGCACGCCACCGCGTTCTTCGTCGCCGGTCAGCGCCACGATGATGTCGCGCTCGGGTTTGAAGCCTTCGGTCTTCAGCTGCGCCAGGATGGAAATGAACGCGGCTGCCATGGCTTTGTCATCGACCGCACCCCGGGCCGTGAAGTAACCGTCTTTTTCCTGCAGGATGAACGGGTCGGTGGTCCAGTCGCTGCGTTTGGCTTCCACCACGTCGATGTGCGCCAGCAGCAGCAACGGTTTCTTCTTGCCCGTGCCCTTGAAACGCGCCACCAGGTTGCCCTTGCGCTCGAACGGGGCGATCACTTGCACGTCGTCGGCGTTGAAGCCGGCCGCCAGCAGCCGCTCGCGCATCGCCTGTGCTGCCTTGGTGGTATCGCCTGCGGAGTGGGTGGTGTTGATTTCCACCAGTTGCTGGTAGATGGCGCGGAAGGTTTGCTGTTGCGCGGTGAGGGAGGCGGGAGCTGCTTGGGCGGCGGTGGCCAGCAGGCCGGCCAGCAGCAAGCTGGCGACGAGTTTTTTCTTCATCAATGATTCCTGTACGCTGACATGACAAAGCGCGTCCCCGGGGGACGCGCACTGGTGCGATTAAAACTTGGCGCGCAGGCCGAGGCTGAAGCTGCGGCCCAGTACGTCATAGTAGACGCCATTGGCCGGCAGCGGCGGCGCCCGGTCGAACACATTGTTGACGGCCACGAACACCTCGGGCGAACCTTTGCCGCCGAGCTCATAGCTGCCGCGCCAGTTGAAGTAGGTTACCGACGGCACGATGTTGTTGTCGATGCTGTTGGCCAGCGTGGCGGCGTAGTTGGCATCGTCCGGGCCGATCATGGCGTTGTTGTAGTGGCCCCGGCTGATGTAGCGCAGCTGGCCGGTGGTGGACAGCGGGCCCAGCTTATAGGTGGCGCTGACGTTCCACGACCATTCCGGGATGCCGCCGGTCACGCCGGTCTGGCCGGCGCGGTTGACGCCGTTGGGCGTGGCCGGGGTCACGTCGCCCGACGACCACAGCTCGAACACCTTGGTGCCCTGCACCGCGACGTTGACGGTGCCGTTCAGCTTGTCGCTGAGGTCGCGCAATGGCTGGGCATACGCCAGTTGCAGATCGACACCGTGGGTGCGCAGCTCGCCCACGTTGGCGTTCACGCCGGACACGGCCGCGATCGAGTTGTCGGCAGCGAAGGTGATGTACTGGCAGTCGCTGGTCTTGCCGTCGCGCAGGCAGTTGTTGATCAGGGTCTGGAACGCGACCGTGGTGATCGCGCTTTTGACGTCGATCTTGTAGTAGTCGGCCGACATGCTCAGGCGTTTCAGCCTGGCCGGCTCGAACACGATGCCCAGCGTGGTGGTGTCCGATTTTTCCGGTTGCAGCGCGGTGTTGCCGCCGGTGTAGGCCGTCATCACGTAGCTGCTGTTGAAGGCGGCGCGTGGATCGAACAGCGATTGCGTCGCCGAGTTGCGCGAGCTGAACAGTTCGGACAGGTTCGGTGCGCGGATATCGCGCGAGCGGGCGCCGCGCAGGCGGAAGTCGGCGGTCGGCGAATAGCTGAGGCCAGCCTTCCAGGTCGTGACGTCGCCGGACGTGGAATAACTAGTGCGGCGCACGGCGCCGTTGAAGTCGAGTGCGTGGATGCCGGGCAGTTTTGCCGCCAGCGGCACCAGCGTCTCCAGGTACACCTCTTTCACGCTGAGGTCGCCATTGATCGGCTGGACGTTGTTGATGTTGAAGGCGCCGGCGGACGACAGCGCATCGGCCGACGACGACAGTTTTTCCTTGCGATATTCAAAACCGCCGGCAATCGACACCGGACCGGCCCAGGTGGAAAACGGTTCGCCCTGGATATTAGCCGACGCCTCTTCCAGTTCCGATACCTGCTTGAAGCGCGCCTGGCCTAGGATGTAGGCGGCCGCTGCCGCTGATGGGGTGCTGCTGCCCAGCAGGTTGACCGGTGCGCAGCCATTGGTGGGCGCGGTGAGCGTGGAACGGCAGGCGATCGAACCGAGCGCCAGGCCCGACGTGCCGACGTTGGCGGCGGTCACCGTCACGGCATCGATGGCGCGCAGCATATTGGCGTTGATCACCACGTTGGACGTGGTTTTTTCAAAATTGCTGCGCGCCTTTTGCAGGTTGACGTCCCACTTCCAGGTGTCGCCAAACGATCCCTGCAAGCCGGTGGCCAGGCGCGCCGCTTCGTTGAGGTTTTCCAGTTGCGGCGCGCCGAGATTGTTGCCCGAGTAACCCACGCGCAGCGCCGTGCTGCCCATTTGCGCCGCCACCGCAGCGGGCAGGTAGGCGTTGTCGCGCGCGATCGAGACTGCGGGATTGAAATAGATCTGGCTGGTGCCGCCGCCCTTGCTGCGCGCATACGACGGTTCGACATAGAAGGTGATGTCGGGCGTGATGTCGTACGACAGCTTGCTCATGAACGATGCGCGCTCGACCGGCGTGCGCAGTGCGAACGGGCCGTAGATGCTGTTGCCGTAAGCGCCGCCGCCGATCATGGTGGTGCCGGTCGCGTACTGGCCGTAGGCGAACGGAGCAATGCCCACGGTGCCATCGGCGTTGGTGACGAACTGCTGGCCGCGCAGGGCGGCCGGGTTGGTGGCCACGTTCTGGATCAGGCCGCCGGAAGTCATGTTACCGATGCGCACGCCGCTGGCAATCAGGTTGGCCGGCACGCCCGCTGCACGGGTGCCGGGCACGGCAAAGGCGGACACTTCCTCGCGGCCCCAGTCGCGCTCGTAGTAATTGCGCACGCCGCTGTTGTCGTTGTACTCGCCGCCGGCAATGATGCGGCCGCGGCCGTCGGCAAACGTGGTGCCACCGGCCAGGCTGACGGTCTTGTCGCGGGCATCGCCCTGGCCGGTCTGGCCGTACTGGACCGAGCCCTGCACGCCGTCGATGCGATCCTTCAGGCGGATATTGACCACGCCTGCGACCGCGTCGGAGCCGTAGGCGGCGGAGGCGCCGCCGGTCACCACGTCCACGCTCTGGATCAGCGACGTCGGCACCATGTTCAGGTCCACCCCGGCGGCGCCGGCGATGTTGCCGTTGTAGGTCAGCGGCAGGCGGTTGCGGCCCAGCAGCACCAGGGTGCGGTTGGAGCCGAGGCCGCGCAGGTCGGTAAAGCTGACGCCGGTGCTGGTGGTGCCGCTGGTGGCGGAATTGGTGGCGCGGAACGCCGGCACTTCATTGAGCACATCGGCCACGTTGACCGCCGCGCGCTGGGCGATGGCCGCCCCGCCGATCACGGTGGTGGGGGTAGGGGCCTTGAAGCCGGCACGGTCGATGCGCGAGGCGCTCACCACCACGCTGGCGCCGGTGTCGATCACGGCGTCCACCGCGGCAGGTTCTGCCGTGGTCGCTGCTTCTGCCGCTGCCGCAGTGGTGGCGGGCACAGCCTGCGGCGCAGCCGCCTGGGCATAGCCGTAACCGCTGCCGGACAGCAGCAGCAGGCCGGTGGCCACGCGCAGGGAGCCGGACAGCTTCCTGGGCAGCGGTGCGGCTGGTGGCGTGGAGCGCGGTCGTGGCGCCTTGCGTTTTCCTGATTTGCTCATGAGGTTCCCCCGGTTAGTAACGTCTTTGATGCGAACGTGTGGTTTATTTCCGGATGGCACCTGGTCGTTGTGGCGATCGTTGTCCCTCACCCCGGGGCCCGCTGGTGGCGGATCGGGCGGATCGTTTGTTGCGGCTCGCGATATGGAAATACATGATATCGATATGCAAGCAATTTTTATTCTTTTAAGCCGGGAAAAATCAGAAATTTTGGAATATTGTTCTGATTTAGTTGTATATTTGGATCATCATCCCGTGCCGCATCAATGGCACAGGAAGCCTGCTTGTTTTTCAACATTTTGGAGAACCCTTGGACAAATACGACCTGGCCATCCTGGCTTCCCTTGAACGCGATGGAAGGCAATCGTTCGTTGACCTGGCCGAGGAGGTGGGCCTGTCGAAAACCCCGTGCTGGACCCGCGTGCAGGCGCTGGAAAAGAATGGCACCATCCGCGGCTACCACGCCGACATCGCACCCCAGCTGCTGCAACTGAAACTGACTGCCTATATCCAGGTGATGATCGATTTCGGCCGCCGCGCCGAGTTCGAAGCGGCCGCACTGGCCAACCCGGCCGTGATCGAGTGCCTGTCGATGGCGGGCGAGGCCGACTACCTGCTCAAGGTCGTGTGCGAGGGCGTCGATACGCTGGACGACCTGTTGCGCTACAACCTGTCGCTGCTGCCCGGCTTGCAGCGCTCCACCACCATGATCTGCCTCAAGACCATCAAGTCGCGTTCGTCACTGACGGCGGCGGCTCACTGGCGCGCCAAAGCGGTCTGACAGGTATAACTGTTCTGTCAACCGCGACGGATTCGGACCAATGTTCCGAATCTGCGCGCTTCGTCGGAAAAATAAGAACACTATTTTTCTGCTAGCCAAGTAAAATTTCTTACACCAGCGGAAGTCATCGCGTCGTGCAGCGTAAGCCGCCGTCACGCCGAAGCCGTCAACCGCAGAATTGTCATCCTTGCGCACGCGGGGATCCATAGACCGCGTGATCTGAGGCTCAGTATGGATCCCCGCTTTCGCGAGGATGACGGATTGTCGGCTAACGGCTGCGGTTGCAATCGGTACTTCCGCTACCAGGTTTTTCCAGTTCTTCCACTTAAGGACCCACCGATGAAATCGAAGTCGCTCCCTCTTACCGCCCTTGCTGCTGCCCTGTTGTGCTGGTCTTGCGCCGCTGCCGCGAAGGACGTGGTCATCCACGCCGGCCACCTGATCGACGCCGTCTCCGGCAAGGTGGCCGACAAGATGTCCATCCTGGTCACCGATGACCGCATCACCGCCGTGCAGAGCGGCTTCGTCACCCCGGCCGGCGCCGAGATCGTCGATCTGTCGCAGGCGACCGTGCTGCCGGGGCTGATCGACTGCCATGTGCACATGAGCTTTGGCGTGATCGGCGAAGGCGGCGGACTGGCGCAGCGCTTCACCACCACGTCCAGCGACACCGCGTTCCGCACTGCGGCGGCCGCGACGCGCATGCTGGACCTGGGCTTCACGTCGTTGCGCGACCTGGGCACGGAAACCGAGGTGATCGTGGGCCTCAAGCGCGCCATCAACAGCGGCGTGATCCCGGGACCACGGATGTATGTGTCCGGCATGTACCTTGGCCCCACGGGTGGGCACAGCGACAAGCGCAACGGCCTCGATCCCGAGCTCGACCATGCGCATTGGGACGCGTCGGTGATCGACGGCCCGGACGAGGCGGTCAAGGCCGTGCGCCGCCTGCACCGCGAAGGCGCCGACCTGGTCAAGATCATGCCCAGCGGCGGCGTACTCAGCATTAACGACGATCCCAAGCGCACCACCATGACCGACGCCGAAGTGTCCGCCGTGGTGACCACCGCGCATGCGCTGGGCATGAAGGTGGCCGCGCACGCGCACGGCAAGGGCGCCATCGATCAGGCCAGCCGGCTCGGCGCCGATTCGGTCGAGCATGTCACCTTTGGCGAGCCCGACAGCTACCAGTTGATGAAGAAAAACGGTACCTATTTCGTGCCGACCCTGCTGGTGGCAAATCGCGGCCTGAAGTTGGCGATCGAGCATCCGGAACGGCTGCCGCCGTCGTCAGCCGCCAAGGCGAAGATCGTGGCACCGGGCACCATCAAGAACGCGGGAGTGGCCTACCGGGCCGGCGTGAAAATGGCATTCGGCACCGACCAGACCGGCGGCAACGGCGAGGAATTCGCGCTACTGGTACAGGCCGGTATCACGCCGATGGATGCGATCCTGATGGCCACCCGTAACGCCGCCGATTTGATCGGCGCAGCACAGGACATCGGCAGCATCGCACCGGGCCGCTATGCCGACATCATTGCCGTCAAGGGCGACCCGATCGCCAACATCCGCACGCTGGAAAAAGTCTCGTTCGTGATGAAGGGCGGCAAGGTGGTCAAGCCGCTGGCCGACTAACGGTCGTCCTGCTGCAGCAGGCTGGTGCCCAGCACGCCCGATTCGCCGAGATTGCGCAGCACCATGTGCGAGCGGATGTCGAGCACGCCGGGTACCTTGTAGAGCTTGTTCATCACGAAGTCGGAATAGTGTTTCAAATTGCGCGCGCGTACCCGCAGCATGTAGTTGGCTTCGCCGGTTACCACGAACGAGCCCACCACCTCTTCCCACTGCGGCAGGGCGGCGACGAACTGCTCGTGCCACTGGTCGGTGTCGCGCCGCATGGTGATGATGACGAACGCTTCCACGTCCAGTCCCAGCAGTTCGGCGTCGAGGCGGGCGGTGTAGCCCTGGATGATGCCGGCTTCCTCGAGCAGGCCGACGCGGCGCAGGCAGGCCGACGGCGACAGGAACACCAGCTCGGCCAGCCGGGCGTTGCTGATGCGGCCGTCCTGCTGCAGGGCCCGTAATATGTTTATATCGACAAGGTCCAGTTTCATTGAAATATTTTGCGGTTTTTAAGTAGATAAATCGAATAATAGATCAATATCGGCGTTTTTTGCGCCGATCTTTGCAGAAAAAAAAGTTCTTTCGTGCTCTAGAATATATCTGTCGCAGCCCTTCACCACCACGCTCTCATGACCACTACGCACCGCATCTGGGACATCAGTCCCACGCTGTCACCGGCCATTCCCGTCTGGCCCGGCGACAGCCCGTTCAGCGCCCGCACCACCTGGCAGATGGACGAGCAATGCCCGGTGCAGGTGAGCCAGATTACGCTGTCCACCCACACCGGCGCCCATTGCGACGCGCCGTCGCACTACGACAGCGCTGGCGCGGCCATCGACGCCGTGGCGCTCGACCCTTACCTGGGGCCGTGCCGCGTGATCGATTGCAGCATGCTGGGTATCGCTGCCGGCGGCGTGGTGGAAGCGCGCCACATTGCTTCCATGCTGCATAACACGCCGGCGCGGGTGCTGCTCAAGACCACGGCTACCGCGCCGCAGTTGGCGTGGGACGCGCAGTTCATTGCCGTCGCCGCTGGCGCCATCGACCTGATGGCCTGGCACGGCGTGCGCCTGGTGGGCATCGATACGCCGTCGATCGATCCGCAAACCTCGAAGACCATGGCCAGCCACAACGCCGTGCGGCGCCACGCCATGGCCATCCTGGAAGGCGTGGTGCTCGACGAGATTGCGGCCGGCGATTACGAACTGATCGCGCTGCCGCTCAAATTGCGCGGGCTCGACGCCAGCCCGGTGCGCGCGGTGTTGCGTGCGCTGCCCGGTGACGTATCGCCCCCATCCTTTGCCTTTACCCGATAACTTCAACCACGAGACTTCCATGACCACCGAACAAGATTGCCTGGCGCTCGACGCCGCCGACCCGCTGGCCGCCCAGCGCGCCCAGTTTGCACTGCCTGACGGCGTGATTTACCTCGACGGCAATTCGCTGGGCGCGCGGCCCAAGGCCTCCCTGCAACGCGCGCAGCAGGTGATTGCTGCCGAGTGGGGCGACGACCTGATCCGCAGCTGGAACACGGCCGGCTGGTACGACCTGCCGCGTCGCCTTGGCTCACTGTTGGCGCCGCTGGTGGGCGCTGCCGAGGACGAGGTGGTGGTCACCGATTCGACGTCGGTCAACCTGTTCAAGGCGCTGGCCGCCGCCATCAAGATGCAGGCGGCCGATCCAGTCCGTGCCAGTCGGCGCGTGATCATCACCGAGCGCGACAATTTTCCCAGCGATATCTACATGGCCGAAGGCCTGCTGGGCTGGCTCGAACGCGGCTATGAACTGAAACTGCTCGACTCGTGGGCCGACCTGCCGGCCGCGCTCGGCGGCGACGCCGGCGCGCAAGTGGCGGTGGTCATGCTCACCCACGTCAACTACCGCACCGGCCGCATGTTCGACATGGCTGCCACCACGGCGCAGATCCATGCCGCCGGCGCGCTGGCGATCTGGGACCTGGCCCATTCTGCCGGCGCGGTGCCGGTGGAACTGAACGCCGCCAACGCCGACTTCGCGGTCGGTTGCACCTACAAGTACCTCAACGGCGGCCCCGGTTCGCCGGCGTTCATCTGGGTGCCCAAGCGCCACCATGAACAGTTCTCGCAGCCGCTCACCGGCTGGTGGACCCATCGCCAGCCGTTTGCCATGCAGCCGTCGTATGCGCCGGTGGCCGGCATCGGCCGCGCGCTGTGCGGTACCCAGCCGGTGGTGTCGCTGGCGCTGGTGGAATGCGGCCTGGAGATTTTCCACCAGGTGCCGATGGCGGCGCTGCGCGCCAAGTCGCTGGCGCTGTCCGACCTGTTTATCGCGCTGCTCGAAGAACATTGCGCCGACCATCCTTTGGCGCTGATCACGCCGCGCACCCACGCCGAGCGTGGCAGCCAGGTGAGCGTGATGCATCCGCACGGTTACGCGGTGATGCAGGCCCTGATCGCGCGCGGCGTGATCGGCGACTACCGCGAACCGCAGGTGATGCGCTTCGGTTTCACGCCGCTGTACACCACGTACCAGGACGTGTGGCGTGCGGTGATGGTATTGAAGGATATCCTCGACCGCCGCGATTACCAGGTCGATGCCAAGCGCGATGCGGTAACCTGATTTTTACGACATACGAAAGCACACCATGAAATGTCCGGTATCCCACGGCGCCGCAACGCCAGCCCCGAGCCAGCCAGCCGATTACCACGGCGCCCAGCTCGATTTTTCAAAAGACATGAGTTACGGCGACTACCTGTCGCTCGACACCATCCTGTCGGCCCAGCACCCGCTCTCGCCCGAGCACAACGAGCTTCTGTTCATCATCCAGCACCAGACCAGCGAGCTGTGGATGAAGCTCATGCTGCATGAGCTGCACGGCGCGCGCGACAATATCGCGGCAGGCCAGCTGCCGGCCGCGATGAAAATGCTGGCGCGCGTGGCGGCCATCATGAACCAGCTGGTGCATGCATGGGATGTGCTGTCCACCATGACGCCGCCCGAGTACACGGCGATCCGCCCGTACCTGGGCGCGTCGTCGGGCTTCCAGTCGCACCAGTACCGCGAAATCGAATTCCTGCTCGGAAACAAGAACGCCACCCACCTGCAAGTGCACCAGCACAAGCCGGAAGCGTACGCGGTGCTCAAGCGCGCGCTCGAGGCGCCGTCGATCTACGACCAGGCCATCATGGTGATGGCCAACAGCGGCCTGGCCGTCGATGCCGCGCGCCTGGCGGGGCCGTGGGACCAGCCGGTCAAATCCGACAACTCGGTGAAGGCTGCGTGGACCACCGTGTATCAAAACACGGGTGAGTACTGGCCGCTGTACGAGCTGGCCGAAAAGCTGGTGGACCTGGAGACCGCGTTCCGGCTGTGGCGCTTCCGCCATGTCACCACGGTGCAGCGCGTGATCGGCTTCAAGATGGGCACCGGCGGCACCGATGGCGTCAACTACTTGCGCAAGATGCTCGACGTGGTGTTGTTTCCAGAACTGTTCGAGTTACGTACAGAACTTTGATCTTCCGGGGCGGCTTGGTGCGGGCGGTCGTCATCCTGCAGCACCCGCAGGCCGGGCCCCACCAGGTCGTCGAACTGGCCGTCGTCGGACGCGCGGAAAAAAATCCACAGGGCGACGAACACCAGCAGCACGCTCAGGGGAATCAACAGCAGCAGCGCCTCCATCACGACGCCTTGCCGGCGCGGCGCAGCCGCAGCGCGTTGGCCACCACCACCGCCGAACTGGCGGCCATGCCCACGCCCGACAGCCACGGATTGAGTAACCCCAGCGCCGCCGCCGGAATCGCGGTCACGTTGTACACACTGGCCCAGGCCAGGTTCTGGCGGATCACGCGCATGGTGCGCGCAGCCACGCGGGCGCTGTCGGCCACGGCGCCGAGCCGGCCGCCCAGCAGCACCGCGTCGGCATGGGCTTGCGCCAGCGCGGCGCCTTCGCCCATCGCAAACGACACGTCGGCCGCGCTCAGCACGGCGGCGTCGTTGATGCCGTCGCCCACCATCGCCACCACCGCACCCTTCATCTGCAGCTGTTTTACAAACGCCAGCTTTTCTTCGGGCAGGTAGCCGCCCACGGTGGTGCCGATGCCGAGCCGGTCGCCGACGCGGCGCGCCAGCACGTCATGGTCACCGCTGAGCAGCACCACCGTCTTGCCGGTACGGCGGAAATAATCGACCGTGGCCTGGGCGTCGGGCCGCAGGCCGTCGTGCAGTTGCAGGCAGGCGAGCCATTGGCCCTCCGCACCGAGGTACACGGGCGTGGCGCCGTCCGCTACCTGGTGGGCGGGCGCCAGGCCGGTGCCAGGCTGGCCGGAGTATCCCGGCATGTCCGCAAGTTCGGCGCTTGCCGTCATTGCGGTTGGGCCGACAGCCGCCGCAATCCCCGTGCCGTCCACTGCGGACACTCCGGGCGGTCCTGCCGTACCCGCTGTTCCGGTGCTGGCGACCGTTGTGGTGGTTCCCGCCATGCCCGCGATCCCTGCCACGAAAGCAGCGCTGCCCAGCCGGTAGCGCCGGTTGTGCAGCACGGCCTCGATGCCGCAGCCGGGCACTTCGCGTACCGTGTTCGGGTGCCAGTCCTCGCGCCGTCCGCCGCCGGCCGTGACGGCTGCCGCGACGATGGCGCGTGCCAGCGGGTGGGCGCTGCCGGCGTCGAGCGCGGCAGCCACTTGCAGGCAGAAGCCGGCGCGCATGGCGCCCAGCGGCACGGTCGCTTGCAGTACCGGGCGGCCGTGGGTGAGGGTGCCGGTCTTGTCGAACACGATGTGGGTGGCGCGGTGCAGGGTTTCGAGGGTTTGGGCGCCGGTCACCAGCACGCCGCCGCGCAGCAGGCGGTCGGTGGCGGCGGCCAGCGCGGTGGGCGTGGCCAGCGACAGCGCGCATGGACACGACACCACCAATACTGCAATCGCGATCGGCCAGGCGCGCAGCAGGTTGCCGTCGTGCCAGCTCCAGAAGCCGAAAGCGCAGATGGCAAACAGCAGCAGCCCTGCCACGAACCACGCCGCCACGCGGTCGGCCCACAGCGCGATGCGCGGCTTGCCCTGTCCCGCGCGGTCGATCAGCTTTACCAGGCTCGACATGGTGCTGTCCTGGGCCCGCCGCGTTACCCGCGCCAGCACCACGGCGCCGGCGTTGATGGCGCCGCCGGGCAGCGCTGCGCCGGTGTCTTTTGCCACGGGCGCGCTTTCGCCCGACAGCAGCGAGAGGTCGAGCGACGTGTTGCCATCGACCACCACGCAGTCGGCCGCCACCGCCTCACCGGGCTTGATCATGATGACGTCGCCGATTTGCAGCGCGGCCGCGCGCACCAGCGTGGCGCCCCGGCTGTCGGGATACTGGGCCAGCAAGGTGGCCGATGCCGGCAGCGCGTGGTGCAGCCGTTCGAGCGCGGCGCCGGCGCGACGCCGCGCGCGCAGCTCGTACCAGCGGCTGCACAGCAGCAGGAAGATGAACATGGTGACCGAATCGAACCACACTTCGCCGGTGCCGCGCACGGTGGCGATCACGCTCGCGCCGAAGGCGGCGGCGATACCCAGCGCCACCGGCACGTCCATGCCCAGGGTGCGCGCGCGCAGGCTGGCCAGGGCGCCGCGCCAGAACGGCAGCGCGGCATAACTGACTGCGGGTATCGTGAGCAGCAGGCTGGCCCACTGCATCAGCGACGCCATGGCCGGATCGAGCGTGCCGTCGCCATTGGACATATAGGCCGGCGCCACGTACATCATCACCTGCATCATCGCCAGGCCGGCCACGAACAGCTGGCGGCCCAATGTGCGCGCGGCCTGGCGCTGCTGCACCTGGTGGCGGCCGGCATCGTACGGATACGCGGTGTAGCCGATCGCGTGCAGCGCGGCCAGGATGTCGCCGGGGCGGCAGTCGGCCCGGCGCCAGCGCACGTACAGGCGCTCGGTGGCAACGTTGAGCTGGGCCGCTTCCACGCCGGGCAGGCGCGCCAGCCGGTGTTCGATCAGCCACACGCAGGCGGCGCAGCGGATGCCTTCGACCGCGAACGTGGTCTCGCGCGTGTTGTCGTCGCGGGCGAAGCGCGGGTCGGCGTTGTCATACAGTTGCAGCTCGGGCGGTACCAGGTGGGCAGTGCCGGCGCTGGCGGCAAATGAAGAACGGTCGCGGTAGTACGACGCCTGCCCGAGGTCGACGATGGTCTGCGCCACTGCCGCGCAGCCGGGGCAGCACATGGTGTGGATAACGCCGTCGATGTCCACCGGCCAGTTGGCGGAGGAGGGCACCGGTTCGCCGCAGTGGTAGCAGCCAGCGTGCGCGCTGGCCGCGCGTTGTGTCAGTGGGGTGTCAGGCATAAGATAGTGATCCATTCCGGCGTAATGCCGTCACCGCCGCCGGCGCGCAGCAGTCCCAGCAAACCAAATCCCAGCACCGCCACGCCGCAGGCGATGCGCACCAGCGGCCGGCGCATGGCGCGCTGCACGCGCGCGCCGATCAACCCCAGGCCGACCAGCATCGGCAAGGTGCCGAGGCCAAAGGCCAGCATCACGGTGGCGCCGTCGAAGGCGTCGCCGCTGAGCATGGCGGTGAGCAGCACGCTGTACACCATGCCACATGGCAGCCAGCCCCACAGTGCGCCGAGCGCCAGCGCCTGCTGCGGCTTCTGCACCGGCAGCAGGGTTGTCATCCACGGCGCGATGACGGGCTGCGCGCGCTGCCACAGCAGGCGGCCGCCCTGTTCCAGCCACGCCAGGCCGCGCCAGGCGTTCATCAGGTGTAATCCGAGGGCGACCAGCATCAGGTTGGCCAGCCAGTAAAAGCCCAACTGCACGCCGGCCAGACCGGCCAGGCTTTGCGCGCCGCCGGCCAGGCCGCCCGCGATGGCGCCGGCCAGCATGTAGCTGGCAATGCGGCCGGTGTTATAGGCCAGTACCCGCGTCAGCGCTGCGGCAGTGCCGTTACTGGCAGCAGCACCAGCGGTGGAAGCACCGGCAGGACCGGCAGTGGCACTGGCGCCGGGGGCCGCTATCGGAATCATCGTTCTTACCGGCGCGCGCGCGGCGCCCGTGCTGGCGCTGGCCGACAACGCGCCGACAATGCCGCCACACATGCCCACGCAATGAATGCTGCCGGCCAGGCCGACCAGGAACACGGGAAGCAGCTGGACGGCCATGGCGGTCAGATGGTTTTCGAGTAGCGCAGCGGTTGCGCGCTATCGAGTCTTGCCGTGGCCAGGTAGCGGTCGAACACCATGCAGATATTGCGTATCAACAGCCGGCCCTTGGGCGTGACGCTGATCCACTCGTGGTCGACCGTGAGCAGGCCGTCCTGCGCAAACGCCTCCAGTTGTTCCAGTTCGGCGGCAAAATAATGGCGGAACGTGATCGGGAACGATTGCTCGAGCGAGGCCAGCGACAGTTCGAAATTGCACATCAGCTTCTGGATCACGATGCGGCGCAGCAGGTCGTCGTTGTCGAGCTTGACGCCACGCGTGATCGGCAGCACGCCGGCGTCGAGCTTTTCGTAGTAGGCGTCGAGCGTCTTTTCGTTCTGGCTGTAGGTGGCGCCAATCGCGCTGATGGCCGAGACGCCGCACGAGATCAGGTCCGCTTCGGCGCGGGTGGAATAACCCTGGAAATTGCGCTGCAGGCGGCCCTGGCGCTGGGCCACGGCCAGCTCGTCGTCGGGCTTGGCGAAATGGTCCATGCCGATGTACACGTAGCCGGCCGCGCACAGGCGGCGGATGCACAGCGCCAGCAGGTCGAGCTTGACGGCGGCGGTGGGCAGGTCGGCGTCCGCAATCCGGCGCTGCGGCTTGAACAAATGCGGCAGGTGGGCGTAGTTGTACAGGGCGATGCGGTCGGGGCTGGCGTCGATCACCTTGTCGAGCGTGCGCTCCATGGTGGCCATGGTCTGCCTGGGCAGGCCGTAAATCAGGTCGATGCTGATCGAGCGGAAGCCGGCGTCGCGCGCGGCCGCCATCACGGCCCGGGTTTCCGCTTCGGGCTGGATGCGGTTGACCGCCTGCTGCACCTCGGGATCGAAATCCTGCACGCCCAGGCTGACGCGATTGAAACCTTGCGCGCGCAGCGAGTGGATGCGTTCCGGTGTCACGGTGCGCGGGTCGATCTCGATCGAGTATTCGCCCAGCGCATCGGGTGCGAAGTCGAAGTTCTCGCGCAAGTAGGCCATCAGGTCGCCCATCTGGCGGTCGCTCAGGTAGGTGGGCGTGCCGCCGCCGAAGTGCAGCTGCTCGATCTGGCCGATGCCGGCGAACAGCCGGCCCTGCATGTCGAGTTCCTGCTTGAGGTAGCCGAGGTAGGTAGCGGCCTTGCCGTGATCCTTGGTGACGATCTTGTTGCAGCCGCAGTAGTAGCAGATGGTGTCGCAGAACGGCACGTGGATGTACAGCGACAGCGGGCGCTGGCTGCGGCGCAGGCGCAGGCCCGCCACCGCTTCCAGGAACTGGCCATAGCCGAAGTCCGGGACGAAGCGGTCGGCGGTCGGGTACGAGGTGTAGCGCGGACCGGACTGGCTCAGTTTGCTGATGATGGCGGCGTCGAATTCGACCGCATCGATGGCCGACGCGGTAATGCTGGAGGTAGACATGATGGTGGCTCTCAGGCTGCCAGGCGGCGGGGTTCCGTCTTGGCGGCCGGGCGGGCCGCCTTGTTGCCACCGCTGCTGGCCCTGGCCCGCGATGGTGCGCGGCCGAACTTGAACAGGCTGACCGCCTGCGTCAGGCCGCCCGCTTCCACGGCCAGGCTGGCGGTGGCCGCTGCCGCTTCTTCGACCAGCGCGGCGTTCTGCTGCGTGACCTGGTCCATGTGGGCGATGGCCGAATTGACCTGGTCGACGCCGATGCTCTGCTCGTGCGAGGCGACCGAGATTTCGCGCATGATGGCGGTGACCTGCTGTACCGACGACACCACCTGCTTCATGGTGGCGCCGGCGCGGTCCACCTGCACCATGCCGGCGCTGACCTTGCCGACCGAGACGTCGATCAGGTTCTTGATGTCCTTGGCGGCGGTGGCGCTGCGCTGCGCCAGGTTGCGCACTTCGCCGGCCACGACCGCAAAGCCGCGACCCTGTTCGCCGGCACGGGCTGCTTCCACGGCCGCGTTGAGCGCCAGGATATTGGTCTGGAAAGCAATGCCTTCGATCAGGCCGATGATGTCGACGATCTTGCGCGACGAGGCGTTGATTTCGTCCATGGTGGCAATGACGTCGGCGACAATTTCGCCGCCCTGCACGGCAACATGCGAGGCGCTCACGGCCAGGTCGTTGGCTTGAGCCGAGTTGTCGGCATTCTGCTTGACGGTGGCCGAGAACTGTTCGACCGACGATGCCGTCTCTTCCAGGCTGGCGGCCTGCGCCTCGGTGCGGCCCGACAGGTCGGCGTTGCCGGCGGCGATCTGGCGCGTGGCCACGGCCATGGTTTCCACGTTGATGCGCACGTCGCGGATGGTGGCGATCAGGTTGCTGTTCATCTGCTGCAGCGCGCGCAGCAGCTGGCCCACCTCGTCGGTGGCATGGGTGTCGAACGATGCGGTCAGGTCGCCGGCGGCGATCGACCGGGCGCCCTCGAGCGCCTGCCTGAGCGGCGCCAGCATCGAGACCCGCAAGGTGTACCACAGGAAGATGTTGATCAACAGGCCGAGGAAGGTGGCGCCGAAGATGGCGTAGCGGTGACCTTCGTTGCCCATCAGCGCGGCCACGCACACGCCCAGTTGCAGCACGTTGACCACGCTGGTGGCGAGCCAGATGCGCATGCCCAGCGAGACGTGGGACAGGCGCGCCAGCAGCCGCAATGTTCCGGGACGGATCAACTGGCCGTTCTTGATGCGGATGCCGTGGCCGTCGCCGGCGCGGATGGCCTTGTATGCTTCTTCGGCTTCGGCCACCTGGTGGCGTTCGGCCTTGACCCGCACCGACATGTAGCCGATGGTCTTGCCATGTTCGCGGATCGGGGTGATGTTGGCGCGCACCCAGTAGTGGTCGCCGTTCTTGCAACGGTTCTTGACGATGCCGGTCCACGGCGTGCCGCCCTTGATCGATTCCCACAGGTCGGCAAACGCTTCGGCCGGCATGTCGGGATGGCGCACAATGTTCTGCGGTGCGCCGATCAGTTCTTCTTCCGTAAAACCGCTGATCTGGGTGAAATACGGGTTCACATAGACGATGTTGCCATTCATATCGGTCTTGGAAACAATCGCCTGGTCGTCCAGGACTTCCACTTCGCGGTTGCTGACGGGTTGGTTGTTGCGCATCGCACTCTCCGGCTGTTGTTGCTTTATCACAATAGGTGTGACCAGTGTACGGAGTCCGTCAGGCAATTTTATTGATGTAGATCAAAATTTCCGGGATTGTGGCAGGTGGCGTTATCTGTATTGCATCAACTTTGCAGGGGCTGCAATGTGCCTACCGCGTAGCCCTGGGCGTAGTCGAGCCCGAGCTGGCGCACCACGGCCAGCGTGGTGTCGTCTTCCACGTATTCGGCCACGGTGCGCAGGCCCATCACGTGACCCACCTCGTTGATGGCCTTGACCATGGCGCGGTTGATGGAATTGGTGGCGATGTCGCGGATGAACACGCCGTCGATCTTGAGAAAATCGACCGGCAGCGCTTTGAGATAGGCAAACGACGACAGGCCGCTGCCGAAGTCGTCGAGCGAGAAGCGGCAGCCGAGCGCCTTCAGTTTGGCCATGAATTCCTGCGCCCGGATCAGGTTGGCGATCACGGCCGTTTCGGTGATCTCGAAGCAGATGTGCTGCGGCGCCACGTTGAATTCGCGGAACTGCTCGACGATGTAGTCGTGCAGGCTGTCGTCGCCGAGCGAGGTGCCGGAGAGGTTGATCGAATACTCGATGGGAGCGATCGGGGCAATGGCGGCGGTAGGCGCTCCGGCCGGGGCCGCCGCAGCGGCAGCAGCAGCAGCAGCAGCAGCAGCAGCGCCGGCATGGCGGCACACGGCGCGGATCACCCAGCGGTCGATGGCGGTCATCAGGTCGTAACGTTCGGCGGCGGGAATGAAGGCGCCGGGCAGGATCAGGTCGCCCTTGGCGGGCTGGATGCGGATCAGCACCTCGAGGTGTTCGCTGCCGGTCTGGCCCAGGCCGACGATGGGTTGCGTATACAGGCGGAAGTATTGCTGCTCGAACGCTTCGTTCAGGCGCGATACCCATTGCATCTCGCCGAGCCGGCGCGCCAGCCGCTGGTCGGCGTCGCGGTACACGTGCACGCGGTTGCGGCCGCGCTCCTTGGCCAGGTAGCAGGCCTGGTCGGCCGCCATCAAGAGCTCGGTCATCGACTTGCTGTGGCGCGTGACCTCGACCATGCCGATGGAGACGCCGAGTTCGAAGGTGCGCTCCTGCCAGACGAAGCGGAAATTGCGGATCGACTGCCGCAAGCTCTCGGCGATCAGGCGCGCCTGGTCGGTGGGGCAGCGCGGCAGCAGCACGCCGAGCTCGTCGCCGCCAAGGCGCGCCAGCACGTCGGAGTCGCGCATCTGGGTTTGCAGCATGCGTGCCAGCAGCTGTAGCAGCTGGTCGCCGGCAGCGTGGCCGCAGGTGTCGTTGACGATCTTGAACTGGTCGAGGTCCATGTACAGCATGGCGTGCACATGGCCTTCTTCCTTGGCGCTGTGCAGGGCCTCGGCGATGCGTACTTCGAATTCGCGCCGGTTGATCAGGCCGGTGAGGGTGTCGTGGGTGGCGTTCCACGACAATTGCCGGGTAAGCTTGCGCTCGTGGCTCACGTCACGGAATACCACCACCACGCCCAGCAGGGCACCGTTGTCGGACCAGATCGGCGAGGCCGATTCCTCGACCGCGATGTGACGCCCTTCGCGCGTAACGAGCTGGTTGTCGGACGCCGGCGCTACTGTTTGCCGCAGGCGCAGGCATTGCAATGCCACGTGTTCGGCAATGGGCTCGCCGGCCTCGTTGGTCAGCCGCAGGATGCTGGCGATATCCTGGCCGCGCGCCTTGTCGCTGCGCCAGCCGGTCAGTTGCTCGGCGGTGTGGTTCAGGTACTCGGTCTTACCGTGCGGGTCGATGGTGATCACGCCCTCGCCGATGGCGCGCAGCGTCACCGCGGCCATCTCGCGGTCGCGCGCCGTAGCCTGTTCGTTCAGCTTGCGTTCGGTGATGTCCCAGATGATGCCCAGGGTGCCGGTAGGGGCGCCGTGGGCGTTGCACAGCATGTGGGCCTTGGCGGCCAGCCAGTGCAGGCTGGCGTCGTCCCACACCACGCGGTACTCGACCTCGTAGCCGGTGCACATGTCCACGGCCTCCTGCATGGTATGGACCAGGGCGTCGCGGTCGTCCACATGGACATAGCTGAGAAAGTCGGTAAACGGTTGCGCCAGCTGGCCCGGTGGCAGGCCGAGCAGGCGCTGGCCGCCGCCCTGCCAGTTGACGGTGCTGCTTGCCACCGTGCCGTCGTGAATGAAAGTGTCCCAGATCGTCATGCGCGCCGCGTCCAGCGCCATCCTTAAATGCCGAAAATCCATGTGCCGCTCCAAAAGCCGATTATTTTGGTCTTGGAGTGGCTAGCAGCCGGGAAGTTCCGCAGGAAGTCCGATTTTTTAAGACTTCTTGGTTGTGCGCCAGAGCTTGCCAACCACGGTCACCACCGCCAGCGCCAGCGCGCCCGCCACCAGGCCGGTGACGGCGCCGATCACGCTTTCGGTGATAAAGGACAGCACCGGGCCGAGCGTCGGCACGCCGGCCATGACTTCTTGCGCGTGGTGCACCACGTCGTGGCTGCCGGGAATGCCGTGCACCAGGATGCCGCCGCCGACCATGAACATGGCGGCCGTGCCCACCACCGACAGGAATTTCATCAGCACCGGCGCCGCGGCCAGCAGGAAGCGGCCAAACCCGCGCACGATGGCGTTGCCCAGCTTGCTCAAGTACAGGCCGGCATCGTCCATCTTGACGATGCCGGCCACCAGGCCATAGACCCCCACCGTCATCACCAGCGCGATCAGGATGACCACCAGCGCCTGTTCCATGAACGGCTTGCCTTCCACGCTGCCGAGCGAGATGACGATGATCTCGGCCGACAGGATGAAGTCGGTGCGCACGGCGCCCTTGATCTTTTCCTTTTCCAGCGCCACCAGGTCGGCGTCGGGATCGGCCACGGCAGCCACCAGTTCCTGCTTGCGCTGGGCTTTTTCTTCCTTGTGCAGCACGCTGTGGGCGATTTTCTCGAAGCCCTCGAAGCACAGGTACAGGCCGCCGATCATCAGGAGCGGCGTGATGGCCTGCGGCAGGAAGGCGCTGATCGCCAGCGCTGCCGGCACCAGGATCGCCTTGTTCTTGAGCGAACCGACCGCCACCGCCCACACCACGGGAATTTCGCGCGCGGCGCGCACGCCGGATACCTGCTGCGCATTGAGCGCCAGGTCGTCGCCGAGCACGCCGGCGGTTTTCTTGGCCGCGACCTTGGTCATCACGGTGACGTCGTCGAGGATGGTCGCGATATCGTCGATCAGCGCCAACAGGCTGGTGCCGGCCATTAGCGGCTCCCTCGGGTGGTGAAAGTGGTCATGGTGGTCCTTATTATAGAAGCAGCAAGTTTAACCCAAGCTGAGCCGGCGGCGATATGGCGACGCGGCTACAATGTGCGTTACCGCGCAGCATTTCGCTGACGCCGGAGTCAACCATGGGATGTACATCATGAGCTTTGCCGTCTGGCTGGGATTTTTCGTCGCCGCCTGCATTATTGCCGTTTCGCCCGGTTCGGGCGCGGTGCTGTCGATGTCGCATGGCTTGTCCTATGGCGTGCGGCGCGCCAGCGCCACCATCCTCGGTCTGCAAACGGGCCTGCTGCTGATCTTTTTCATCGCCGGCGCTGGCGTCGGCTCGCTGCTGCTGGCGTCCGAGCTGGCGTTCAACGTGGTCAAGACCGTTGGCGCGCTGTACCTGATTTACCTGGGCCTGTCGCAGTGGCGCGCCAGGGTGGCCATTGGCGCGCAGCACGCGCAGCTGGAAGTGGTGGTGCCGTCAGCGCGCAAGCGCTACCTGACCGGCTTTTTGACCAATGCCACCAATCCCAAGGGCATCATTTTCATGGTGGCCGTGCTGCCGCAGTTCATTACGCAAGGTTCGCCGCTGCTGCCGCAACTGCTGATCCTGGCCGCCACCATGTGCGCCATCGACCTGGTGGTGATGCATGGCTATGCCTTGCTGGCCTCGTCGATGCAGCGCTTCTTCCGCGACCCGCGCGCGGTCAAGCAGCAGAACCGCGTGTTTGGCGGGTTGCTGATGGGCGTGGGGGCGGCGCTCTTTTTCGTCAAACGTGGCTCGGCAACTTGAAATTATTTGTAACCCGTGTAGGCGAACCGTCTGTTGCCGCGTTAAATCCCCATTACTAACGGAGACGCCATGAACATCATCCCCACCGTCCTGCTGGCCGCCCTGGCCGGTTTGAGCACCCTGGCCCAGGCCCAATCCGACCTGCCGGCGGCAGTGGGGCGCATTTCAGCGGTGCAGGGCCAGGTTACCCTGAGCGGGGACGATGAACCGGTGGCCGCCAGCCTCAACTGGCCGGTGACGGCCAACAGCCACCTGGTCACTGCCAGCGGCGCCCGCACCGAGTTTCGCATCGGCTCCACGGCGGTACGGCTCGATGGCGACTCCGATCTCGAAATCACCGAGCTCGATGACGACCTGCTGCGCCTGCGCCTCAACTACGGCAGCGCCAGCATCCGGGTGCGCAGTGCCGACCTGCTGCGCGACTTCGAACTGACCACGCCGCAGGCGCGCATCACCATGATCGAGCCGGGCCTGCTGCGGGTGGACGTGGAACGGGTGCCCGACACCAGCCAGATCAGCGTGCTGGCCGGCACCGCGCGCGTCGATGGCGCCGGTTCGTCGGTGACGGTCAATCCGGGCCGCCAGGTGGACGTCACCACCGAGGACGTGCGCACGACGGTGGCGCGGCGCGACGGTTTCGATGTCTGGGCCGACGAGCGCGACCGCCTGGCCGACGTCGTGGTCACCACCCAATATGTGTCCACCGGCATGACCGGCTACGAAGAACTGGACCGTCACGGCAGCTGGACCGAGAACGTCGAGTACGGCCCCTTGTGGGCGCCGCGCAATGTGGCCGCCGACTGGGCGCCGTACCGCGACGGCCGCTGGACCTGGCTGGCGCCGTGGGGCTGGACCTGGGTCGATAACGCTCCCTGGGGTTACGCGCCATCGCACTACGGCCGCTGGGTGACGGTGCGCCAGCGCTGGCACTGGGCGCCGGGCCGCCCGGCCGGCCGTCCCGTGTGGGCGCCGGCGCTGGTGGGCTGGGTGGGCGGCGTCAACCGTCCGAACCAGGGGCCCGGCCTTGGCTGGTACCCGCTGACGCCGCGCGATCGCTTCGTGCCCGGCTACCGGGTGTCGTCCAGCTACGAACAGCGCCTGAGCTGGAGCTACAAGGGCAAGTCGTTTGCGCCCCGTGGCGATCATGACGTTGGGCGAAACGGCGGTCGCGACGGCCTGACCGTGCTGCCGCGCGCGCAGTTCGAGGGACGCAACATTATCCGCGTCAATCGCGGCGACCATTTCGTGCCGCGTCCGCAGCAGGGCAACCTGGTCACGCCGGCAACGCCGCCGCGTCCGGCCGGCGGCCCGGGCCGCATCGAGACCAACCGCAACTGGCAGGACCGCGACGGCAACGGTCGCCCGGACCGCTTCGACAACAATCCGCGCAGCGGCAGCAACCCGCGCGCTGACAATAATCTACGCAACGATAACCCACGCACGGTCAATAATCCGCGCAACGGTAACAATCCACGCGCGGACAATAATCCGCGCAATGACAATAATCCGCGTGGTGACAGTAATCCGCGTAACGATAACAACCCGCGCTTTGGTAACAACCCGCGCATCGATAACAATCCACGCAACGACAACAACCCGAATAATCCGCGCAACGATGACAATCCGCGCGCTGGCACCAACCCGCGCAATGATTTGCCGCGTAACGACAGCCGGCCGCAAACCATCAGTACCTTGCCGCCGAACCAGATCGGTACGCCGGACGCACCGGCGCAGACCATCAATCCGCGCGACGGGGGCGTCGAGATCCATACGCGTCCCTATGGCGGCCGTGCCGGCAATGGCGCGCTGATGCCGGCGCCGGTACTGCAGATCGGTAACACTCGCGACCGTTTCCAGCGCGACGACAATGATCGTCGCCAGCGCGACGAGGACGAGCGGCGCCAGCGTGAGCGAGACAGGCAATCGCAACAGCAGCCGCAGGCTCAACAGCCGTCGCAGCAGCCACGGCCACAGCAGCCACAGTCGCAACTGCAACCTCAGCAGTCTGAGCAACCACGTTTCCAGCCACAGCAGGAGCGGCCACAGCAGGTTGAACGTCCACGCTTCCAGCCGCAGCAGGAACGCCCGCAGCAGCAGGAGCGGCCACAGCAAGCTGAACGCCCTCGCTTCCAGCCCCAGCAGGAACGCCCGCAACAGCAAGAGCGGCCCCGTTTCCAGCCGCAGCAGGAGCGTCCACAACAACAGGAGCGGCCCCAGCAAGAACGTCCGCAGCCCCAGGCACAGCCGGCGCCGCGACCTGCGCCGGCGGCCCAGCCGCAGCAACGGCCCGATCCGGGCCAGAGCCGCCAGCACCGCGACCGGCCTGCCCACGATCAAAACTAGCCAGGAGGCACGCAAGAGGGGGAGGGCCTGTTCCGTCAACGGCAGGTTCGGTCCCGCTCCTGCGCATTTCAGCTCCCTTAAACTGCAGTCCGTCACATTCGCGTGGCTTCCGGGTAAGCCTTTGCTTACAGTTGCCACATTGCAGATACGGGTGGTAGCGTCAGAGCAGCGGACCAATCCGCACCGCGCAACGCCATCCAGACCCCACCACTTTGCCCCAACTATTTTCGATATTCCCGAGAGAATAGTTTTTGCCAGCCTACCAGGCTGGCTTTTTTTTGGGCGTGGCGACCCCATATTGGTCTCTGGCCTCGTATCCGGCAACTTTGGCTACAATGCAGGCTGGCGGCGTCACGTCGATGTCCGCCGGTTTTTCTTAATAGATTGGAATGATTATGCAAGCGATCCCACCGACCGAGTCCCTCATCGAATACCCGAGCGACTTTCCGATCAAGGTGATGGGGCCGACTCATATCGACTTCGCACCGACCATCGTGCTGGTCGTGCAAAAACACGACCAGGATTTCCACGAAGGCAAAATGGAAGTGCGTCCTTCGTCCAAGGGCAACTTCACCGGCCTGACCGTGACCGTGCGCGCCACCAGCCGCGAACAGCTCGACGCGCTCTACTCCGAGCTGTCGGCGCACCCGATGGTCAAGATCGTCATGTAAGAACCTAGCTCGGCAGGGATGCGGCGCAAGCAGCGCCTCATTCCCTGCCGGGATAGGTTCCAGACTGCTGGCGCTGGAAGGCGGCGATCTCGTCGTGCAACCAGCGCCGCAGCGCCGCCACCTGCGGCCGCTCCGCCATTCCCGGCGGCGACACCAGGTAATACGCCTCCGCGCACGCCTGCTCCGCACCGGGCCGCCGCACCAGGCGTCCGGCGGCAATCTCGGGCGCTGCCACCACATGGTGCAATAGCGCTTCGCCTGCGCCCGCCAGCACGGCGCGCAACAACTCCCCCCCTTGCAATTCCGAGGAAAGCAGCACCGGATCGTGCGCACCAGAGCTATAGTGGGCGCTCACTACGAGATAGCATTTCTCATCCATCAACCGCTCCACCACCATGCCTGGATGACGTCCCAGGTCGAACACGATTGCTGCGTCCACGCCCGCGCGTGCCAGGTCCGCCGGCGGCGTCCGCGTGTGCAGCACCAGGTCGATGCCGGGATGCAGTTCGATGAATCCGCCCAGGCGGGGCGTGAGCCAGCGCGCGGCAAACCACGCTGGTGCGGCGAGGATCAATGGCGCGGTGGCAGCGGCGGCCGGGCGCAGGGCGTCGGCAGCGGTGCCGATGGCATCGAAAGTTTTGCCCAGGAACTGCGCGAACTGTTGCGCCTCGTGAGTTATTTTCACTTGCCGGCCATGGCGCACGAACAGCGGCCGGCCCAGGTCCTCTTCCAGCGCCCGCACCTGGTGGCTGATTGCCCCGTGCGTCAGGCGCAACTCTTCCGCCGCGCGCGAGAAATTCTCGTGGCGGGCCGCCGCCTCGAAGGCGCGCAGGGCGGAAAAATTCGGCAGGCGGCGGCTCGCGCTCATCTGGGTCTGTGGATAACTTTGTGAATAAAACTGGCAAGAAAAGCGGAATATACCGCACCTACAGGCGATACGGCAATGTTTACCATGTGAATAAAACTAACCAATAACCGACATCGACCCGGTGCCACCCAAGCCGGAGCCGGTTGCCGCCACGCCGGCTGATTTATAATGGCGCCATGACGTCCCCCACCACTCCCGAGATCCGCCACCTCGGCGTTGCCGATTACGACAGCACGTTTGCCGCCATGCGCGCGTTCACCGACGCCCGCACGCCCGACACGCGCGACCAGCTATGGATCGTCGAGCACGCACCGGTATTCACGCTGGGCCTGGCCGCCGACCGTGGCCACCTGCTGGCCGGCGCCACCGCCATCCCCGTGGTGCAGACCGACCGCGGCGGCGAAGTGACCTATCACGGCCCCGGCCAGGTGGTGATTTACCTGCTGATGGACCTGCGCCGCAACAAGCCGGGCGGCAAGCTGTATGCGCGCCAGTTTGTGCATAAAATCGAGCAGGCGATCATCAATGTATTAGGGGCGTATAATCTCGTCGGTGAGCGGATTGACGGCGCGCCCGGCATTTATATGGCGGACGGCCCCAAGCGCGGCGCCAAGATTGCCGCGCTGGGCTTGAAAGTGCGCGGCAACGGCTGCACGTATCACGGCCTGTCGCTCAATGTCGCAATGGACCTGGCGCCGTTTTCCTGGATCAACCCGTGCGGTTACGCCGGCCTCGAAACCGTCGACATGCGCACTGTCGGCGCCCAGGCGCAGTTGGCCGATGTGCAGCAGCAACTGGCCGAGGAATTGATACGGGTGCTTGCTGCGTCGGCAGACGCGCCGGTTCCCGTTCCGCAACCAGCCGTACAACCTGAATAACCAAACCAGCCCGCGAGGGCATGCAGCCAAATGACCACTGAGATCACCTCCAGCACTCCCGCTTACAACCCGAGCGAAAAGCAAAAAGGCGCCAGCAAGACGTCGCGCATCCCGATCAAGATCGTGCCGGTCGAGCAGGTGGAGCGGCTGAAAAAGCCGGAGTGGATCCGCGTCAAGGGCGCTTCGGCATCGAGCCGCTTCTACGAAATCAAGGACATCCTGCGCGAGAACAAGCTGGTCACCGTGTGCGAAGAAGCGAGCTGCCCGAACATCGGCGAATGCTTCGGCAAGGGCACGGCCACCTTCATGATCATGGGCGACAAGTGCACGCGCCGCTGCCCGTTCTGCGACGTGGGCCATGGCCGTCCCGATCCGCTCGACGTCAACGAACCGATGAACCTGGCCAACACCATCGCCAAGCTGCGCCTGAACTACGTGGTGATCACCTCGGTGGACCGTGACGACCTGCGCGACGGCGGCGCCGGCCACTTCGTCGAGTGCATCACCAAGACCAAGGACCTGTCGCCCCTGACGCAAATCGAAGTGCTGGTGCCCGACTTCCGTGGTCGCCTCGACAAAGCCCTGGCGATCTTCGCCGACGGCCTGCCCGACGTGATGAACCACAACATGGAAACCGTGCCGCGCCTGTACAAGGAGGCGCGCCCGGGCGCCGACTACATGCACTCGCTCAAGCTGCTCAAGGACTTCAAGGCCCTGTACCCGAACGTCAAGACCAAGTCCGGCCTGATGGTCGGCCTGGGCGAAACCGACGAGGAAATCCTGCAAGTGATGCGCGACATGCGCGAGCACGACATCGACATGCTGACCATCGGCCAATACCTGGCGCCATCGAACAGCCACCTGCCGGTACGCCGCTACGTGCACCCGGACGTGTTCAAGATGTTCGAAGAAGAAGCTTACAAGATGGGCTTCGGCCACGCCGCCGTCGGCGCCATGGTGCGCAGCTCGTACCATGCGGATGAGCAGGCGCATAACGTGCTGGCTGCGGTGAACGGCTGATACCGACGGCGAAAGGCTTTCCATGACCGTCCGCATCGAACCCTCATGGAAAGCCCACCTGCAAGACCAGTTTGAACAACCATACTGGCAAAGCCTCACCGCCTTTGTGAAGGAAGAATACGCTGCCGGTCCCTGCTGCCCGGCCGGCAAGGATATCTTCCGGGCTTTCGACCTGACGCCGTTCGATGCCGTCAAGGTCGTCATCCTCGGCCAGGATCCGTACCACACGCCTGGCGCGGCCATGGGCTTTTGCTTCTCGGTGCCGGACGGCAATCGTCCGCAGCCCAGCCTGCAAAACATCTTCCAGGAATTGCGCGACGATACCGGCGTCGAACGGCGCCAGACCGACCTCACCGACTGGGCCGAGCAGGGCGTGTTTTTGCTCAATAGCGTGCTGACCGTGCGTGCACGGCAGGCCGGGTCGCATGCGAACAAGGGGTGGGAAACTTTTACCGACAGCGCCATCGCGCGGTTGTCCGGCCAGCGCGACGGCCTGGTGTTCATCCTGTGGGGCAGTTACGCGATTGCCAAGTGCGCATTGATCGATACCAGCAAGCACCTGGTGATTACTTCTCCGCATCCGTCGCCGTTCTCGGCCCACAAGGGATTTTTCGGCAGCAAGCCGTTTTCGCGGACCAACGATTACCTGGCCGCCCACGGCAAGGCGCCGATCCGCTGGGCCTGATACCTGCCACACAGACATCGGTGGCGTGTTCAGCAAGCCACAACTGGCAATCCGAAAGCGTTGATTCAAAGCAAACAAATGGCCGATCGACCGGCGTAAGCTGATAAATTGTCGGAGGGATATCCCCTTCTTTCCCTGCCGAGGAACCGACATGAAACTACTTTCGCGCGTGGCCGCCGTCATGACAGGCTTGCTGCTGGCGTCCTCGCTGGCCGTGGCGCAAACGCCTTATACCGACGACATCGTTTACCAGGGCCTCGGTGGCAAGCAAGGCATCAAGAAAATCGTCGATACCTTCATCCCGCTGGTGCTGGCCGATCCGCGCATCAAGGACAACTTTGCCGACTTCGACATGGACCAGCTGAACGTGCGCCTGCAGGAGCAGATCTGCGAGTTCGCGGGCGGGCCGTGCAAGTACACCGGCAAATACCGCGACAAGACCATGGACGGCGTGGGCACCGTGCGCGACATGACCACCGTGCACCAGGATCTGAAAATCACCAACGCCATGTTCAACGCGCTGACCGAGGACCTGCAAATCGCCATGGAACGCCACAACGTCCCCAACAGCGTCGCCAACAAGCTGGTGGCCAAGCTCGCGCCCATGCAGCGCGCCATCGTCACCAAGTAAGCAGCCGCCAGGAGCATCACCATGACATTTCCGATCACCAGGCTCACGCTCGCAATCCTGATGGCGTCAAGCGCTGGCAGCGCCGCTGCCCAATCCCAGGCCTCGCCCGACATGGGCAAGCTGCTGGCCACCGGCGGCGTCAGCCAGGTGGAAGGCGCCGGTGGTGGCGGCATCGTGCCGTGGGCCCTGATCACCGGCTACGGCACTCGCGACAGCTGGGGCGCCAACGCCCATTACACGTATATCAGCACCCAGGACTACAAGCTCGACACCTATGGCGTGGCGATCGGCCTGGCCGACCGCGTGGAATTGTCGGTGGCCAGCCAGTCCTTCAAGGGCAGCCTGGCGCCGCTCGACAACCTCATCCTCAAGCAGGACATCCTCGGCATCAAGGTCAAGCTGACCGGCGACGCCGTGTACGAACAGGACAGCTGGCTGCCGCAAATTGCGGTGGGGGCCATGTACAAGGACAACAAGGGCGTCAAGGGACTCGGCGCGCTGGGCGTCACCAGCGTTACCCAGCTCGGTGCGAAGGACGACAGCGGCTACGACTATTACGTGGCGGCCACCAAGATCCTGCTCGAGCAGAGTCTGCTACTGAACCTGACCCTGCGCGCCACCAAGGCCAACCAGATGGGTTTATTGGGCTTCGGCGGCGACCTGGGCGACAGCCGCAAGGTGATGCCGGAAGTGTCGGCCGCATACCTGATCAACCGCCACCTGGCGGTGGGCGCGGAGTACCGGCGCAAGCCGCACAACCTCGGCGTCGATCCGGAAAAGGCGTATTACGATGCGTTCGTGGCGTGGTTCCCGAGCAAGCATGTGTCGGTGACGGCAGCGTATGCGAATCTGGGCAAGATCACGGTCTTCAATCCGAAGACCCAGCGCGGCCTTTACCTCTCGGTACAGGCCGGCTTTTAAGAATTAGCCCTTGAGCGAGGTGGAGAGCAACTGGTGCAGCGCGGGAAAATCGGGCTGCCCCACGTATTTCTTGAGGATTTTGCCATCCTTGGCGATGACGAAGGTGGTGGGCGTCATCGAGACGTCGCCGTAGGCCTTGGCGGCCGAGCCGTCGGTGTCGAGCGCCACCTTGAACGGCAGCTTACGCGTATCGGCGTAGTTGACCACGTAGTTGGGCGGGTCGTAGCTCATGGCCACGGCCACGAATTCCAGGCCGTCGTCCTTGAACTTGTTGTAGGTTTCGACCATCTGCGGCATTTCGGCCACGCAGGTGGTGCACGAGGTGGCCCAGAAATTAACCATCACCACCTTGCCTTGCAGGCTTTCGGGCGTGATCTTTTCGCCCTTGATGGTGACGAACGTGACCTCGGGCGCCACCGGGCGCTTGCTGAGCGTGACGTAGGCTACCGCGCCGATCACGGCCAGCGCCACGGCAGCGATCAGCGGCTTGAGCCAGGCGCGCGAGGATTCCGGCGATGCGGCGGCGGATGCGGTCGTGCTCATGGCATCATTGCGCCGAACCGCTAGGCTTCGGCTGGTACGATTTCCATTCGTCTTCAGAGATATATTCGAAGACCTTGACCACCTTGCTCACGCCCGAGACGCCGCGTGCGATATCGGCGCCGATCTGGCCTTCGCGCTGGGTCACGCGGCCCATCAGGAAGACCACGCCGCGCTCGGTCACCACCTGGTAGGAGTTGGCCGAGATATCCTTGGCGTCCACCAGGCTGGCCTTGACCTTGCCGGTGATAATGGTGTCGTTCGAGCGCGAGGTGTAGCTGGCGGGGCCGGCCACTTCCAGCTCGTTGATCACCGACAGCACGCCTTCTACCGAAGCCATTTCGCGCTCGGCAGTGGCCTTGGCGGCATCGTCGGGCACTTCGCCGGACAGCAGCACGCGGCGGTTGAAGCTGTTGATGTTGACGTGGGCATCGCTGCCGAGCACATTGCGCAGCTTGTTCGCACCCTTGAACTGGATCGACGTATCCTCGGTTTGCGCACCAAACGTGCGGCGGTCGGAGGCGGCCAGCGTGCCGGTGATGGCGCCGCCGGCAACCAGCGCCACACAACCGGACAGGGTAGCGGCGGTGGCCAGGCACAGCACGCTCATGGCAAGCGGGCGTTTCAGCGTGGTCCAGATGGTGCGGGAATTACTCATTCACATCTCCTCCGAATAGGGCGACGTCGATGCCGTCGCAAATGCTGTGGATGCAGACCAGGTGCACTTCCTGGATGCGGGCGGTACGGTCGGCCGGAACGCAGATATGGACGTCGGCGTCGGTCAGCATCTTGCCGATCTCGCCGCCGCCCTTGCCGGTCAGCGCCACGATGCGCATTTCGCGCTCGAGCGCCGCTTCGATGGCAGCCACCACGTTGCCCGAATTGCCGGACGTGGAAAACGCCAGCAGGATGTCGCCGGACTGGCCAAACGCCTGCACCTGCTTGGAAAAGATTTCGCGGTAGCTGTAGTCATTGGCCACTGCCGTCAGGATCGACGTGTCGGTGGTGAGCGCAATGGCGGGCAGCGGGAAGCGTTCGCGTTCGAAGCGCCCCACCAGTTCGGCAGCGAAATGCTGGGCGTCTGCAGCCGAGCCGCCGTTGCCGCACACCAAAATCTTATTGCCGTTAGACAATGCCGCAAACATCATGTCGATGGCTTGGGCGATATGGGGCGCCAGCACGGTGGCCGATTGGATTTTCAGTTCGGCACTTTCGTGGAAGTGCGCCAGGATGCGTTGATTTGTCATAGTGTGCTGATTATAGTGCAGTCATCCGAAACCCCGGACAAGACCTGTTAAAAATGCTTACATCTGCGCTGAAGAAGCGCTTAAAGCGTAATGATATTGCGCAGCCACTCCAGCTGATCGCCATCAAGGGCGACCAGGTCGAAGCGGCACGGTGGCGGAGTGCGGTGGCGTAGCAGGTAGTACTGGGCGGCGTGGACCAGCCGCTGCTGCTTGTGATGGGTGACGCTGGCCGCCGCGCCGCCAAAGCTACTCGGGGCCCGGCGCCGCACTTCGACGAACACCAGGTGGGCGCCGTGGCGCATGATCAGGTCGATCTCGCCGGCCTTGCAGCGAAAATTGCGTTCGACCGGCACCAGGCCCTGCGCCACCAGGTAGGCCAGCGCGCGGTCTTCACCTTGCTGGCCCAGTTGCTGTTGCGCGGTGCGCCGTCCGCTCGGCGCGCGGGGCGGCGCCATGGCTGGTTACTGCTGGACGGCTTGCGGCACGCCGTGCTGGAACACGGCCGGCTGCTCCACCCGTTCAAAGCGGGCCGGGCCCTGGCCGAAGTCCACCGTCAGGCGTCCGGTGACACCGTCGATGCTGAAGCGGCCGGCCGGCTTGCGGCTGACTTCGCGCGCCACGCGGTAGGCATCGATGCCCAGCGCAAACAGGCGTTCCATGTCGGCCGTGCCGGCTTGTACCGGGTGCGGATAGACCATCACCGCCGGATGGTCGCGCTGCACCTGCCATGGCAGGTCGAGCAGGCGCACGCCGTCGAGTTCGTTGGTGGGCGAATTCATGCCGCCGCCAGCGTTCAGCGCCGAGGTGCCGTACAGCGGCAGGGCGGCAAAGCCGGTGGGGGCGACCGGTGCGGCAGGACTGGCCGGCAAGCCGTCGGCGGTGCTGATCACCGGCTCGTCCGCTTCATGCACCAGGCCGCTGTTCAGCGCGCCGCGCAGTTGGCGCGTCTGGTCGGCGCCCATGGCCGAGAACAGCAAGCCCGGCGGGTCCTGTTGCAGGCGCGCGCGCAATTGCACCAGCTCCGGGTCGCTCAGGTAGTTGTTTGGCGCGCTCAGTTCCACCATGCGCACCTGCTGGCCCAGCTGCTGCCAGTGGGCGGCAAACGCTGCCGCGATGCGGCGCTGCCATGGTGTGCTGGTGGTAATGATCATGGCGCTGGCGCCGGGCTGTTCGGCGGCCGCCCATTGCGCCACCTGGCGCGCTTCTTCCTCGATCGACAGGCCCATGGCCAGCATTTGCTGTGGTAACGGGGTGGCGTTGGCCGTGCCGAAACCTTCCGGGTGATTGAGGGCGATGGTGGGCTTGGTCACCAGCGGGCTGGTCGCCACCGCAGTGACCGCCGAGCGCGCCAGCGGGCCGACCACGAGGTCCACCGCTTCCAGGGTCTGGGCGTAGCTCGATAAAATATCTTGCGCGACGTCGCCGGTTTCCACCACGGTGATGGTGATGTTGTCGCGGTCGCGTTCCCAGGCCGCCATGAAGCCGGCGCGCAGCGCTTCGGCGGCGGCGCCCAGGGTCTCCGAGCGCAGCGGCAGGATCAAGCCCATGCGCACCGGCGCGCCGGACGGGCTGGTGGCGTCGTCCGCTGGCCGGTAGCCGGTGGCATTCTCGGTGCGCAGCTGGTCGGTATCCGGTGCGCGGGTGGGTTGGGCGGCCGCCCCCGGCATCGCGATGGCGAACACTTCCGCTGCCGGCGGTGGTGGTTCCGGCGGTGGCGGCGGCAGCGGCACGGGAGCGGGCGCCGGTGGCGGGCTTATAATGATGGGCACGGACGAGCCGCACCCGCTCACCAATGCCAGCGCCGCCCATGCGGCAACTGCCGCGCACAACCTCATTTTTTTCATGCTGCCCCCTCATTCCATTTACTGACCACGATATGTCTGAACCTACTACCCGCGCCATTTCCGCCCTTCCTGTCTTGGAAGAAACAGCGCACCAGACCTATCCTAGCGCAACCTTGTACGTCGTGGCGACCCCCATCGGCAATGTCGCTGACATCAGTGTGCGCGCATTGCACGTTTTAAGCCTGGTCGATGCGGTCGCGTGCGAGGACACCCGCAACACCGCGCAACTGATGACGCGCTTCGGCCTGCACCGTCCGCTGATCGCCGCCCACCAGCACAACGAGCGCGAAGTGGCCGAGACCCTGATCGCACGCCTGCAGGCTGGCGAGCGTATCGCGCTGGTCTCCGACGCCGGCACGCCGGCCGTCTCCGATCCCGGTGCGCGCATTGTCGAGGCCGTGCGCGCGGCCGGCTTGCGCGTGCTGCCGCTGCCTGGCGCCTCGGCGGCGGTGACGGCGCTGTCGGCCAGCGGCCTGGTCAACGACCAGTTTTATTTTGTCGGCTTTTTACCTGCCAAGGCCAGGCAGCGCGAGAATTTTCTCGCCACCTTGCGCACGGTGACCGCCACCATGGTGTTCTACGAGGCGCCGCACCGCATCCTCGACTGCGCCACCGCGCTGGCAGCCGCGTTCGAGCCGGAGCGCGAAGTGGTGTTCGCGCGCGAGCTGACCAAGATGTTCGAGGAAATCCACCGCTGCCCGCTGTCCGAGGCCGAAGCCTGGATCCGGGCCGACGCCCACCGCGAAAAAGGCGAGTTCGTCGTGCTGCTGGCCGGCGCGCCTGCGCAGGACGAGGCAGGCAATGCCGATGCGGAAAGGATACTCAAGGTCTTGCTGACCGAGCTGTCGGTCAAGCAGGCGGCCGGGCTGGCCGCGCAGATCACGGGCAAGAAGAAAAATGCATTGTACGAACTGGCGCTGACATTCAAGCAGGAACAGTAAGCGGCAGGCAGTACTGCAGCAGCTCAGAGCTTGCAGCCATGGTCTTTCTTGTCGAGCAGCCAGAATAACGGCGTCAGCAGATTGCCGCCGCCCTTCAGGCAGTCGGGCCGGCCGGCCCGCGCCATGTCTTTCTCCAGCTTGTTGCGGTCATCTTCCGGATAGAGCGGATGCGCTTGCAACTGGGCGGCCAGGGTGCCGGGCGCCGGCTTTTCCACCGCCACCTTGCGCGCGGCCTTGCGTGCCGCCTCGATATCGAACGGTTTCGGTTCCGCCGGTGCGCGCAGCGGATCGTCATCGGCGCCGGCCGGCTTGGCGGTGTCGGCTGCCACGGTGGTGTCGAGCGGGGCGGGCGCCGGCGTGATGGCGGCAATAGCTGCTGGCGTGCGGTCACGGTCGGCAGTGTCGTGCGGTCGCTGGCGGTCCTGGTGCCGCGCGCCTTGCTCGCGCGCCTTGCGCTCGCGGGCGATGGCTGCCTGCGCTGCCAGTTGGGGTGCCGCTTCTGGAATAGCAGGCGTAACAGGAACAAAAGCAGGCGCGGGAGCGGGCCTGGGCACCAGCCACACCGTCATGGTCCGGTTGGGCGGCAACTCCGGCGGCGGCACGGGGGCGCCCAGGCGGTAGCCGAAGATCAGCGCCGCATGCAGCACCAGCGAGACCAGGATGCCCGGCACGATGCGGTGACGCATCGGTTCTGTCGACAGCGCTGCGTTCATGGCCGGTCCAGTAGTTTGGGTGCATGCATTTTATGTAAGTTCCACCGTCTTGCACCAGTAAATGACATAAATATTTATGACGCCCTTGACGGAGGGGGCGGCAGCTTGTATTATCTTGCTTCTTCGGAGTGTAGCGCAGCCCGGTAGCGCACCTGGTTTGGGACCAGGGGGTCCAAGGTTCGAATCCTTGTACTCCGACCAAAATTTAAAATCCCGCCTGACGGCAACGTCAGGCGGGATTTTTCCATTGCGGCGACGGTTCTGTGTTGGACCGTATTCATCGGCTCAAACCGGCCATCCATCGCACGGGCCGCAGCCGCGCCTGGCGCCGGCGTAGAATTCCGCCATGACGCCATCTTTCACCACTGCGATTCCCATCATCGTTCACGATCCGCGCCTGGTATGGCGCTATCACCTGCAAACCTTGTTGCGCCTGCTGCCCGCGTTCGCGCCGGCAATGGTGATATTGCCGGTCCTGTTCGGGCCCTGGCTGTGGCTGGACTGCTTGCTGGTAGTACTGGTCAGCACCAGCACTAGCTGGCGCTACCTGCATGAGTTGCGCGATGCCGGGATCGCGCTCACGCCGCAGATGATATCGGCCCGTCCGCGCCTGGCGATCAAGTCGCCGCTCGACCCGCTCACCACCTTCGACGCCTGCGCCGAAACCTTGTCCGGCCTGGCCCTGGGGCGCGCGCTCGGCTACCCCGGTCCCGCCGCGTTTTCGTACCGGCCGTTCAAAGGGCGCATCATGCTGGCACCGCCGCGTTCAATGTTCCTGTGGCGGCGCACCGAGGTGGTTGTCAGCGGCGAGCCAGGACAAGTGATCGACATCGAGATTCGTGGCCGCTTCGGTCTCGACTTCTTTCACGTGCAGCGCGGTGAAGCATGGCAAGTGGTGCAGGTCGTGGCCGACCACCTGCGTATCGAACTCAAACGCCGCCACGATATCGCGCAACTGCGCAAGCGCGAACGCGATCTGGAGCGCGCCGCGCTGCACGCCAAGCTGGCCGCCCTGCAGGCGCAGGTGGAGCCGCACTTCCTGTTCAATACCCTGGCCAACCTCAAGTACCTGGTGCGCACAGATAGCGCGCTGGCGCAGCAGATGCTCGACCACCTGGTCGGCTACCTGCACAACGCCATGCCCGACATGCGCCGCGTATCGTCCACGCTGGGGCGCGAGCTGGCGCTGGCCGGCGATTATCTCGCCATCATGCGCATCCGCATGGGCGAGCGGCTCAGTTTTCGCATCGAGGCCGACGACGCGGCGCGCGTGCTGCCGTTCCCGCCAGCGATGCTGATCTCGCTGGTGGAAAACGCCATCAAGCACGGCCTCGAAAGCGCCACCCGCCCGGGTGAACTCGTCATTCGCGCCACGCTCGACGATGGTGCCTTGCGGGTGACGGTGGCCGACAACGGCGCCGGCCTGTGCGACGAGCCGGGACAGGGCGTGGGCCTGGCCAACATCCACGAGCGCCTGCAACTGCTGTATGGCGCGCGCGCTTCGCTGACGGTGCTCGCGCCGCAAGCGGGCGGCGTGCAGGCGACGCTGGTGGTGCCGGTGGTGCCGCAGGAGGCGGCATGATGCGCGCCCTGATCGTCGAAGACGAGCCGCTGTTGCGCGCCGAACTGGCCGACCAGCTGGCGGCGCTGTGGCCGGAGCTCGAGATTGCCGGCATGGCGGAAAACGGCATCGAAGCGGTGGCGCTGCTCGAATCGCTGCGGCCCGACATTGTCTTCCTCGACATCCAGATTCCGGGCCTGACCGGCATCGAGGTGGCGCGCCATGTGCCGCCGTCGGCGCAGATCGTGTTCGTCACCGCGTATGCGGAACACGCGCTGCATGCGTTCGAGGCCGGCGCGTGCGACTACCTGGTCAAGCCGTTCGACGCCGCGCGCCTGCTGCATACCATCAAGCGATTGAAATCGCGCGGCGACGGCGTGCAGGCGATCGCGCCCGAGGTGTGGCGGCATGCCATGCCGGCGCCGGCCCCGGTATTCCTCAAATGGATCAAGGCGTCGTCGGGAGCGTCGGTGCGGCTGTTGCCGGTGGGGGAGGTGCTGTACTTCCAGGCCGAGGACAAGTACACGCGCGTAGTCACCGCCAATGGCGAGGCGCTGATACGGGCGCCGCTCAAGAACCTGGCCGTGCAACTGGACCCGGCGCAGTTCACCCAGATCCACCGCGCCGCCATCGTCAACCTGCAGGCAGTGGACCGCATCGAACGCCAGGGCGCGGCGCTGGAAATCCACCTGCGCGGTCGGCGCGAAACGCTGGCCGTGAGCGAGGCCTATGCGCGCCAATTCAGGCAGATGTAGCGGGAGCCTCGACAAATCTGCTGCGGTCCGTTATCGCCGCTCCGTTGCTCAGCGTACCTCCGTACGTTTCCGCTACTCCCGACGATAATGAACCGCTCGCTGCGGTTTTTCGAGGTTCCCTAACTGGAACTAATGGGCTCAGCCGGCGCGCTTCGCTGCCAGTGCATTGCCCGCGCGGCTGGCGCTTTTGCGGCCCAGGAATTGCGAGATGAACTGGCCCGCGTCCACCACGATATCGAGGTCGATGCCGGTCTCGATGCCGAGGCCTTCCATCATATACAGCACGTCCTCGGTGGCGATGTTGCCCGTGGCGCCCTTGGCGTAGGGGCAGCCGCCCAGTCCTGCCACCGACGAATGGTAGATCGAGATGCCCACTTCCAGGCTGGCGTAGATATTGGCCAGGGCCTGGCCGTAGGTGTCGTGGAAGTGACCGGCCAGCGCGTCGATGGAAAACTCGCGCGCGGCGCGTTCCATCACGGTTTGGGTCTGGCGCGCGGTGGCCACGCCGATGGTGTCGGCGATGTCGATTTCGTCGCAACCGAGGTCGCGCATGCGGCGCACCACGTCGGCCACCGACTCGGGCGAGACCTCGCCCTGGTACGGGCAGCCGAACGCGCAGCTGATGCTGCCGCGCAGGCGCAGGCCGTGCTGCTTGGCGGCCTGCGCCACGCTGTCGAAGCGGGCGATCGATTCGGCGATCGAGCAGTTGATGTTCTTTTGCGAGAAGGCCTCGGAGGCCGAACCGAAGATCACCACCTCGTCCGCGCGCGCCGCCAATGCCGCGTCAAAACCCTGCATATTGGGCGTGAGGGCGGAATAGATGGTGCCGGGGCGGCGGTCGATGGCGGCCATCACGTCGGCGCTGGTGGCCATTTGCGGCACCCACTTGGGCGAGACAAAGGCGGCGGCTTCGATGTTGCGGAAACCGGCGCCGGACAGGCGGTTGACCAGCGCCGTCTTGACGGCGGCCGGTACGCTTTCCTTTTCGTTTTGCAGGCCGTCGCGCGGTCCCACTTCGACGATTTTCACTTGTTTTGGCAAGATGGCCATATCAGTATCCCAGGTTGCGGTCGACGATGTCGGCGACCGGTTGTCCGCTTTCGAAACTGCGGATTTTGTCGGCGATCTGCTGGACGCTTTCGCGCCGCAGCGTGAGCGCCGAAATATGCGGCGTGATGGTGATGCGCGGCTCCTGCCAGAACGGGTGCTGCGCGGGCAGCGGCTCGTTGCGGAACACGTCGAGCGTGGCAGCGGCGATGTGGCCCGACTTGATCAACGACAGCAATTCCGGCTCGGCGATGTGGGCGCCGCGCGCCACGTTGATCACGTACGCCCCAGCGGGCAGCTTGCCCAGGTTGGAGCGGTCGATCAGGTTATTGGTTTCGGGCGTCAACGGCAGCATGCACACCAGTACCCGGCTGCCGCGCAGGAAGGTGTCGAGGCCATCGAGGCCCTGGTAGCACTGCACGCCGTCGATGCGCTTCTCGGTGCGGCTCCAGCCGCGCAGCGGGAAGCCGAACGGCGCCAGCGCTTCGATCACGCGCATGCCCAGCGCACCGAGTCCCAGCACGCCGATGGCGAAGTCTTCGCGGTTGTACGGCGGCAGCGCGGCCCAGATGCCGGCGCGCGCCTGCCGCTCGTAGTCATCGAAGCGGCGGAAGTACCGCAGCACCGCGTGCGTGACGTATTCCGCCATCTGCAGGCCCATGCCGGCGTCGCCCAGGCGGATGATGGGGATCTCGCGCGGGATCGCGTCGCCAAAGCGCAGCAGCGCATCGACGCCGGCGCCGGTGTTGAAGATGGCCTTGACCTGGGCCAGCTCTGGCAGCATGGCTTCGGGCGGCGACCACACCACCGCGTAGTCGCACGGCTGGCTTTTTTCGCCGGCATGCCAGATCTCGAATTCCGCCTCGGGCAGGTATTTCGAAAAATCCTTGAGCCACGGCTCGGTCCTGCCGTCGGCGCGGTGCAGAAGTATGCGCATGGAGTGCTCCCGTATTTATTCCGTTTTGAACGCCAGCAGCGGCGCGCCGTCGGCCACCTGGTCGCCCACGCCGTACAGGATCTCGTCGATCACGCCGTCGTGCGGCGCGGCGATGGTGTGCTCCATCTTCATCGCTTCCATGATCACCAGCGCTTCGCCGCGTTTGACCTGCTTGCCTTTGGCCGCCAGCACCGCCACCACCTTGCCCGGCATCGGCGCAGTGAGCCTGCCGGTATCGAGTTCCGCTTCGCCCGCGTGGGCCATCGGATCGTGGAACGTGAGCTGGTGGTGGGCGCCGCCGGTAAACACGTGCAGCACGTCGCCGTCGCGCCGCACCACGCCGTGGATGGTCTGCTCGCCCAGGCGGATGGCGTAGTCGTCGCCGTGGTGCGCGGTCAATTGCAGCACCTGTGCGTCCGGTGCGGCGCCGGTGCTGAACAGCCAGCCGTCGGCGCGGTAGCTCAGGTGCGCGGTGTAGTCGAATTCGTCGCTGAACGACAGCGCGCGCAGGTACGGCTGGTTCAGGCGCCAGCCGGTGGCGCTGCTCCACGGGTCGCCCGGGTGGTTGCCCTGGCTGGCCGCCTTGCCTTGTTCCGACGCCATCAGCGCGGCGCAGGCCAGGGCCAGTGCCGCAGCGGGCGCCTCGGGTGCGGCCGTAAACAGGATGTCGTGATTGCGCTCGATCAGGCCCGTATCGAGATCGGCGGTGGCAAACGCGGTGCTTTGCACCAGGCGCTTGAGGAAGGCGACGTTGGTGGTCAGGCCCACCACCTGGTACTGCGACAGCGCCTGCGCCATGCGCGCGAGCGCCTGCTGGCGGTTGGCGCCCCATACGATCAGCTTGGCGATCATGGGGTCGTAGAACGGCGAGATGGCGTCGCCCGCGCGCACGCCGGAGTCGATGCGTACCGGCGCCGGCGCCTTGGCGTCGCCACCGAGTTCGAACATCACCGAGGCCGGTGTGCCCAGGTGGCGCAAGGTGCCGATCGACGGCAGGAATCCTTTATCGGGATTTTCGGCGTAGATGCGCGCTTCGATGGCGTGGCCGTGGATCGCCAGTTCGGCTTGGGTTTTGGGCAGCGGCTCGCCGGCGGCCACGCGCAGCTGCCACTCCACCAGGTCGGTACCGGTGATCATCTCGGTAACCGGGTGCTCCACTTGCAGGCGCGTGTTCATTTCCATGAAGTAGAACGAGCCGTCCTGGTTGGCGATGAATTCCACCGTGCCGGCGCCCACGTAGCCGACCGCGCGCGCAGCAGCAACTGCCGCCTCGCCCATGGCGGCGCGGCGTTCCTGCGGCAGGTTCGGTGCGGGCGCTTCTTCCAGCACTTTCTGGTGGCGGCGCTGCACCGAGCAATCGCGCTCGAACAGATAGATGCAGTTGCCATGGGTATCGGCAAACACCTGGATTTCGATGTGGCGCGGGCGTTGCAGGTATTTTTCGGCCAGCACCTGGTCGTCGCCGAAGGAGCTGATCGCTTCACGCTTGCACGACGCCAGCGCGTCCTTGAATTGCGCCGAGCTGTCCACCACGCGCATGCCCTTGCCGCCGCCGCCGGCCGAAGCCTTGAGCAGGACCGGATAGCCTATGCGGTCGGCCTGTGCGTGCAGGAAGTCAGGGTCTTGCTGGTCGCCGTGGTAGCCGGGCACCAGCGGCACGTCGGCCTGCTCCATCAGCGTCTTGGCGGCGGACTTGGACCCCATGGCGCGCATGGCGGAAGCCGGCGGGCCGATGAACACCAGGCCGGCCGCTGCGCACGCCTCGGCAAAATCGGCGTTCTCGGACAGGAAGCCATAACCGGGGTGGATCGCCTGGGCGCCGGTCTCCCTGGCGGCGGCGATGATCTTGTCGCCGCACAGGTAGCTTTCCTTGGCTGGCGCTGGTCCGATCAGGATCGCTTCGTCGCAGCTGGCGACGTGCAGGGCGTTGGCGTCCGCCTCCGAATAGACGGCGACGGTCTTGATGCCCAGGCGGCGCGCGGTAGCGGCGACGCGGCAGGCGATTTCACCACGGTTGGCGATCAGAATTTTGGTAAACATCGTCTCTCTCTTTGCAGCTCGTGGCTGGAAGTTTTTTTATGGAGGTCGAATGCCGGTACTTTTGATACCGGCCGTACGCGTGTCGTTCCTGGTCAATCAGCAGCCGCACTTCTCCTTCGGCGCCGATTCCAGCACGGTGCCACGGGTTTTCAGGCCCAGCTTGGCCAGCAGCTCGCGGTCGTCGTTCGCTTCCGGATTGTCGGTGGTGAGCAGCTTGTCGCCGTAGAAGATGGAATTGGCGCCGGCCAGGAAGCACATCGACTGCACGGCTTCGCCCATCTGGCGCCGGCCGGCCGACAGGCGCACGCGCGCTTTCGGCATGGTGATGCGCGCAACCGCGATGGTACGCACGAATTCGAGCGGGTCGAGCGGATCGATGCCGAACAATGGCGTGCCTTCCACCTGCACCAGGTGGTTGACCGGCACCGATTCCGGGTACGGATTCAAGTTGGCCAGCTGCGCGATCAGGCCGGCGCGTTGCAGGCGCGTCTCGCCCATGCCCACGATGCCGCCGCAGCACACTTTCAGGCCTGCTTCGCGTACGTGGCCCAGGGTGTCGAGACGGTCCTGGTATTCGCGCGTGGAGATCACGTTGTCGTAGAACTCGGGCGCGGTATCGAGGTTGTGGTTGTAGTAATCGAGGCCGGCATCCTTCAGGCGCTGCGCCTGTTTTTCTTCGAGCATGCCCAGGGTGGCGCAGGTTTCCAGGCCCAGCGCCTTTACTTCGCGCACCATCTCTTCGACCTTGTCCATGTCGCGCTCTTTCGGGCTGCGCCAGGCGGCGCCCATGCAGAAACGCGTGGCGCCGTTGTCCTTGGCCTGCTGGGCCGCTGCCAGCACGGTGTCGATGTCGAGGATTTTTTTCGCTTCGACGCCGGTGTCGTAGCGCGCCGCTTGCGGGCAGTAGCCGCAGTCTTCCTCGCAGCCGCCGGTCTTGATCGACAGCAGGGTGGCCAGTTCGACGTCGCCGTCCGGGAAGTTGGCGCGGTGGGTTTGCTGCGCGCGGAACATCAGGTCATTGAACGGCAGCTCGAACAGCGCCAGCACGTCGTCGATCGGCCAGGTGGCTGCCGGCGGCAGGGTGATGGCGGCGGTCGGGCGGTGCAGGGCGACGACTTTCGGTTCTTGGAGGGTATTCGTGGACATCGGTTTTCCTTCGTGGATCAAGTGTTTGGTTCAGGTGTTTTTCTGTGCCGGCCAGTCGGGCAGCATCGTGAAGTCGAGATAAGCGGCGGCAGCTTGCGCGGTCGCTTGTTCCAGGCGCGGCACGCGGCCCAGCAGCGGTGCGTCGATGCGCTGCGCGAGCGCGGCGATATTGTCGTCGGCAAAGGCCATGTCGGCCTGGGTTTCGTTGGCCACCCAGCCAGCCAGCACCAGGCCGCGCGCGGCGATCGCTTCGACCGTCAGGAGCGCGTGGCTGATGCAGCCCAGGCGCAGGCCGACGACGAGCACCACCGGCAAATCCAGTTGCTCGGTCAGGTCGGCGGTGTCGAATTCGTCATTGAGCGGCACGCGGAAGCCGCCCACGCCTTCCACCACCACGGCGTCGGACGCGGCGTTGATTTCCACGTAGGCGGCCAGGATCGGCACCGGTGAAATCTCCACGCCTTCCAGCGCGGCGGCGATGTGCGGCGCGGCCGGTTCGCGCAGCAGGAACGGCGTGGTGATCGACGGCAGCAGGTGGACATTGCCGGCGGCAGCCAGCTGGTCGCAGTCGTCGTTGTGCCACACGCCGTCGCGCAGTTCGGCGCCGGCAGCCACCGGCTTCATGCCGCAGGCGCGCACGCCCGCCTGCACCAGCGCGTGCAGCATCGCCGACGAGATCAGCGTCTTGCCGATCTCGGTGTCGGTGCCGGTAACAAAACACGAAAAGCGCGGCGGCAGGGCGGCTGCCGCCACGGCGGCCGATGCTGCGGTCTGGGCGTTGGCCTCGTCAGTGGCATCGGCCTCCAGGTCGAGCACGACCTCGCCGGTCACTTCGGCGTCCGCCGGCGGGGTATCGACTATCAGGGGGGCGTCGAGATTCATGTCCATTCCTTTTCCAGTGCATTGATCGCGGCGCTCAGTTGCGCCACTTCCGTGGTGCTATGGCCAGCGCAGAGCGTTACCCGCAGGCGCGCGGTACCCGGCGCCACGGTGGGGGGACGGATCGTGCCTACCCACAGTCCCTGCTCGTACAGGGCGGCGCCGGCGCGCATGGTTTCGGCATTATCGCCGATCAGGATGGGCTGGATGGCGGTGGCCGATGGCAGGCGTTGCCAGCGTTGCAACTGCAGGCCGGTACGGGCATCGTCCAATTGTGCCACCAATGCCTGCAAGTGGGCGCGGCGCTGGGCGCCTTCCGCTCCCTCGATCAGGTCCAGGCTGGCCAGCAGCGCATGGGCCATGGCCGGCGGCGCGGCGGTGGTGAAGATATACGGACGGGCTTTTTGCACCAGCGTTTCGATTACCGTCTGGTGGGCGGCGACAAAGGCGCCACCGATGCCGGCGGCCTTGCCCAGGGTGCCCATGTACACCAGGTACGGCGAGCGCAGGTCGAAGTGTTCGAGGGCGCCGTGCCCGCGCGCACCGAGCGTGCCGAAGCCGTGGGCGTCATCGACCACCAGCCAGGCGTTGTGCTGCTCGCACAGCGCCAGCAGTTCCGGCAGCGGCGCCAGGTCGCCATCCATGCTGAATACGCTGTCGGTGACCACCAGCCTGGTGGCGGCGTTGCTGGCCTTGAGCATGGCCTCGAGCGCGGCCAGGTCGGCGTGCGGATACACCTGCACGCGGGTGCGCGACAGCCGGGCGCCGTCGATCAGCGAGGCGTGGTTGAGCGACTCCGAGAAAATCTCGGCATCGCGGTCGCCTGCCGTCAGGCCGCTGATGATGGCCAGGTTGGCCATGTAGCCGGTGCAGAAGGTGAGCGCGCGCGGCTGCTCCAGGTGCGCGCCGACGAAATCGGCCAGGCGGTCTTCCAGCAGTGCGTGCGGGCGCGCATGGCCGCTGATCAAATGCGAAGCGCCGCTGCCGGCGCCGTAGCGCGCGGCGCCTTCGCGCAGCGCTTCGACCAGCAGCGGGTGGTTGGCCAAGCCCAGGTAGTCGTTGCTGCAAAAGGCCAGCAGTTCGCGGCCATCGACCGTCACGCGCGGGCCGCACGGCGTATCGACCGTGCGCCGGCGGCGGATCAGGCTGCGTTCGTCGAGCGCTTGCAGCTGGTGCGAGAGTTGGGCAAGCAGCTTCATCTCAACCTGCCATCGTTTTGTTAAACACGGTCAGCGTGTTGGCGGCCAGGCCGGCGATTTCCTCGTCGTCCAGGATGTACGGCGGCATCAGGTACACGGTGGCGCCGATGGGGCGCATCAACAGTTCGTGTTCCACTGCGGTGGCAAAGAAGCGGCGCGAAAAATCCGGGGTGGCGTCAATCGCATCGAACGCCCAGATCATGCCGCGGTTGCGGAAGTTGCGCACCCTGGCGTGTTGCGCCAGCGGTTGCAGGGCGGCAGTCAGCCTGGCCGACTTGATGCGGTTGGCAGCCAGCACATCGTCTTCCTCGAAGATTTGCAGGGTAGCCAGGGCGGCGCGGCACGCCAGCGGGTTGCCGGTGTACGAGTGCGAATGCAAGAAGCCGCGCGTGACGTCATTGCTGTAAAACGCCTGGTAGATCTCGGCGCGCGTCATCACCAGCGACAGCGGCAAATAGCCGCCGCTGATGCCCTTGGACAGGCACACGAAGTCGGGCCACACGCCGGCCTGCTCGCAGGCGAAGAAGGTGCCGGTACGGCCGCAGCCGACGGCGATTTCGTCGAGGATCAGGTGCACCGAGTAGCGGTCGCACAGCGCGCGCACCAGTTGCAGGTACAGCGGGTCGTGCATGGCCATGCCGGTGGCGCATTGCACCAGCGGTTCGATGATGATGGCGGCGATTTTTTCCGATTTTTCCTGGAACAGGCGCTCGACATCGGCGGCGGCGCGGCGGGCCATATCTTCGGCGGTTTCGCCGTCGCGGGCCTGGCGCGTATCGGGCGACATCACGGTTTGCGAGGCGCGCAGCAGCGGACCGTAAGCGTCCTTGAACAGCGCGACATCGGTAACGGCCAGCGCGCCGATGGTTTCGCCGTGGTAGCTGCCCTTGAGGCAGACGAATTCCTGCTTGTCGGTTTTGCCGTGGTTGCGCCACGAGTGAAAACTCATCTTGAGGGCGATTTCCACGGCGGAGGCGCCGTCGCTGGCGTAAAAACTGTGGCCCAGCACACCGCCGGTCAATGCCGACAGTTTTTCCGACAGCTCGATCACCGGCTCGTGGGTAAAGCCGGCCAGCATCGCGTGTTCGAGCGTATCGAGTTGATCCTTCAATGCCGCGTTGATGCGCGGGTTGGCGTGGCCGAACAGGTTGACCCACCACGAGCTGATGGCGTCGAGGTAGCGGCGGCCTTCATGGTCGTACAGCCACGCCCCCTGGCCGCGCTTGACCGGGATCAGCGGCACGGTTTCGTGGTGCTGCATCTGGGTACACGGATGCCAGACGCTGCGCAGGCTGCGGGTAACCCATGCACTTTGATTATTCAATTCCAAAACTGCTCCATGACATTAATACCTAACTTATTACCTGACTTAGCCAGGTAGGCTTGCGTTTCTCGAGGAACGACGCCACGCCTTCGCGGCCCTGTTCCGAGGCGCGGATGGCGGCGATGCGCGCGGCGGTATCGTCTACCAGCGTGTCGTCCACCGGCCGTCCCGCCACGTCGCGCACCAGCGTCTTGGCCTGGCGCACGGCTGCCGGGCTGTTGGTCACCAGCGCCTTGACGATCTCCGCCACCCTGGCGTCGAGCGCAGCGCCGGCCACCACTTCGTGGGCGAAGCCGATGTGCAGCGCGGTGGCCGCCGTAAAGCGTTCGGCCGTCAAAAAGTACCGGCGCGATGCCTGCTCGCCCATGGCCTTGATCACGTACGGCGCGATGGTGGCCGGGATCAGGCCGAGTTTTACTTCGCTTAAACAGAACTGGGCTTCATCGACTGCCACGACGATGTCGCACGCGGCCACCAGGCCCATGCCGCCAGCGTAGCAGTCGCCCTGCACGCGCGCGACCACCGGCTGTGGGCACTCGTAGATGGTGCGCAGCATGGTGGCCAGTTGCAGCGCATCTGCGTGGTTTTCGGCGTGGGTGTAGCCCGCCATTTTTTTCATCCAGTTCAAATCGGCGCCGGCGCAAAAGGCCGGGCCGTTGGCGGCCAGGACGATGGCGCGCACCGACGCGTCGACGCCCAGCGCGCTGAAAGCCTGCGTCAGCTCTGCGATGGTCGCTTCGTTGAACGCATTGCGCACGTCGGGGCGATTGAGGGTGACGGTGGCCAAGTGGCCGGCGCGTTCGATGGTCAGGGTGTCGTAGGTCATGGCCGCTCCTTACATCCGGAAGAGTCCGAATTTGGTGTCTTCGATCGGCGCATTGAGCGCGGCGGACAGGCCCAGGCCCAGCACCGTGCGGGTATCGGCCGGATCGATCACGCCGTCGTCCCACAGGCGCGCGGTGGCGTAATACGGGTGGCCCTGCTCTTCGTACTGCTGCTTGATCGGCTGCTTGAACGCGGCTTCTTCGTCCGCCGACCAGGTGCCGCCCTTGCCCTCGATGCCGTCGCGCTTGACGGTGGCCAGCACGCTGGCCGCCTGGTCGCCGCCCATGACGGAGATCCGCGCATTGGGCCACATCCACATGAAGCGCGGCGAAAAGGCGCGGCCGCACATGCCGTAGTTGCCGGCGCCAAAACTGCCGCCGATGATGACGGTGAACTTGGGCACGGCAGCGGTGGCGACGGCCGTGACCATCTTGGCGCCGTGACGGGCGATGCCTTCGTTTTCGTACTTGCGGCCCACCATGAAGCCGGTGATATTTTGCAGGAACACCAGCGGGATCTTGCGCTGTGCGCACAGCTCGATGAAGTGCGCGCCCTTGACGGCGGACTCCGAGAACAGGATGCCATTGTTGGCGATGATGCCGACCTTCATGCCGAAGATGTGGGCGAAGCCGCACACCAGCGTGGCGCCGAAGCGCGCCTTGAATTCGTCGAACTCGCTGCCATCGACGATGCGGGCGATCACTTCGCGCACATCGAACGGCTTGCGGGTGTCCACCGGGATGACGCCATACAGTTCTTCGGCCGGGTACTTCGGCTCCACCACGGGGCGGATGGCGCCCTGCTGCGGCTTGATGCGATTGAGGTTGGAGACGATGGTGCGCGCCAGCGACAGCGCATGCAAATCGTTCTGCGCCAGGTGGTCGGCCACGCCGGACAGGCGCGTGTGGACATCGCCGCCGCCCAGGTCTTCGGCCGTGACCACTTCGCCGGTGGCGGCTTTCACCAGCGGCGGGCCGCCGAGGAAAATCGTGCCCTGCTCCTTGACGATGATCGACTCGTCGCTCATGGCCGGCACGTACGCGCCGCCGGCGGTGCACGACCCCATCACCACGGCGATTTGCGGGATACCCTTGGCCGACAGGTTGGCCTGGTTGTAAAAGATGCGGCCGAAGTGGTCGCGGTCGGGGAAGACGTCGTCCTGGTTGGGCAGGTTGGCGCCGCCCGAGTCGACCAGGTAAATGCAGGGCAGGTGGTTCTGGTCGGCGATTTCCTGCGCGCGCAGATGTTTTTTGACCGTGATCGGGTAGTACGTCCCGCCCTTGACGGTGGCGTCGTTACAGACGATCACGCATTCCTGGCCGGCCACGCGGCCGATGCCGGTAATGATGCCGGCGGCCGGCGCCGCATCGATGCCATTGCCATCCTGGTACATGCCGTAGGCGGCCATTTGCGACAGTTCGAGGAATGGCGTGCCCGGATCGAGCAGCATTTGCACGCGGTCGCGCGGCAGCAGCTTGCCGCGTGCGACGTGTTTTGCGCTGGCAGCGGCGCCGCCGCCCTGGGCGATGGCGGCCACCTTGGCGCGCAGGTCGTCCACCACCGCCTGCATGGCGGCGATATTGGTCTTGAAATCTTCGCTACGGGGATTGAGCTTGGTGTCGATCTGCGGCATGGTTTTCCTTTGCGCGTGGTCTCGCACGCGTCGTGTGGTTTATTGCGGAAAATGTCCGTCAACGTAAAACCAGCGCAGGGCGCCACCGATAGCGTCAGGTTCACGCACGAAGTTGCTGATCTCGTGCAGGCGCTCGGCGCGGCCGCCGACCTTGAACCGTGCCACGAACTCCACCGTGTCGCGGTCCCGGTCTGCTTGTTCGGCTGGTTCTGCTTTACGTTGACGTAAACGTAAAGCAGATTTTACCTCAAGTCCCAGCCACTGCAGTTTTTCCTCGGCACCAAACAAGGGCTCGACCGGCCGGGTACTGGCATGCCAGGTGGCCAGCAGGTACGGCTCGTTGCGCTGGCCATAGGCGGTATAGCGCGAGCGCATCAGCGCTTCGGCCGTGGGCGCGATGGCGGACCCGTCTATGTACGGGCCGCAGCAGGTGGCCAGCGAGGGGCCGCCGCAGGGGCAGCCGGTGGGCGCGGAGGACTTCTTGGACATGGATGCACGGTGGGCAGGTCTGACAAGCGAGCATTATCCGCCAAATGGCGCGCTTGCGCCCGGCGCGAAGTTACACCAGATGAAGAAATAACAGGTGCCGCCCCGGAGGTCCGCCTTTACACTAGCGCCGGGAGGAATATCGTATGAATCAAAGCAGTACGCAGCAACGCAGCCCGTGGGCCTGGGTGCCCAGCGTGTCATTCAGCCAGGCTGTGCCCTACGTGGCGGTGATGCTGCTGTCCACCGTGATGTACAAGAACCTGGGCGTCTCCAACGACGACCTGGCGTTTTATACGTCGTGGTTGTACCTGCCGTGGGTGCTCAAGCCGCTGTGGTCGCCCATCGTCGACCTGTTTGGCACCAAGCGCCACTGGACCGTGCTGATGCAGCTGGTGTCCAGTGCGGCCCTGGCAGCGGTCGCCTTTACCTTGCATTTGCCGCAATTTTTTGCGCTGAGCCTGGCCGTGCTGTGGCTGATGGCGTTTGCCTCCGCCACGCACGACATCGCTTCGGACGGCTATTACATGCTGGGCTTGCCTTCGCAGCACCAGCAGGCCGCCTTCGTCGGCGTGCGCAGCGCGTTTTATAAACTGGCGATGATTGCCGGGCAGGGCGGGCTGGTGTACCTCGCTGGCGAACTGATCAAGTCCAGCAACGATCCGGCCTACGCCTGGTCGGTGGTATTCGGCATCACGGCAGCGATTTTCCTGGCGCTGTGCGCGTACCACCAGCTGGTACTGCCGCGCCCGCAGGGCGACCACAGCACGGCCAAGACCGGCGCCTTGTGGACGGACTTTATCGAAACCTTCCGCAGTTTCTTCCGCAAGAAAGGCATCGTGTCCATCATCGGTTTCCTGCTGCTGTACCGGCTCGGTGAGGCGCAGCTGCTCAAGATGGCGGCGCCGTTCCTGCTCGATCCGCGCGAACAGGGCGGGCTGGGCTTGACCACGTCCGAGTTCGGCCTGGTGTACGGCACCATTGGCGTGGCGGCGCTGGTGCTGGGCGGCATTGCCGGCGGCATCGTGATCGCCCGCTTCGGATTAAAGAAGGCGATCTGGCCGATGTTGTTCATCATGCACGTGCCGGACCTGGTGTTCGTGTACCTGGCCACGGCCATGCCCACCAGCATCGAAGTGATTGCCGGCTGCCTGGCGGTGGAGCAATTTGGCTACGGCTTCGGCTTTGCCGCCTTCATGCTGTACATGATCATGGTGGCCGACGGCGAGCACAAGACTGCCCACTACGCGATCTGCACCGGCTTCATGGCGCTGGGCATGATGCTGCCAGGAATGATCAGCGGCAAGCTGCAACACCTGCTCGGTTACCAAAACTTTTTCATCTGGGCATGTATTTCAACGTTGCCCGCGTTTTTCATGACTGCGCTGGTGGAGATCAAGCCCGGATTCGGTAAGAAGCAGGGCTAGAAAATGGCGGCGACCGCATTACAATACGACGCTCAATTGGATCGGGGAATGTTTTGGTATTGAATGCGAAGAAACGGCTGACCTTGACCGCTGGCGTGGCCGGCGCCGTGGCTGCCATCATGCAGGGCTGTTCGAGCACGCCGACTGCGGTCGTGCCCGAAGGGCCCGCCGCGCCGGCTGCACCTGGCGCACTGCCGCCGCCGGTCACACCGACACCGGCCAGCCTGGTCAACCCGCCACCGGCGCCGCGCGAGTTCCGCGCCGCCTGGATATCGACCGTCGCCAATATCGACTGGCCCAGCCGCAGTAATCTGACTGCTGAAAAACAGCAGGCCGAAGCCATCGCCATCCTCGAGCGTTGCAAGCTGCTCAACCTGAACGCCATCGTGCTGCAAGTGCGGCCCAGCGCCGACACCATTTACCCGTCCGCGCTCGAGCCGTGGTCGGAGTTCCTGACCGGCCAGCAGGGCCGCGCACCTACCTACGATCCGCTGCAATTCTGGATCGAGCAGGCCCATGCACGCGGGCTGGAGCTGCACGCGTGGTTCAACCCGTATCGCGCGCGCCATGCCACGGCCAAGTCGCCGCTGGCGTCCAACCACATGTCGTTCACCCATCCCGAGGCGGTCAAGACGTATGGCCGCTACTTGTGGATGGACCCGGGCGAGCCGGCCGCCGCCCAGCGCACGCTCGACGTGATCCTCGACGTGGTGCGCCGCTATGACATCGACGGTGTCCACATCGACGATTATTTCTACCCGTACCCGATCGACAATACCAATACTGCCGGCGCCGAGGGCGTGGCGCTCGAGGGCGGCAATGGCGCACGCCGCGAACTCGATTTTCCGGACGAGCCGTCGTGGCAGCGCTACCTGCTTGGCGGCGGCGCGCTCGACCGTCCGCACTGGCGGCGCCAGAACGTCAACGCGCTGATCGAGGCGCTGTACAAGGGCATCCACCGCGAGAAAAGCTGGGTGCGCTTTGGCATCAGCCCGTTCGGCATCGGCCGGCCCGACCGCCGGCCCACCGGCATCGTCGGTTTCAGCCAGTACGACAAGCTGTATGCCGACGCCGAATTGTGGCTCAACAACGGCTGGCTCGACTACCTGGCGCCGCAGCTGTACTGGCCGGTGGCGCAGGCGCCGCAGGCGTTCGGCGTGCTGCTCGACTACTGGCTGGCGCAAAACACCTATGCGCGCCACGTGTGGCCGGGCCTGTACACGAGCCGCATCGACAACAGCGCCAAGTCGTTCGCGCCCGACGAAATCGTCAAGCAGATCGGCGTGACCCGTACCCGCGCCGGCACCCGTGGCCATGTGCATTTCAGCATCGCGCCGCTGATGGAAAACCGCAAGGGCATCACCGACCAGTTGCGCGCCCGCGCCTACCAGAGCGCGGCGCTGGCGCCGGCCACGCCCTGGCTCGGTTCCGACCTGCCCACGGCGCCGAAAGCGACCGCGCGGCGCGAAGCCAACGGTACCGGCTTGCGCCTGTTTGCCGGCGCCGGCAAGCCGGTCAGTCATTACGCGATCTGGTCGCGCTACGGCGCCGAATGGCGCTTCGCGGTGGCGCCCTCATCGCGCACGGTGCTGCTGCTGCCCGACGACGCCGTTGCCGGCGCCGCCCAGGCGGTGGTGGTGAGCGCGGTGGACCGGCTCGGCAACGAGAGCGTGCGCGTGACGGTCAGCCTGCAGGCATGACGGTGAAAGTGGATCCAGGCGCTACCGCAAGCGCAATGGCGCATGCCATGGCGGCGGCCCCGGTCTTCGCGCTCGGCATCGACGCCGGCGGTACGCAAACGCGCTGGGCGCTGGCCGATGGTGCCGGGGCCATCGTGGCGGAAGGCTTCGTGGCCGGTATCTCGGCCAACCAGATGGCGTCTGCCGCTGGCGTTGCGGCAGTGCGCACCGTGCTGGCCGATCTGGCCGCGCAGGTACTGGCGGTCGGCAGACCCTCATCCGTGTGCGCCGGGCTGACCGGCTTCGACGGCGCTTCCACCGCGCCGGTCTCGCTGCTGGCCGAAGCGCTGGGCATTAATCCCGCAGTGGTGACGGTACGCAGCGATATCGACATCGCCTATCTGGCCATCTTTGCGCCGGGAGAGGGGTACCTGGTGTACGCTGGTACCGGTTCGATCGCGGCGTGGATAGACGAAGAGGGCCGCCTGCACCGCGCCGGCGGCCGCGGCGTCACGCTGGACGATGGCGGCGGCGGTTTCTGGATCGCGCGCGAAGCGATGCGCCACATCTGGCGCCGCGAGGATGAACAGCCGGGCGCTTGGGAACAGTCACCGCTGGCGCGCGCGGTGTTCGACCACGTGGGCGGCAGCGACTGGGCACATTCGCGTCAGTTCATCTACGGCCAGGATCGCGGTGCGATCGGTCGCCTGGCGCTGGCGGTCGCGCAGGCGGCGGATACCGATCCGGTGGCGCGCGCCATCCTCGAGCAGGCCGGGCAGGAACTGGCGCGCATTGCGCTGGCGCTGGTGGGACGCTACGGCGCGCGGCCGATTGCCGTGAGTGGCCGCGCCGCCACGCTACATCCGGCCATCGTGCAGGCGCTGCGCGCGGCGCTGCCGGCTGAGCTTTCACTCCAGCAAATAAGTGGTCCGGCGCACCACGCGGCGGCGCGGATTGCACTACACTCCCACGCATGAGCATGTTGCTGCCACCACCGCCCGAGATGACCGAATGAAGATCGTAACGCTGACTGTCCTGTCCACCCTGCTGGCGCTTGCCGGCTGTGCCACCGTGCCGCCACCGCCGCCCGCCGGGCTGGCCATCGACCGCACCCTGAGCGCGCGCGGCCAGAGCGACCGCGTCAAGTACATCATCGTCCACTACACGGTGTCGGACCTGCCGCGTTCGATCAAGATCCTGACCACGCAGGACGTCAGCGCCCACTACCTGGTGACCGACGCCGACCAGCCCACCGTGTACAGCCTGGTGGACGAATCGCGCCAGTCCAATCACGCCGGCTACAGCAACTGGAAGATCTACAACCAGCTCAACGCCGCGTCAATCGGCATCGAGATCGTCAACCCCGGTTACAAGGACACGCCGCAGGGCCGCGCCTGGTATCCGTTCAAGCCGGCGCAGATCGACCAGCTGGTGCTGCTGCTCAAGGACATCGTCAAGCGCCATAACATTCGCCCGGAAAACATCCTCGGCCACAACGAGATCGCGCCGCAGCGCAAGCTCGACCCCGGCCCGCTGTTCCCGTGGAAGCGCCTGGCCGACGAAGGCCTGATCACCTGGCCGGAACCGAGCCGCGTGGCCGCGCGCCTGCCGGGCTACCAGCAGCAACTGCCCGACGTGTTCTGGTTCCAGCGCACGCTCGCGCAGATCGGCTACGCCGTGCCGCAGACCGGCGTGTTCGACACGGCGACGCGCAACGTGCTGGCCGTATTCCAGACCAAGTACCGCCCGACGCTGTTCGACGGCACCATGGACGCGGAAACCGCCGCGCTGCTGGACGTGCTGACCAGCCCGCTGCCGGTATTGCCGGCGGCGCCGGTGGCGGCGCCGGCGGCTGTGGAGACTGCGCCGGTGGAGTAAGGCGTGTAGCGGGCGTGCTTGGTTTCAATAACGGCGTCTGATTGACATTCGATCTATCTGGCTCATACTGTGGCTGATATCGTGCATCTTTTGCCCTGTCATGGAAAACTCACAATCACTCGACTTCAGTATTGATGTATTCAGCCCGGAGACCATCCCATGTCGCGCCTGGCCGAATACTTGTACGAGCTGGCAGCCCTCTATGGCGGTCAGGCGTTCGTGCATTTCAAGGAAGTGAGAAAGGGCAGCGCGGTATTGCATGCTCTGGTTGAGCGCGAGGCCGTGGCTTCAGTCGAGTCGCGTTTGCGGCTGGTGAATACCATTGCTGCACCGGACGACCTGCGACGGACGTACCACAATATCAACGGCATGCTGAAACCAGATCATGCGGTTGGCAACGTCAACTTGCCGGCTGGCGCCCTGGTTTTAGCTTTTCCGGGCAGAGATACGCCGGTCCAAAAAATCTACCGCGTCAAAGAAGCCGGTGTATTGGACGGTATCGTCATTCGCATCGGTGGCAAGTACCAGACCATACCCGTTTGGCTCAAAGATGCGGACGGCACCGTACATAAATGCGAAGCAAATAGCGACATGGCCTGGGAGTTGATTCAGCATTATCTTTCCTTGCCGGTGCGGGTCACGGGGAACGGTGATTGGCTGCGCGGCGAAAATGCCTATGGACGTTGGAGAAATTCAAGATCACGGGCTGGGAGTTACTCGACGAAACACCGATCACGGATATCCTGAACGCAGCACGTCTCGCCAAGGGAAACAGCTGGAATGACCTCGATGATCCGGTCCATGCCCATCTTGAGATGCGGAGTGTCGAGTGAAGGTACTTTTCGACGCAGGCACGCTCATTCGGCTGCTTGATCCGCGTACCTCTGATTCACATCGTGAGAGACTTGACTATCTGCTCGCCTCATTGCAAAAATCGAAATCCAAAATCCTGATTCCCACGCCTGCGTTGTCCGAGTTTTATGTAAGGCGACCCCGGAAGTCGTGTCGGCATTCAAAGGGCGTTCTGCATTTATCATCGTTCCCTTCGACGAGAAGGCGGCGGTGGAATGTGCGATTAACGTTGCAGATGCCCTCGCAGCAGGTGACAAGAAAGGTGCAGAGCGACGCACCTTGGCAAAAATAAAATTTGATCATCAGATCGTCGCCATCGCCAAAGTCAACGGCGCTACATCACCGCCTTGGGTACGGATGATTTGCCGGAAAGTCCCAAGTCCAAACAACGAAATTTGAACTTCCCTCCACTAGACGATAGCAACAGCTAGCGCTCGGAAGGTAACGCGCTACTGCCGTGCCACCCAATCAATCAACGCATCGAGCACTGCCCGCCCCGCGCCACCGGCCACGCGCGGGTCGTTGAGCATCGCCACCACCACCACCGGCTGGTTGTTGGCGTCCTGCACGTAGCCGGCGATAGCGATTACGCCGTTCAGGCTGCCGGTCTTGATGCGGGCGCGGGTGGCGGCGGGGCTGTCTTTCAGGCGGCGGCGCATGGTGCCGTCGGTGGCGGCGATCGGCAGACTCGACAAGAATTCCGGCATCCAGTTGCTCTTCAAACCAGCCTGCAGCACGCCGGCCAGCTGGGTGGCCGTCGCGCGTTCGCTGCGCGACAGGCCCGAGCCGTTGTCGAGCACCAGGCCGGTGCTGTCGATATTGTGCTGCTGCAGCCAGGCGCGAATGGCCGCGTCGGCGCGCGCGCTGGTGGTGGTGTTGAGGCCGTCCGGCGGCAGCGGCCGGCTGCCCAGCGCCGGGTCGGCTTCCAGGCTGCCCAGGCTGAGGAACACGGTGCGCGCCAGAGTGTTGTCGGAGTTCTTGTTGACGTCGCGCAGCACTTCCGGCAGTGCGCGCGAGACGTGTTCGGCCAGCAGGCGCGTGGTGACCGGTGCGACGGACGTGGTGGTTGGCGGCGCGGCTGGCACGCCGTCTTCCGCATCGGCATTGGCCGGCGCGTTGTTCAGTACAACGGACTGCTGCGTTTCCAAGCGAGCGGCCGGCTGTGCAGTTTGTGGCGCGGCTGAGGGCGTTGCCGACGAAGCCGATGGTGCCGCAGCGAGGGCTGCTGCCGTCCCGGCAGCCTGTTGCCTCGCCGAAGCGTCTGCCAACCCGGCCGATAGCGGCGCCGGAGCATGGGCCTCGCGCACCGTACCGGCGATCGTCCCGCCCAGCTTGCGCCACGTCGCGCGCACCAGCCGCGCCAGGTAATCGTGCGGATCGAGCACGTTGATGTTGACGGTTTTGACGCAATCGCGCGGGAAGCTGCCGTGCAGTACCACGTCGATGCGGTCGCCGCTACGGACGAAATCTGGCGTGCGCCAGCCTTGTTCCCACTGCGCGCACGTGGCGTCGGTCATGCGCAGGTCCGACCGCACGGTGACGTTGTCCATCTCCGGCATGGTCACGATCGACAGCTGGCCGCCGACCGCACGTAGCTCAAGTTTCAACAGGTTGGTATTGATCAGCAGCGCATCGGGAATGACGTTGTAATAGGCCCACGGATATTCGTCGAACGGCGGCTGGCCGACGTCGAGACGCGCGGGCTGGAACAGCGTGCGGTCGAGTACGACGTCGCCGTTGATGACCGTAATGCCCTGGTTGCGCAGCGCTTGCAGCATGTGGGTCAGCACGTCTTCGTTGAAGTCGGCATCGGCGCCGCCGCGCACGATCAGGTCGCCTTGCAGCACGCCTTGCACGACGTCGGCGCTGCTGCGCAGCTCGGTACGGCCACGGAATACCGGCCCCAGTTGCTCCAGCGCCGTCATGGCGGTGAACAGCTTCATGGTCGAGGCCGGCTGCATCACTTGCTGGGCGTTATGGGCCAGCAGCACGGTGTCGCCGCGCAGGACGACGATGCCGGCCGCCGTCTCGGGAATTTTGGCCGATTTCATCAGCCGCGCAACCGGTTCCGGCAACGGCGCGGCATGAACGGTGCCAACGAACAGCAGGGCGGCAAGCAAGGTACGACGCAACATAAACGGCCCGATCAATGGAAGAAGAGGTAGGCGACCGCGATGGCGGTGACCACGCCGGCAAAGTCGGCGATCAGGCCGCACGAGATCGCGTAACGCGTCTTGCGGATGCCAACCGAGCCGAAGTACAGCGCAACGATGTAGAACGTGGTGTCGGCCGAGCCATTGAACACGCACGCGAGGCGGCCGACGAACGAGTCAGGGCCGTAGGTTTGCATGGTGTCGATCATCATGGCCTTGGCGCCGCTGCCGCTGAGCGGCTTCATCAGCGCGGTGGGCAGCGCCGGCACGAAGTCGGTATTGACGCCCATGTGGGTAAACACCCAGGTAAAGCCCTGCACCACGAAGTTGAACACGCCGGCGTTGCGGATCACGCTGATCGCCACCAGCATGCCCACCAGGTAAGGGATCACCTTGATCGAGGTTTCGATGCCGCCCTTGGCGCCCTCGATAAAGGCGTCATAGACATTGACCTTCTTGCGCAGCGCCCCGAGGATGAAGCCGACGATCACGGTCAGCAGCAGCAGGTTGCTGAACACGGTGGAAAACTTCTGGATTTCGGCTTTGGTCAGGTACTCGGTGAAGTACCAGATCATGCCGAGGATGGCGGCGGTCATGCCGCCCAGCCAGCCCAGCACCACGCGGTTGATCAGGTTGATGCGCTGGCGGATCGATACCACGATGATGCCGGTGACGGTGGCCACGTAGGTGGCGATCAGGCAGGGGATAAAGATGTCGGCCGGGTCGGCCGCGCCCATGATCGAGCGCTGCGCCATGATCGCCACCGGGATCAGGGTCAGGCCCGAGGTGTGCAACACCAGGAACATGATCTGGGCGTCGGTCGGTTCGTCGGCCTTGGGGTTGAGGGTTTGCAGGCTTTCCATCGCCTTCAGCCCGAACGGCGTGGCGGCGTTATCGAGGCCCAGCAGGTTGGCCGAGAAATTCATCACCATGTGGCCGTTGGCCGGGTGATTCGACGGCACGCCGGGGAAGATGCGCGAGAAGAACGGCGCAATAATCTTCGCCAGCAGGTTGACCGCGCCGGCCTTTTCACCGATGTTCATGATGCCGAGCCACAAGGTCATCACGCCGGCCAGCGGCAGGGCGATGTCCATCACGCTCGACTTGGCAGAGGTAAAAGTGCCATCGACAATGCGCTTGAAAATCTCGGTGTCGCCCATGAAGAAGAACTGCAGCAGCGCGGCCAGCAAGCCGACCACGAAAAATCCAGACCAGATATAGGTGAGCGACATAGATGCGTATTTTCTCGAAATCAGTGGGCGATAGCCGCAGTATAGCGGGGGATCGCTACCGCGCGCCATGTGGATGGGGCGGCACGCACGCGCCGGAGTCTGGGCGACGCCGCACATACTTGTCCCAAGCTTGTGCGTAGAATAAGGCAATGAAATTCCTTAATCGCAGGGGGCTGGTCTACGTGATCACGCACCCCATGGCTTTCCTGGTGCAATGCCTGAAGGGCTTTCGCGCCAATCAGGGCTTGTTGCTCGCGGGCGCTGTCGCCTATTACTCCTTGCTCTCCATCGTGCCGCTCTTGATGCTGGTGGTGGTGGCGCTGTCCCACGTGATCGACGAAACCGTGTTGCTCGAAACGGTCGGGCGCTACCTGGGCTGGCTGGTGCCCGGCCACTCCGGCCCCATCGTCGAGGAGGTGTCGCACTTCCTCGACCATCGCGACGTGGTGGGCGGCGTGCTGCTGGTCAGCATGATTTTTTTCAGTTCGCTGGCATTCACGGTGCTGGAAAACGCCATGTCGGTGATCTTCAAGCACCGGGTGGAGGTCAAGCGCCGGCGCTTTTTAATCTCGGCCATCATGCCTTACTGCTACATCCTGTCGCTGGGCGCGGGCATGTTGCTGGTGACCCTGGTAGCCGGCAGCTTGCAGGTGATGGGCGAGGAGAGCGTGTCGCTGTTCGGCTACGAATGGTCATTGCAGGGCGTTTCCGGCGTGCTGCTGTACATGCTTGGTTTTGGCGGCGAAGTGCTGGTGCTCACGTCGATCTACCTGGTAATGCCGGTGGGGCGGCTGTCGCTGTCGCACGCCTTGATCGGCGGCGTGACGGCGGCGCTGCTGTGGGAATGCGCACGCCACATCCTGGTGTGGTACTTCACCACGCTGTCGCAGGTCAACGTGGTGTATGGCTCGATGACGACTGCCATCATCGTCATGTTCAGCCTGGAAATCGGCGCCACCCTGCTGCTGTTCGGGGCCCAGGTGATTTCAGAATTCGAACGCGCCTGCCGTCATAAGCCGCGCCGGACCGTCCGTCCCCTGACCACCGAAACCACACCAATGAAATAATTTGTGCGGCGCACAAATATCTGTGTTACACTACGTTCGTGGTTGAGGTCTGCACGTTGTGCGTGCCGACAGTCCCACCTCTGGCAAATGCGCCGTGCAACGAACTGTGTAAGTTCAACGCGCTGGTGACGCAGATGCCGCAGCTGTCTTTCGAATACGTTGGTCGACTTACACGTCAGGGGCACCATGCAGATAGCATGGGCGCCTGAGATTACCGCCTCACTTGGCAGATAGCCCTGGAGACCGGTACGATTAAAGCATTGGTAATACATTGGAACGAAGCCCGCTAGCTGATGCTAAGCGGGCTTTTTTTTGTTTATTTTTCTGGCGTCACGGCCAGCGCCTCGCCGATCGCATAAAAGTGCCCGCCCGCCACGTGGTGCAGGCTGCGCCAAGCCGGATCGGCATGTTCGAATTGCCAATGGCCGTCCTTGAACGCGCGCGTATCCGACCAGGCGCCCACGACTTCGCCGATAAACAAATCATAGGTTTGCTGGTTATGCGGCTCCGGTACCAGCCGGCATGCCAGCCAGGCCGAGCAGCCGGCCACAAACGGCAGGTCGTAACCACCGATGTGGAACAGTTCGGCCTGCGCGCGTTGCAGCTTGTCCGGTTCGGTCGCCAGGCTGGTCGTGCCCAGTTGCTCGGTCAATTGCAGCTGCGCCACGGTGGGCACTTGCAGCACGAACATGCCGCTGCCTTCGACCAACGCCCTGGTGGCGGTGATCTTGTCGATCACGACCGTGACCTTGGGCGGCGCGAAATCGAGCGCGCACGACCAGGCGGCGGCCATCACGTTGTCCACGCCGTCGTGGCGGCTGGACACCAGCACGGTCGGGCCGTGGGTGAGCAGGCGGTAGGCTTTTTCCAGTGGGACGGGGGCGATGTATTGGTTCATGGCGGCTTTGAATGACGATAATCGCCCCAGTATAGTCGCTGCTACAAGGCGCGCGCGATCAGCAGTTTCTGGATATCGCTGGTGCCTTCGTAGATCTGGCACACGCGCACGTCGCGGTAAATCCGTTCGACCGGGAAGTCGCTCACGTAACCATACCCGCCATGGACCTGGATCGCGTTTGAACACACGCGCTCGGCCATTTCCGAGGCGAACAGCTTTGCCATCGCCGCCTCCTTCAGGCACGGCAAGCCCGCATCCTTCATCGCCGCCGCGTGGCGGATCAGCTGGCGCGCTGCTTCGATTTGCGTGGCCATGTCGGCCAGGCGGAACTGCACGGCCTGGTGCTCGAAGATCGGCTTGCCGAAGCTCTCGCGGTCACGCGCATAGGTCAGTGCCGCCTCGTACGCTGCGCGCGCCATGCCCACGGCCTGGGCGGCGATGCCGATGCGTCCGCCTTCCAGGCCCGACAGCGCGATCTTGTAGCCCTGGCCTTCTTCCCCGATCAGGTTTTCCGCCGGAATGCGGCAGTTTTCGAACACGATCTGCGCCGTGTCCGACGAGTGCTGGCCCATCTTCTGTTCCAGCCCCGCCACGATGTAGCCGGGCGTACTGGTCGGCACCCAGAACGCGCTGATGCCCTTCTTGCCGGCCGCCTTGTCGGTCACGGCCAGCACGATGGCCACGTCCGCATACTTGCCGCTGGTGATGAACTGCTTGACGCCGTTGAGAACGTAGTCGTCGCCGTCGCGCGTGGCCGTGGTGCGCAGGGCGGCTGCATCGCTGCCCGTGTGCGGCTCGGTCAGGCAGAACGCGCCGAGCATGGCGCCCTGCGCCAGCGGACGCAGCCATTGTTCCTTCTGGCGATCGTTGGCGTACATCATGGCGATGCTGCACACCGGGCAGTTGTTCACCGAAATGATGGTGGATGTTCCGCCGTCGCCGGCAGCGATTTCCTCGAGCACCAGGGCCAGTGACACGTAATCCATGCCGGCGCCGCCCAGCGCTTCCGGCACGGCCACCCCGAATGCGCCGAGGGCAGCGAGTTCCTGCAATTCCTCCTTCGGGAAATGGTGCTCCTTGTCCCAGCGGGCGGCGTTGGGGGCGAGACGCTCCTGCGCAAAGGTGCGCAGGGCGTCGCGGATCATGTCGTGTTCCTGGCTCAGTATCATGGTGTCTCGTTGTTATGGTGTTGGAAGCCCGCCACCCGGCAGGTAGCGGGCTTGGTTACCGTGCGCTGTCGTTCACCAGCCGATCGGTTTGCCGTCGTAATTGCGATAGACGGCTTGGTCCGATGCCGGCAAGGTCGCCAGCGTGCGGCGCATGCCCGCCGCGCTTTCCTGCGGCGAAATGTCGGCGCCGTCGCCGCCCATGTCGGTACGCACCCAGCCCGGGTGGAACGCCACGCACGTGGCGCCCTGCGGACCATACACCAGCGCGGTATCGATCAGCACCGAGTTCAGCGCCGCCTTGCTGGCGCGGTACAGCGAGCCGCTGGAGCTGCTGCGTTCGCTCAGCGATCCCATGTGCGACGACAGCACCGCCAGCTTGCCGCGCTTGCCGGCCACCAGCGGCGCAATGATGGGTAGCAGGCGCATGGCGGCCAGCACATTGGTGTGCATCACGCTGTCGAAGTCCGACTGTTGCGGAAAGCCGTCGTGGCGCGGGCCATAGACGCCGGCGTTGAGGAACGCGACATCGAGTTCCTCGTCGTCGAGCTTCCAGCCCAGGCCGGCGCAGGCTTCGACGTCGGTGACGTCGAGCTTGTGCGCCTCTGCGCCGAGGGCGCTCAAGGCGGCGCAGTCCTCGGCCTTGCGCGCGGTGGCGATCACGCGCCAGCCGTCGGCGCGGTATTGCGTGACCAGTTCCAGGCCGATGCCGCGCGAGGCGCCAATGATCAGAGCGGTTGGCATGATGCCTCCACCAGTTCGATGGCCATGGCCGTTGCTTCGCCGCCGCCGATGCACAGCGCCGCCACGCCCTTCTTGCCGCCGGTGCGCTTGAGCGCGCCGAGCAGGGTGACGATGATGCGCGCGCCCGAGGCGCCGATCGGGTGGCCCAGCGCGCAGGCGCCGCCGTGGACGTTGATCTTGCTGTGCGGGATGTCGAGGTCGCGCATGGCGGCCATCGGCACGGCAGCGAATGCCTCGTTGATTTCGAACAGGTCCACGTCGCGGCTGGCCCAGCCGGTTTTCTTGTACAGCTTTTCGATGGCGCCGATCGGCGCGGTGGTAAACAGGTCCGGCGCCTGGGCATGGGTGGCATGGCCGTGGATGCGGGCGATGACCTTGGCGCCGAGTTTGACGGCGGTCGATTCGCGCATCATGACCAGCGCGGCAGCGCCATCGTTGATCGACGACGACGAGGCGGCGGTAATGGTGCCATCCTTTTTGAACGCGGCGCGCAGCGTCGGGATCTTGTCGAGCTTAGCCTTGAGCGGGCCTTCATCGCGGTCGATCACGGTGTCGCCGGTGCGGCTGCTGACGGTGACGGGCGCAATTTCCCACTTGAACCAGCCTTCGCTGGTGGCCGCTTGCGCGCGCCTGACCGATTCGATGGCAAAACTGTCCTGTGCTTCGCGCGTAAACTGGTACTGGGCCACGCACTCTTCGGCAAATGTGCCCATCGAGCGGCCTTCGCCGGTTTTTTCGTTGCGCGAGTAGGCGTCTTCGAGGCCGTCGTACATCATGTGATCGAGCAGCATGCCGTGGCCGATGCGGTAGCCGCCGCGCGCCTTCGGTACCAGGTACGGGGCGTTGGTCATCGACTCCATGCCGCCGGCCACCACCACGTCGGCGCTGCCGGCAATTAGCTGGTCATGGGCGAAGATGGCGGCCTGCATCGCCGAGCCGCACATCTTGGAGAGCGTGACGGCGCCGGTGGAGGTGGGCAAGCCCGCTTTCAATAATGCCTGGCGCGCTGGGGCCTGGCCCTGGCCCGCCATCAGGCAATTGCCGAAATAGACGTGCTCGACCAGTTGGCCATCGATGCCGGCGCGTTCGACGGCGGCGGCAATCGCGACTGCGCCCAGGTCGTGCGCGGCCTGGCCGGAAAAATCGCCCTGGAAGGCGCCCATGGGGGTGCGGGCTGCGCCCACGATAACAATCGGGTCATTCATTTTCTAGTATCTCCATAAACGGTGGCGGCGGAACCGCCGGGGTGTTGGTGACATGATCGTGGAAAAAGCGGATGTGCTGCGGATACGGGTACACGTCTTCCACCACGCCATCAAGAATGCGCTGCTTGCGCGCCTGCCAGTAGGCGCGGGTGAGCAAGTCGGCGTGGTGCTGCATGAAAAAGCGGCGGATGGTCGGATGCCCGAGCAGGAACTGGCCGAACTGCTCGGGAAACACATCGTGCTTGCCGACCGGGTACCACGGCTCGGACGCCATTTCGTCTTCTTCCGTGCGGGCCTGCGGGATGTCGCGGAAATTGCAGTCGGTGATGTACTCGATTTCGTCGTAGTCGTAAAACACCACGCGCTGGTGGCGCGTGACGCCGAAATTTTTGTACAGCATATCGCCGGGAAAAATATTCGCGGCGACCAGTTCCTTGATGGCGTTGCCGTACTCGACGATGCCGTGTTCAAGCTGGCCATCGTCGCCGTCCTTCTCTGCATTGGCCAGCCACATATTGAGCGGCACCATGCGCCGCTCGATGTACAGGTGCTTGATGATCAGCTGGTCGCCTTCGAGTTCCACCATCGACGGCGCAAATTGTTCGAGCTCGGCGATCAGGCGCTCCGAGAAGCGGTGGCGCGGAAACGCCACGTTGGAATACTCGAGCGTATCAGCCATGCGGCCCACGCGGTCGTGGTGCTTGACCAGTAAATATTTCTGCTTGATCAGCGCGCGCGTGGTTTCTTTCGGTGGCGGATAAAAATCCTTGATCACCTTGAACACGTATGGAAACGACGGCAGCGCAAACACCAGCATCACCAGTCCGCGGATGCCGGGCGCAATATCGAAGCGGTCCGACGAGTGCTTCAGATGTTGCAGGTAGTCGCGGTAGAACAGCGTCTTGCCCTGTTTTTGCAGGCCGAGTATGGTGTAAATCTCGCTGCGCGGCTTACGTGGCAACAGCGTGCGCAGGAACTGCACGTACGACGAGGGCACTTCCATGTCCACCAAAAAATACGCGCGCGTAAACGAGAACAGCACCGTGATCTGCTCGGGATCGAACAGCACGGTATCGAGGACCAGATGGCCGTTGGCGTCGTGCAAGATCGGCACAACGAACGGGTACTCGCGGTTGCCATTGATGATCCTGCCCACGATGTACGCCCCCTTGTTACGGAAGAACAGGTTCGAGAGCACGTGGATCTGGTGGTTGGCTTCGATGCGGGTGGCGCCGAACAGTCGCGCCAGGCGCGCTTCCACCTGTTCCACGTCGCGCGTGAGGTTGGCGAACGAAGCGTTGAGCTGGAAGTTGGTGATGATGCGTTTTAAAGCGAAATGCACGCCATCGGCGTCCGGATAATAGACCTTGTACGTGGGCGCGAGTTCGCGCGTTTCAATGTACTCGGTGGAGACCACGGGGCGCACGAAAATATACGCGTTGTGAAAGTAGCTGCGGTGCAGCAGCTTGCAGCAGACCGAGTTGAAAAACGTTTCGGCCAGCTCGGGCTGGGCATGGTCGGACAGCAGGCCGATGTAATGCAGCTTGAGCTCCTGCCACACTTCGTCGGCCAGGTCGGCCTGGCTGTATTCATCTTCGAGCTGCTGCACGCATTCCTGCACGCGGCGGTCGTAAAAGTCGATGCGTTCGCGCGCGGCGTGCTGCGCTTCGGCCCATGCCCCGAGCTCGAAAAAGCGCTTGGCCTGACGGCTGGTCGCGCGGAACAGCCGGTAGTGCTTGTCGAAGCCGTCGAGGATGGTACGGGCGATATCGAACCCGATTTGCGAGCGCAGCAGTTTGGGGAAGGCGGCCTGGGTCATGTTGGATGTCACCGTCACAGGCCGCCGATATGACTAGCGGGTTTCCGCAAACAGTTCGCGGCCGATCAGCATTCGGCGGATTTCGCTGGTGCCGGCGCCGATTTCATACAGCTTGGCATCGCGCCACAGGCGGCCGACCGGGTATTCGTTGATGTAGCCGTTGCCACCGAGCGCCTGGATCGCCTCGCCAGCCATCCAGGTGGCCTTTTCGGCGCTGTACAGGATGGCGCCGGCCGCGTCCTTGCGCAGGTTGCGCACGGCCTCGGACGTAGTAGCGCGGTCGCAGGCCTGGCCGACGGCGTACACGTAGGCCTTGCAGGCCATCATGGTCGAGTACATGTCGGCCAGCTTGCCTTGCATCAGCTGGAACTCGCCGATGGCCTGGCCGAACTGGGTGCGCTCGTGGATGTAAGGCACCACCGAATCCATGCAGGCCTGCATGATGCCGAGCGGTCCGCCGGAGAGCACGGTGCGCTCGAAGTCCAGGCCCGACATCAGCACGTTGACGCCCTTGCCCACGCTGCCCAACACGTTTTCCACCGGCACGACACAATCCTCGAACACCAGTTCGCCCGTGTGCGAACCGCGCATGCCCAGCTTGTCGAGCTTTTGCGCCACCGAGAAACCCTTGAAAGTCTTTTCGATCAGGAACGCGGTCATGCCGCGCGCGCCGGCCTCGAGGTCGTTCTTGGCATAGACCACCAGCACGTCGGCGTCGGGGCCGTTGGTGATCCACATCTTGGTGCCGTTGAGGACCCAATGGTCGCCCTTGAGCTCGGCACGCAGCTTCATGCTGACCACGTCGGAGCCGGCATTCGGTTCGGACATGGCCAGCGCGCCGATGTATTCGCCCGAGACCAGCTTGGGCAGGTAGCGCTGTTTTTGTTCTTCGGTGCCGTTGCGCTTGATCTGGTTGACGCACAGATTGGAGTGGGCGCCGTACGACAGGCCGACCGAAGCCGAGGCGCGCGAGATTTCTTCCATCGCCACGATGTGGGCCAGGTAGCCCATGTTGGCGCCGCCGTATTCTTCGCCGACGGTCACGCCCAGCACGCCCAGGTCGCCGAGCTTGCGCCACAGGTCCATCGGGAATTGATCGGAGCGGTCGATCTCGGCCGCGCGCGGCGCGATTTCGGCGGCAGCGAACTGCTGCACCGCTGCGCGCAGGGCGGCGATGTCCTCGCCATGGTCAAAGGTCAGTCCGGGCAGATCGAGCATGTCTCTTCCTCATTGTTGTCATGGGCGGGAATCGGCGTTCCCTGGAAAGTCCGATGATACTCTTGAGTGACGTTAACGTAAACGTCAACCGTGCTTACTCCAGGGGCGCGGACTTGCCCTCGGCTGCCGCCGCGATCAGCTGCCGGCACTCCTCTTCGTGGGCGGTGATCTCGGCCAGGGTCATTTCGATGTCTTCGCGCTGCTGTTCTAGGGTCTCGCGGTGGCGTGCCAGTACTCCCAGAAAATGGTTCATTTGTACCGCCGTATCCTTGGGCGTTTCGTACATATCGACCAGGTCGCGGATTTCCGACAGAGGCAAGCCCAGCCGTTTGCCGCGCAAGGTGAGCTTGAGGCGGGTGCGGTCGCGCGGCGTGTACACACGGTTACGTCCGCCAGTGCCCTCACGTGACGGGCTGAGCAGCCCCTGGTCTTCATAGAAGCGGATGGCGCGTGCCGTGATGTCGAATTCACGGGCAAGTTCGGTAATGGTATAGGTGGACATCGGCAAAATAATTGTTGGATTTCCGCTTACGTTAACGTTAGTGGTCATTGTAGCGTGGCAGCCGTTGCTTGCGACATTTCTTGATTTATCGGTCCCCACAGTTTAGTGTTCCACAACAGCAAAAAACAAAATAAAATTCGCTGCCCGACAAGCCGTCTCCTGCTTTTGGCAGAGCCGATAATGTTACCTTTAGAACCACATAGCGTCACAATTCAAGCTCCGCTTCAAGAGACTGACTTTCATGACGCAACATGAAATAGTGCAACGATGAATTCCTCTAATGAACGCGAAAGCTTTAGCCAGCGCCTTCAGCAAGCGCTGAAGAATGCCCATTACTCTCCTGACAGCCCCACCCGACTGGCGCGCGAGTTCAACATCCGCTTTGACGGGCGACCGATTACCGTCCACGCAGCCCGTAAATGGCTGGTGGGCGAGGCGATACCGACCCAGGAGAAGCTGCGCATGATCGCCCAATGGCTGGGTGTGCCTGCCGAATGGCTGCGCTTTGGTGGCGCCGAACACGGCACCCCCGAAGGCGAGGGGGCCAGCGGTGTCTCGCGCTTCGAGTCGGCCGACGTCAAGTTAATTGCTGATTTACAGCGCCTGGATGAACATCACAAGCAAATTGCCCGTGAATTTATTCGCATGCTGGTCCGGGTTAACTACCAAAAGTAATAAACTTGCGCGGTTTTTGCAGTGCCGGAAAAGGCCGGTTGCACTGTTGCCGTGTGAACCTTGTTTCATGACTTTTCCGCTTTTTGTTCGGAATTCTGGACGCTGCGTTGATGCCCATCAACGTTACTTTTTTATTTGAAGTACGTTTGCGAATTGTCATGGGTCGGATACCGATTTCAGGCACAATAGGGCGTCAGCACCGCTGACTTGCAACAGTAAGTGGGGGTCATACGCTTGCGGTTGCAGTGGTCGTGATTACTTGGAGTCCAGCCTTTGAGCAGCCATATGAAAAGTAACTACAGCAACGTCGCGCAGTTGAAGGAATTGATGACCGCCCCGCCCATGACAGCTGCCAAACATGCCGAGGTCATGCGCAAGCGCATCGCCGACCGTCGCATGGTGGAAGAAGCCAGGGAACTGAAAAAAGCGGAAGACGGCCTGCGCTTCGGCGCGCGGTAAAACGTGGATCGCATTGCCGGCTGAGCTTGCCGGCAGGGTTGCCGCTGATGTGGCGAATCGGTTTGCGACCGAGGTTGCGACTATGGGTGCGACTGACTTTGCAACTACGGTTGCTCACGCTCGTCGCAGCCGGGTGCTGCGACGGACTGCTTCATGCCATGCCAGCGCGGCGTCAGTGCGTGGTCGATGCCGAACAGGTCGATCACCCGGCCCACGGTGTGATCCACCATCTCTTCGATCGATTGCGGCTTGTGATAAAAGCCGGGCAGGGGCGGGTAGATAATGCCGCCCATTTCCGTCACCGCCGTCATATTGCGCAGGTGCGCCAGGTTGAACGGGGTTTCGCGCACCATCAGCACCAGGCGCCGGCGCTCCTTGAGCACCACGTCGGCTGCCCGCGTGATCAGGTTATCCGACAGGCCGTGCGCCACCGACGCCAATGTCCTCATCGAGCACGGCGCCACCACCATCCCATCCGACTGGAACGAACCGCTGGCGATCGACGCGCCGATATCGCGCACCTTGTGCACGACATCGGCAAACGCCTCGACATCGCGCCGCTGCAAGCCAGTTTCCTGGTGCAAGGTCAGCACGGCAGCGTCCGAGACCAGCAGGTGGGTCTCGACACGAGGTAGGTGTTGCAGATGCTGCAGCAGTCGCACGCCATAAATGGCGCCGGTAGCGCCGGTGATGGCGACGATCAGCCGCAGCGGGCGATCAGCCATTCAACAGGGCTTTCAGTTCGCCCGATTCGAACATTTCGTTCATGATGTCCGAACCGCCGATGAACTCGCCCTTGACGTAGAGCTGGGGAATGGTTGGCCAGTTCGAGTAGTCCTTGATGCCCTGGCGAACTTCCGGATCTTCCAGCACATTGACGGTGGCAATGTTTTCAACGCCGCAAGCTTTCAGGATCTGGATTGCACGGCCGGAAAAGCCGCACTGCGGGAACTGGGCGGTGCCCTTCATGAACAGCACCACCGGGGTGTTGCTCACGGTCTCTTTGATCCAGGATTGTACGTCGCTCATAGCTGCCTCGGTAATGAAGTAAATAGATGGCGACATTTTATAAGAAATGCGCGCTGCGCGTATCGCTGAAGGCGGTCGACGGGCCCGCCGTGGGCCGCTTCCAACGAATTTGTTGACATTACGAAAAAACATTACTACTATGTGTCTCGCTATATCGATGCCCGATATAGCGAACATCGATACAGGGGAGGCTCATGAGTGATATCAATTTTGCCAAGTACCTGCCGCTGTCGGAGGCCACGTTTTACGTGATGCTGGCGCTGAACGAACCGGCCCATGGCTACGCCATCATGCAAAAGGTCGAGTCCATCAGTGGCGGCAGTGTGACGGTGGGGCCGGGGACCTTGTACGGCGTTTTCGGCGCGCTGGAAAAACAGGCCTTGGTCGTCAAGGTGGCGGAGGAAGAACGGCGCAAGGTATATGCGTTGACCGAACTGGGCCGCGTAGTCATGGCGGAACACGTGCGGCGTCTGGAAATGATGGTCGGCAGTGCGCATGCCTTGTTGCATGCAGCGGCTTAACAATAAATCGAGAGGCGATATGAATAACGGTGCGGTAGTGCGGAAATTCAAGTTGTGGTTTGTGTGGCAGGACGAGCAATTGCAGCAGTGGCTGCAGCAACAGGCGGCGCAGGGACTGCACTTGCGCAGTACCAACGTGTTGTGCCTGCATACCTTCGTGCGCGGAGCACCGGCCGACATGGTCTACCGCTGGGATGCCGGCGACCAGCGCAAGGATCCGCATTACATGCAGTTGTTCCAGGACGCCGGGTGGGAACACGTGGCATCCACCGCCGGCTGGCATTGCTGGCGCAAGGCCCGGCGCGCTGGCCAGGTCAACGAAATTTTTACCGACAACTCCGACAAGATCCGCAAGTACCAGCGCGTGATGGTGCCGATACTGGTCATCCTGGCGATCCAGTTGCTGACGCTGGCGGCCAATCCTGGCGTCAAAATGGTCCTGACCGGCAGCAATCCCGCCGCAGCGACACCGATGGTGTCGGGGGCGGTGGGGATACTGGTCGGCTCCGCGCTCGTGTTTGCCTATGCCGTCGTCAAGCTGATGCAACGCACCGCGCAACTGAAGCGCCAGCGCGCTTAACCGCGCAGTTTGGCGAACGCGGCTGCCATGCTGCCGCTTGGTGCTGCCTCGCGGGCGCCTTGTTTCTGGTGCTGGCCCATGCTCTTGCGGTCGTTGCGGTCGGCGCGTTGTTGCGGCTGGGCGCCGGCCTGCGGCGCGCTGTCGGTCAGGCGCATGGTCAGGGCGATGCGCTTGCGCTTTTCGTCCACTTCCAGCACTTTCACTTTCACCACCTGGCCGGCCTTGACCACCGTGTGCGGATCTTTCACGAAGGTGTTCGACAGCGCCGAGATATGCACCAGCCCGTCCTGGTGCACACCGATGTCGACAAACGCTCCGAACGCGGCCACGTTGGTCACCACGCCCTCCAAAATCATGTCCGGGCGCAGGTCGCGGATTTCTTCCACGCCTTCCTTGAAGGTGGCGGTGGTAAATTCCGGGCGCGGATCGCGGCCCGGCTTTTCCAGCTCTTTTAAGATGTCGGTGATGGTCGGCACGCCGAATTTATCGTCCGCGTACTTGGCGGGGTTCAGCGACTTGATCAGGGCAGCTTCGCCGATCACACCCTTGATATCTTTCTTGATGTCGGCCAGGATTTTTTGCACCAGCGGATACGATTCCGGGTGCACGGCCGAGGCGTCGAGCGGATTGTCGCCGCCGGTCACGCGCAAAAAGCCCGCTGCCAGCTCGAAGGTTTTATCGCCGAGGCGCGGCACCGATTTCAGGCCGCTTCTCGACGTGAACGCGCCTTTCGCATCGCGGTAGGTGACAATCGCCTGCGCCACCGATGCCGACAGGCCCGACACGCGCGCCAGCAGCGGCGCGGACGCTGTATTCACATCGACGCCCACCGCATTGACGCAATCCTCGACCACGGCGTCGAGCGTGCGCGCCAGCTGGGTTTGCGACACATCGTGCTGGTACTGGCCCACGCCGATCGACTTCGGATCGATTTTTACCAGCTCGGCCAGCGGATCCTGCAGGCGGCGCGCGATCGAGACCGCGCCGCGCAGCGACACATCCATGTCCGGCAACTCGCGCGAGGCGAATTCCGATGCCGAATACACCGATGCGCCTGCTTCCGAGACGACGATCTTGCTCATTTTTTGTTCAGGATGGCGCTTGATCAGGTCTTGCGCCAGCTTGTCGGTCTCGCGCGACGCGGTGCCGTTGCCGATCGAAATCAGGGAAACATTGTGCTTGGCGGCCAGCTTGCCCAGCGTGTGCAGCGAACCGTCCCAGTCGTTCTTCGGCTGGTGCGGATAGATCACGGCGGTATCGACCACCTTGCCGGTGGCATCGACTACCGCCACCTTGACGCCGGTCCGCAGGCCGGGGTCGAGACCCATGGTGGCGTGCTGGCCGGCGGGCGCCGCCAGCAGCAGGGCTTTCAAGTTGGTAGCGAAAACACTGATGGCGTCGAGCTCGGATTTTTCGCGCAGCGCGCCCATCAGTTCGGTATCGAGGTGCATGAAACTTTTTACGCGCCAGGTCCAGCGCGCGGTGTCGGCCAGCCACTTGTCGGCCGGGCGGCCCTGCTGCTTGATGCCGAAACGGGCGGCAATGCGGCTCTCGCACGGATTGTGCGGCGCATCCCACTTCGGCTTTTCCGGTTCGCTGTCGAGGCGCAGCGCAACGTCGAGGATGCCTTCGCGGCGGCCACGCATCAGCGCCAGCGCCCGGTGCGAAGGCACATTGGCCAGGGGTTCGGAATAATCAAAATAATCGGCGAACTTTTCGCCTTCTTCTTGTTTTCCTTCAATAACTTTCGACTGGACAATGCCATGCTCTTGCACGTATTCGCGCAGCGATTGCAGCAAGGTTGCATCTTCGGCAAAGCGCTCCATCAGGATCTGGCGCGCGCCATCGAGCGCGGCCTTGCTGTCGGCCACGCCCGGGTTGTTGCCATCAGCCGTCGTAAACGCCTCGCGCAGGTAGTTGGCTGCCTCGGTCTCCGGGTTCAGAGCCGGGTTATCGAGCAGGCCGTCGGCCAGCGGCGCCAGGCCCGCTTCGATGGCGATCTGCGCCTTGGTGCGGCGTTTTTGTTTGTATGGAAGATACAAATCTTCGAGGCGGGTCTTGTCTTCGGCGTGCATGACCGCATCTAACAAGACCGGCGTCATCTTGTTCTGTTCGGTAATAGATGCCACGATAGCGGCGCGCCGATCTTCCAGCTCGCGCAGGTAGCGCAGGCGTTCTTCGAGCAGGCGCAGCTGGATATCGTCGAGGCCGCCGGTTGCTTCCTTGCGATAACGCGCGATGAACGGCACGGTGGCGCCTTCGTCCAGCAGGGCGATGGCGGCGGAAACTTGGGCCGGTTTGGCGGCAAGTTCGAGGGCGAGGCGTTGTTCGATGGAAGGCAACATGAGGGTATCCTGAGCAGTCAAGCCCGGAATCATACGCAATCTTGGCGAATGTGCCAGTCTTGACAGCCCAAACAGACTGTGTGCGCGCGGTTGTGTGACGAATGCGCGTGGAAACACCGATTGAATGGCGGGTTTTCGATAGAATCCGCAAACACGAACGCGTGTATGGCGGATAATATCGCCTGTTGCCGTTTTTGAACCATCTTTGAACAACAATGCGACCCATGGATTTTACCCGCGACGACGCTTCCGAAGTAAAAGCTGCCCCAGCTGTTCCAACGGCGCCGGCCGTGCCTCCGCGCCTGACGCCCCCTGCGAATCAACTCTCGTACGCTGTCGCCACGTGGCTGCAGCGGGTCGATGCGGCAGCGCATCCCAAGGCCAAGCTCACGCCGCCGCCCGTCGATGCCGACCCCAAGCAAACCCAGTACCGCCTGATCTACGTACTCGCGCCCACCAGCGGCGGCCGTCACGTGGCGCTGTGCCTGTACAAGGCGCGGCTGCGGTCCAACGGCGACGTCGCGGCGGCCACGCCGGTCAGCGAAATCTTTTCGCTGCTGTCGGCGCCGCCCAACTTCCTGGTCGCGGGCGACGAAGACCTGGTGCGCTTTTTTGTCGCGATGCGCAGCGGCCAGAATTCGCAGACCGGCTCGGCCACCGAGCCGCGCGGCAAAATCGGCGCAGCGCTGCTGCAAATGCTGGCCGACCAGGACAAGCTGCTGTGGGCCAACTCGTGGTCCGACGTCGGCAACGGCCTGGTGTATCCGCTCAAGGGCGGCGTGCTGCGCGAAGCCAACCTGGCCTGGCGCGAAGAGGGTAAAGGATTGCGACTGGGCTGGGCCGTGCAACCGGCGCCCGGTGCGCGCCATGCCAGCCAGACCGGCGCCGACCAGGTCGATTACATGTTGCCGACCGATCCGCCGTGGTATATCGACAACCTGTCGTGCGGCGTGCTGCAATTGAACCAGGGCGGCGCCGCGATTCCGCTGGCCGACCTGCAGGCGCTGGTGGCGCAGGCACCGCTGCTCACCAACCACGACAAGATGCGCGTATCACAACTGTTGCTGGCCCACGGCCTGCAACAGCTGATGCCGCTGCCGCAACCGCTGCCGCAGCGCCTGCGCGACGACGTCAAGCCGCGCCCCGTGCTCACGCTCGACGCCGCCATGCTGGCGGACGGTTCGCTGCAACGCTGGCACGATTTTGCCGTGCTGTCGTTCGACTATGACGGCGAACGCGTGTCGTTCGATCCGTCGCAGCGGGTGGTGCGCCAGAAGGGCGACGTCACCGAGATCATCGCGCGCGACGAAGCGGCCGAAGCCGCCGCACTGGCGCTGCTGGCCGAGCGCGCGTTTGCCGCTCCCACCACGCTGCCGCTCAGCAGCCTCAAGGGCGGTTTGCTGTTGCCCAACCAGGCCGCCTGGATCCGCTTTGCCCGTGACGGCCTGGCGGAATTGAAAGACGCCGGCTGGAAGCTGGAAAAAACCGCCAAGTACCGCTACGACATGCGCGACGTGGGCGACTGGTATGCCGACGTGGCGCTTGATGAAGCCGACGGCGGCAACACCTGGTTCAACCTCGAGCTTGGCATCCTGGTGGACCAGGAGCGGGTGCCGCTGTTGCCCGTGCTGGTGCAACTGATCCGTGGCGCCCCCAACGATTTCACGCCCAAGGCCATCGCCCACCACGGCGACGAGGACCAGATGCTGGCCACCTTGCCGGACGGCGCCCGCGTGGCGCTGCCGTGGGCGCGCATCAAGCCCATCCTCGGTACCCTGGGTGAGTTGTATTTCAACGACAAGATCAAGACCTCGCTGCGCATGGCCACGCTCGACGCCGCGCGCCTCGATGAACTGGCGCGCAATGTCGAGATGCAATGGACCGGCGGCGAGGAACTGCGCGACATGGGCGCGCGCCTGAACCAGTTCGGCGCCGTCAAACGCATCGCCACCCCGGCCGGCCTGCGCGCCACCTTGCGCGACTATCAAACCGATGGCCTGTCGTGGATGCAGTTCCTGCGCGAATATAACTTCGGCGGCATCCTGGCCGATGACATGGGCCTGGGCAAGACCGTGCAAACCCTGGCTCACATCCTGGTGGAAAAGGAAGCCGGACGCCTGACCGCCCCGGCCCTGGTGATTGCCCCAACGAGTTTGATGGGCAACTGGCAGGAAGAGGCCGCGCGCTTCGCTCCCGACCTGAAAGTGCTGTTGTTGCAGGGCAAGGACCGCATGGCGCAGTTCGACCAGATCGACAGCGCCGACCTGGTCCTGACCACCTACGCCTTGCTGCCGCGCGACGAGGAAAAGCTGCGCGAGCACGACTTCCACCTGGTCATCCTCGACGAATCGCACTACATCAAGAATACCCGCAGCAAGGCCGCCCAGAGCGCCGGCCTGCTGCGCGCCCGCCACCGCCTGTGCCTGTCGGGCACGCCGCTGGAAAACCACCTGGGCGAGCTGTGGTCGCAATTCCACTTCCTGCTGCCCGGCCTGCTGGGCGACGAGAAGGGGTTCAATACCGTGTTCCGCCACCCGATCGAGCGCCAGGACGATCCGCTGCGCCGGTCCCTGCTCAACCGCCGCATCAAGCCGTTCCTGCTGCGCCGGACCAAGGACAACGTGGCCAAGGAACTGCCGCCGAAGACCGAGATGGTGCGCCGCGTGGAACTGACCGGCGCCCAGCGCGACCTGTACGAAACCGTGCGCCTGGCCATGGACCAGAAAGTGCGCGACGAAATCGACCGCAAGGGCGTGGCGCGCAGCCAGATCGTCATCCTCGAGGCGCTGCTCAAGCTGCGCCAGGTGTGCTGCGATCCACGGCTGGTGAAATCGCTGTCGTCGAAAAAGCAGACGGCCGGCTCGGCCAAGCTGATCGACCTGATGCAAATGGTGGAAGATTTGCTGGAAGAGAAGCGTAAAATCCTCGTCTTCTCGCAGTTCACCAGCATGCTCGAACTGATCGAACAGGAACTCGAAGCGCGCGACATTCCGTACGCGCTGCTCACCGGCGACACCAAGGACCGCAGCGCGCAAGTGGCGGCGTTCCAGCAGGGCGCGGTGCCGATTTTCCTGATCAGCCTGAAAGCGGGCGGCGTGGGGCTGAACCTGACGGCGGCCGATACCGTGATCCACTACGATCCATGGTGGAACCCGGCCGCCGAGAACCAGGCCACCGACCGTGCCTGGCGCATCGGCCAGGACAAGCCGGTATTCGTGTATAAACTGATCGCCAAGGGCACGCTGGAAGAAAAAATCCAGATCCTGCAACAGAAAAAATCGGACCTGGCCCAATCAATCCTGGCAGAAGGGGAGTCGCAAAAAATGGCACTCACGCAAGAGGACCTGCAACAAATCTTCGCGCCACTGGTCGAGTAATCGAGCATGGCGACCATCGCGGAACTCGAAGAGGCGCTGCGGCAGTCGCAGTCGCAGGCGGCGCGCTACCGCCAGTTGCTCGACCACAGCGGCGAAGTGAGCTGGATGATCGACTGCGCCAGCGGCGAGCTCGAATGGCTGAGCCATGCCGCTAAAACCCAGTTCGGCTACACGCTGGAAACTGCCCGGGCGCTGGCCTGGGACCTGGCGCAGGAACTGGCGCCCCGGCTCGACCGCTACGAGTCGGGCGACCTGAGCAGAAAACGCCTGGTGCGCGAAACCGAGTTGCCGCATGCCGACGGCCACACGGTGCCGGTGGAAATCGAATCGACCTTGATGACGGGTGCCGACGGCGTGCCGGTCTCGGTGCTGGGCGTGGTGCGCGATTTGACCGAGCGGCGGGCGCTGGCCGACCAGCAAAAGAAATTCGCCTCGATGCTGTCGCACGAGTTCCGTACGCCGCTGTCCACGATTGACGGCGCGGTCCAGCGCCTGGAAATGACGGGCGCCCACCACGACGAAGGCACGCGCAAGCGCTACCGCAAGATCCAGACGGCGGTGGACCGCATGCTGGCCATGCTCGACGACTACCTGTCGCCCGAGCGCATGGCCAGCATCGGCCGCGCGCGCCAGCCTGACGAAATTTCACCGGCCAACCTGCTTGAATCTGCCGCCGAAGGCGCGCGCACGCGCCGCGCCCGCGTCGATTTGCATATCGAGGCGCTGCCGCAATGGATGCGGTGCGACCCGGCCGGCATCCGCCTGTGCCTGGAAATCCTGCTCGACAATGCGATCAAATACACGCCGGCTGACACGCCGCTACAGCTGACGGGCAAAATGGCAGCCGAGGGCGGCGTCGAATTTCTGGTGCGCGACCATGGCGCCGGCGTGCCCGAGGCCGAACTTGAAACGATCTTCGGGCGCGGCACGCGCGGCGCCAATGCCACGGCCGCCGGCGTGGCCGGTTCGGGCCTGGGACTGTACATGGCGCGCTCGATTGCCGATGTCCACGGCGGCACCGTCACGGTCAGAAATGTTTCTGAAAGCGGCGCGGAATTTCGGATTTGGCTGCCGGCAGCCGCCAAGCCCGGGAAAAGCCTTGCGCGAGTGGATAGCAACAGTGATAATCCCCCGATGTAGGTGACGGGCTGGATAAGCTACTGCGCGCCTCGCTGCCCCTCCTGCGTTGCTCAGCGTACTTCAGTACGCTTCCGCTACTCGGAGTGGCAGCGAAGCGCTCGCTACGCTTCTCCAGGCCCGTTGATGCGATACTGGAATAGCAGTTTACACTGGGCAGTTTGTCCGTAAAAACATCGAATGGCGCATCAATGACGCAAATACTGATCGTGGAAGACAATCTGGACTACGCCGAGGAAATGGCGGAGTTCTTGACTGAGCTTCAACACGAGGTGCACATCACCAATAATGCCAGCGATATGTGGACCGCGCTAAGCCACGGCAACGTGGGCGTGGTCGTGCTGGACCTCGGCCTCCCCGACGAAGACGGTTTTAACGTCATCCCGCGCATGCGCCAGCTGTATCCCCAGATCGGCCTGCTGGTACTGACCGGGCGCGTGGCGTTCGACAACCGCATCCTGGGCCTGCGCCTGGGCGCCGACCACTACCTGACCAAGCCGATCAAGTTCCCGGAACTGGCTGCCCACATCGAGGCGCTCGACCGCCGCGTGGGACCGCAGGAAACCGCGCCCGCACCCAGCAAGTGGACGCTGAAAGTGAGCGCCCGCCAGCTGGAACTGCAAGGCACGGCGATCACCCTGACCGAAAAGGAATGCAATTTCCTGCACCTGCTGACGATTAACACCCGGCCGGTACCGCGCCAGGTGATCGTGGCCGGCATCGGTGGCGACGACCCCGACGCCGGGCGCCGGGTGGACATGCTGGTGTACCGCCTGCGCAAGAAGGCCCGCACCGGCCTGGGCCAGGACCTGCCGCTGCGCAGCGCCTATGGCGAGGGTTACAGCCTGTCGGCCAGTTTCAACCTGTCGTAACGCTTAGCTAGCAACTTTCAAATAAATAGGGACAAAGCGGTACTTCATTTTGCTGCTTGCCCAATTTATTGGGGACAGAGTACGATAGCGCTTTGATTCGCTTGCTGCGCACCTATGGCCCGCCTGCCCCGCCTGATTGTTCCCCACCAGCCGCACCACGTCATCCAGACCGGCAACAACGAGCAACCGGTGTTCCACGACGACGACGATTACCTGGCCTTCCTCGGCTGGCTGCGCGCGGCTGCCAAGACCTACAAGGTGCAAGTCCACGCCTACGTGCTGATGCCCAATCACCTGCACTTGCTGGTCACGCCCACCGATGAGGACGGCCTGGGCCAGATGATGCAGTGGGTGGGCCGCTACTACGTGCCGTACTTCAACCATAAATACGGCCGCAGCGGCACCTTGTGGAACGGCCGCTATAAAACCTCGCTGATCGACGCCGACGCCTATTTCATGTTGTGCAGCAGATACATCGAATCGAACCCGGTCAGGAGCGGCCTGGCGGCCCGCCACGAGGATTACCGTTGGTCCAGCTATTGCCACCACGCCGGCATTCGCCCGGACGGGTTGATCATCGATCACCCGAAGTTCTGGGAACTGGGCAACACGCCATTCGAGCGCGAGGCCGCCTACGTGGCGCTGTTCGAGCTGGTGATCACCAGCGACGATATCACCCGCATCGGGAACGCCCTGCTCAAGGGCTGGCCGCTGGGCTCGGAGCAGTTCAAGGCCGCCTTACAAAACAAGGTCAAGCGCCGGGTGCTGCCAGCAAAGCGGGGCCGGCCATTCAAGATCAAGCAAGAAACCGCGTAAAAATCGACCTAAAGCCGCAGTAAATTCAGTGACTGCGGCTTTTTTAGCGCCCGATTCACTCTGTCCCTAATAAAAAATTCTAAGGATATTTAAAAAATTAATTCGACTCCGACCCTAATTATTGTCATTGTTTTTTGTGTGGGATTGTTCTACTCTCCATTCTCATAGCCAATCTGCCAGTGGAGAGCACCATGAAAGCCCAAGGTCTGTACGATCCATCCAATGAACACGATGCCTGCGGCGTCGGATTCGTCGCCCATATCAAGGGTAACAAGAGCCACTCCATCGTCGAACAGGGTCTGATGATCCTGAAAAACATCGACCACCGCGGCGCGGTCGGTGCCGACCCGCTGATGGGCGACGGCGCCGGTATCCTGATCCAGATCCCGGACCAGTACTACCGCGACGAGATGGCCAAGCAGGGCGTGGAATTGCCGCCACCGGGCGAGTACGGCGTGGGCATGGTGTTCCTGCCAAAGGAAAACGCCTCGCGCATCGCCTGCGAACAGGAAATCGAGCGCGCCGTGCGCGCCGAAGGCCAGGTATTGCTGGGCTGGCGCAATGTGCCGGTCGATATCGAGATGCCGATGTCGCCGACCGTGCGCGAAAAAGAGCCGGTGATCCGCCAGATCTTCATCGGTCGCGGCCCGGACATCATGGTCACCGACGCGCTCGAGCGCAAACTGTACGTGATCCGCAAGTCGTCGGGCCACGCGATCCAGGCGCTGAACCTGATCCACGGCAAGGAATTCTTTGTCACCTCGATGTCGGCCCGTACCATCGTGTACAAGGGCTTGCTGCTGGCCGACCAGGTGGGCGTGTACTATAAAGACCTGCAGGATGCGCGTTGCGTCTCGGCGCTGGCGCTGGTGCACCAACGCTTCTCCACCAACACCTTCCCGGAATGGCCGCTGGCCCACCCGTACCGCCTGATCGCCCACAACGGCGAGATCAACACCGTCAAAGGCAACTTCAACTGGATGCGCGCGCGTGAAGGCGTGATGAAGTCGGCCGTGCTGGGCGAAGACCTGCAAAAGCTGTTCCCGCTGATCTACGAAGGCCAGTCGGACACCGCCTGCTTCGACAACGCGCTGGAACTGCTGTTGATGGCAGGCTACCCGCTGGCCCAGGCCATGATGATGATGATCCCGGAAGCCTGGGAAAATCACGGCACGATGGACGACAATCGCCGCGCCTTCTACGAATATCATGCCGCCATGATGGAACCATGGGACGGCCCCGCCGCCATGGCCTTTACCGACGGCCGCTACATCGGCGGCACGCTGGACCGCAACGGCTTGCGTCCGGCCCGCTACATCGTCACCGACGACGACCTGGTCGTGATGGCATCGGAATCGGGCGTGCTGCCGATTCCGGAATCGAAGATCATCCAGAAGTGGCGTCTGCAACCAGGCAAGATGTTCCTGATCGACCTGGAAGCGGGCCGCATCATCGACGATAAAGAGCTCAAAGACACCTACGCCAACGCCAAGCCGTACAAGGCGTGGATCAACGCGGTGCGCATCAAGCTCAACGAAATCAAGCTCAGCGAAAGCCAGCTGGCGCACAACCGCGCCAAGTACGGTGCGGGCACGACCGTCACCGCTGCGCCGGCGCAGGGCGAAAAAGCCGTGCCGTCGCTGCTGGACCGCCAGCAGGCGTTCGGCTACACCCAGGAAGACCTGAAATTCCTGATGGCGCCGATGGCGGCCGCCGGCGAAGAAGCGACCGGCTCGATGGGCAACGACTCGCCGCTGGCCGTCATGTCCAACAAACTCAAGCCGCTGTATAACTACTTCAAGCAGCTGTTCGCGCAAGTGACCAACCCGCCGATCGACCCGATCCGCGAAGCGATGGTGATGTCGCTGGTCTCGTTCATCGGTCCCAAGCCCAACCTGCTCGACACCAACAACGTCAACCCGCCGATGCGCCTCGAAGTGTCGCAGCCTATCCTCGGCTTCGACGACATGGAACGCCTGCGCAACATCAGCCTGCACACGGGCGGCAAGTTCAAGTCGTACGAGCTGAGCATCTGCTACCCGCTGTCGTGGGGCAAGGAAGGCATCGAAGCGTGCCTGGCCTCGCTGTGCGCGGAAGCGGTTGACGCCGTCAAATCGGGTCATAACATCCTGGTCGTGTCCGACCGCAGCATCGGCCCGGACCGCGTGGCGATTCCTGCGCTGCTGGCCACGTCCACCGTCCACCAGCACCTGGTGAGCAAGGGCCTGCGCGCGTCCACCGGCCTGGTCGTGGAAACCGGCTCGGCCCGCGAGACCCACCACTTCGCGCTGCTCGCTGGCTACGGCGCCGAAGCGATCCACCCGTACCTGGCGATGGAAACCCTGATCGAACTGGCGCACGGCATGCCGGGCGACCTGTCGGGCGAAAAAGCGATTTACAACTTCACCAAGGCGGTCGGCAAGGGCTTGATGAAGGTGATGTCGAAGATGGGCATCTCCACCTATATGTCGTACTGCGGCGCGCAGATCTTCGAAGCTGTCGGCCTGAACAAGTCGCTGGTCAACAAGTACTTCAAGGGCACGTCGTCGAACGTGGAAGGTATCGGCGTGTTCGAAGTGGCGGAAGAAGCGCTGCGCCTGCACGCGGCCGCCTTCGGCAACGACCCGGTGCTGGCCAACAACCTCGATGCGGGCGGCGAATACGCGTTCCGCGTGCGCGGCGAGGACCACCTGTGGACGCCGGACGCGATCGCCAAGCTGCAGCACTCGACCCGCGCGAATAACTTCTCGAGCTACAAGGAATACGCGCAAATCATCAACGACCAGAGCCGTCGTCACCTGACCCTGCGCGGCATGTTCGAGTTCAAGATCGACCCGAGCAAGGCGATTGCGCTCGACGAAGTGGAACCGGCCAAGGAAATCGTCAAGCGGTTTGCCACCGGCGCCATGTCGATGGGTTCGATCTCGACCGAAGCCCACGCGACGCTGGCCGTGGCGATGAATCGCATCGGCGGCAAATCGAACACCGGCGAAGGCGGCGAAGATCCATCGCGCTACACCCAGGAACTCAAAGGCATCAAGATCAAGCAGGGCGAGACCATGGCGTCGGTCATGGGCAAGGAACAGATGGTGGTGGACATCGCCTTGCAGGAAGGCGACTCGCTGCGTTCGCGCATCAAGCAGGTGGCATCGGGCCGTTTCGGCGTGACTGCCGCTTACCTGAACTCGGCCGATCAGATCCAGATCAAGATGGCGCAAGGCGCCAAGCCGGGCGAGGGCGGCCAGCTGCCAGGCCACAAGGTGTCGGAATACATCGCCACCCTGCGTTTCTCGGTGCCGGGCGTGGGCCTGATTTCCCCGCCGCCGCACCATGACATCTATTCGATCGAAGACCTGGCCCAGCTGATCCACGATCTGAAAAACGCCAACCCGCGCGCGTCGATCTCGGTCAAGCTGGTATCGGAAGTCGGTATCGGCACGGTGGCCGCTGGTGTAACCAAGGCCAAGGCCGACCACGTAGTCGTCGCCGGCCATGACGGCGGCACCGGCGCCTCGCCGCTGTCGTCGGTGAAGCACGCCGGCACGCCGTGGGAACTGGGCCTGGCCGAAACCCAGCAGACCCTGGTGCTGAACGGTTTGCGCTCGCGTATCCGCGTCCAGGCCGACGGCCAGATGCGTACCGGCCGCGACGTGGTGATTGCCGCCATGCTGGGCGCTGACGAAATCGGCTTTGCCACGGCGCCGCTGGTGGTCGAGGGCTGCATCATGATGCGCAAATGCCACCTGAACACCTGCCCGGTGGGCGTGGCCACGCAAGACCCGGTGCTGCGCGCCAAGTTCTCCGGCAAACCGGAATACGTGGTCAACTACTTCTTCTTCGTCGCCGAAGAAGCGCGTCAACTGATGGCGCAACTGGGCATCCGTACGTACGACGAACTGATCGGCCGCGTTGACCTGCTCGACAAATCGAAAGCGATCTCGCACTGGAAAGCCAAGGGCCTCGACTTCACCAACATCTTCCACCAGCCCGAAGTGCAGAACGGCCAGTCGATCTACCACACCATGGACCAGGATCACGGCCTGGACAAGGCGCTCGACCACAAGCTGATCGCGCAAGCAAAAGGCGCGCTGGAAAAAGGCGAACGCGTCTCGTTCATCTCGCCGGTGCGCAACGTCAACCGTACGGTTGGCACCATGCTGTCGGGCGAAGTGGCCAAGCGTTACGGCCACGCCGGCCTGCCGGACGACACCATCCACATCCAGCTGCAAGGCACGGCCGGCCAGTCGGCCTGCGCATTCCTGGCGCACGGCATCACCATCGACCTGGTAGGCGAGGGTAACGATTACGTGGGCAAGGGCTTGTCGGGCGGCCGCATCATCGTGCGTCCGAACACCGAGTTCCGTGGCTGGGCGGTCAACAACATCATCGTCGGCAATACCGTGCTGTACGGCGCCATCAACGGCGAAGCGTTCTTCAACGGCGTGGCCGGCGAGCGTTTCGCGGTGCGTAACTCGGGCGCCACGGCGATTGTCGAAGGCACCGGCGACCACGGTTGCGAATATATGACCGGCGGCACCGTGGTGGTGCTGGGCGCCACCGGCCGCAACTTCGCGGCCGGCATGTCGGGCGGTATCGCCTATGTGTACGACCCGGAAGGCGACTTCGAATCGCGCTGCAACACGGCGATGGTGACCCTGGAGCGCGTGCTCAGCACCAAGGAGCAGTCGGCGCAAAGCGAAACCTACCACGTGCTGCACAAGGACCTGGGCCGCGAGTCGGACGAAGTGATCCTGAAGCGCCTGATCGAGCGTCACTTCAAGCACACGGGCAGCACCCGCGCCCGCCTGTTGCTCGACAACTGGCTTGAGAGCCGCAGCAAGTTCGTCAAGGTATTCCCAAGCGAATACAAGCGCGTACTGGCCGAAATGGCCGAGGACGTGGCGAACGAGACGGCGGTAGTGCAGCCGGTGGCTGCTTGATCAGAAGAGTCAGCAATTTCGATAGCTGAACGGATTGTTAGCCTAAAAGCCGTCATTCCCGCGAAAGCGGGAATCCATAGAACGCTACCACCGACCAATCGGTCTATGGATCTCGCATCGGCGAACCGCCGCGTACGCGAGGATGACGGCGCGGCGGTCCCGAGGCTGCGCGACAGTCCGCCGAAGCGGAAAAACGACTCGGCAGTCCAGGGTCAACACAGAATATGAGGATTTAATCGTGGGTAAAATCACCGGTTTCATGGAATTCCAGCGTCAGGAAGAAGGCTATCTGCCACCAGCGACGCGTTTGAAAAATTACGCCGAGTTCGTCATTCCCCTGACGAACGAGCAAGCCAAGGTGCAGGGTGCACGCTGCATGGATTGCGGCATCCCGTTCTGCAACAACGGCTGCCCGGTCAACAACATCATCCCCGACTGGAACGACCTGGTCTATCGCGGCAACTACCGCGAAGCGCTCGATACGCTGCACTCGACCAACAACTTCCCCGAGTTCACCGGCCGCATCTGCCCGGCGCCGTGCGAAGCCGCCTGTACCCTGGGCATCAGCGAAGATCCGGTCGGCATCAAGTCGATCGAACATAAAATCATCGACGAAGGCTGGGAACACGGCTGGGTCGTGCCGCAGCCTGCGGCGCACCAGACCGGCAAGAAAATCGCCGTGGTCGGTTCCGGTCCTGCCGGCCTGGCCGCTGCCCAGCAGCTGGCGCGGGCCGGCCACGCGGTCACCGTGTTCGAGAAATCGGACCGTGCCGGCGGCCTGCTGCGTTATGGCATTCCAGACTTCAAGATGGAAAAGTCGCACATCGACCGCCGCATCAAGCAGATGGAAGCCGAAGGCGTGGTGTTCCGCACCAGCGTGTTGATCGGCAAGGACTTCCCGGCCAACGTCAACAACTGGGCCAAGGAAACCATTTTCCCGGAAGACCTGGAAAAAGAGTTCGATGCCGTGATCCTCGCTGGCGGCGCCGAGCAGCCGCGCGACTTGCCGGTGCCGGGCCGTGAATTGAAGGGCGTGCACTTCGCCATGGACTTCCTGCCCCAGCAAAACAAGATCAACGCCGGCGACAAGGTCAAAGACCAGATCAAGGCCACAGGCAAGCACGTGGTCGTGATCGGCGGCGGCGATACCGGTTCCGACTGCGTTGGCACCTCGAACCGCCAGGGCGCCGCATCGGTCACCCAGTTCGAACTGATGCCGATGCCGCCGGAGCAAGAGAACAAGCCGCTGGTGTGGCCATACTGGCCGACCAAGCTGCGCACCTCGTCGTCACACGACGAAGGTTGCGAGCGCGACTGGGCCGTGGCCACCAAGCGCCTGGAAGGCAAGAACGGTAAAGTGGAAAAACTGGTTGCCTGCCGCGTGGAATGGAAAGACGGCAAGATGGCCGAAGTGCCGAATTCGGAATTCGACATGAAGGCCGACCTGGTGTTCCTGGCCATGGGCTTCGTGTCGCCGGTTGCCAACATTCTCGACGCCTTTGGCGTGGAAAAAGATGCGCGCGGCAATGCCAAGGCAACCACCGACGGCGAAGGTTGCTACAAAACCTCGTCGGCCAAGGTGTTTGCTGCCGGCGACGTGCGCCGCGGCCAGTCGCTGGTCGTGTGGGCCATCCGCGAAGGCCGCCAGTGCGCACGCGCAGTCGATGAATTCCTGATGGGCAGTTCCGAACTGCCACGCTGATCACCGCCGCCAGGCACTGTTTTCCCCCGGGAGTGGGCGGGCAATCCCCGCGCCTCCCGGTTTTTTTTGTGCCCCCGATGATGCAATGCACAATGTAACAAATCGTGCCTCATGTAAATTGCTGACTTTGGGTTCAGTAGTGTTGTATTATCGGCGATACATCGTCCGTCCCTTTGCGTTGAACGGAGGTGCTTCCAGCAAGGATTGACCTTTCTGCACTACAATACGGCATCAAAAAATAAAGAGTTCCGTCGTGTCCAATCTAGTCGAAATTCGCGATTTACATTTCTCGTATGGAAAGCGAGCCATCCTGTCCGGGCTGAGCATGGATTTCCCACGTGGAAAAGTGATCGCAGTCATGGGCGGTTCGGGTAGCGGCAAGACCACGGTATTGCGCCTGATCGGTGGCCAGCTCACCCCGCGCAAAGGCCAGGTCAAGGTGCAGGGCCAGGTGGTCCACAAGCTCAATACCGCTGGCCTGTACTTGCTGCGCCGTAAAATGGGCATGCTGTTCCAGCATGGCGCCCTGTTTACCGATCTCACCGTGTACGAAAACGTCGCCTTCCCGCTGCGCGAGCACACCGACTTGCCGGAAGAGCTGATCCGCAACCTGGTGTTGATGAAGCTGCACGCCGTGGGCCTGCGCAATGCAGCGGCATTAAAACCCGGAGAAATCTCGGGCGGCATGGCGCGCCGCGTGGCGCTGGCGCGGTCGATCGCGCTCGATCCCGAACTGATCATGTACGACGAGCCGTTTGCCGGCCTCGACCCGATCTCGATGGGTGTCACCGCCAACCTGATCCGCAATCTGAATACCGCGCTCGGTTCGACCACGGTGCTGGTGTCGCACGACGTCAAGGAATGCTTCGCCATTGCCGACTACGTGTATTTCCTGTCGCAGGGCAAAATCGTTGCGCATGGCACGCCGGCCGACATGATGGCGTCCACCGACCCGTATGTGCACCAGTTCGTCAACGCGGAAGCGGACGGACCGGTGCCGTTCCACTATCCCGGCAAATCCCTGGCCGACGACCTTGGCCTGGGAGTCAAAGCATGAGTGTAAGAAATTTGTTGTCCAAGCTCGGTGCGCCGCTGCGCGATTTCGTCGAAGGCATCGGCTTTGCCGCGCGCACGTTCTTCGAAATCCTGCGCCTGTCGCCGGGGCTGATCTTCCGCCGGCCGCACCTGCTGGTCGAGCAGCTGCACTTCATTGGCAATTACTCGATGGTCATCATCACCCTGTCCGGCCTGTTCGTCGGCATGGTGCTGGGCTTGCAGGGTTATTACACGCTCAATAAATACGGCGCCGAGCAATCGCTGGGCCTGCTGGTGGCGCTGGGTCTCACGCGCGAGCTGGGGCCGGTGATTACTGCGCTGCTGTTTGCCGGCCGCGCCGGCACGTCGCTGACGGCCGAAATCGGCCTGATGAAGGCGGGCGAGCAACTGTCCGCCATGGAAATGATGGCCGTAAACCCGATCCAGCGCGTGCTGGCGCCGCGTTTCTGGGCCGGCGTGATCTCGGTGCCGCTGCTGGCGTCGGTATTCAGTGCCGTGGGCGTGATGGGCGGCTACCTGGTCGGTGTGCAACTGATTGGCGTGGACGAAGGCGCGTTCTGGTCGCAAATGCAGGGCGGCGTCGACCTGTTCAAGGACGTGCTCAACGGCTTCGTCAAGAGCATCGTTTTCGGCGTGGCGATCACTTTCATCGCGCTGTACCAGGGTTACCAGGCGCGTCCGACCCCGGAAGACGTGGCCCGCGCCACCACCCGCACGGTCGTGATCTCGTCGCTGATGGTCTGGTGGCTGGACTTCATGTTGACGGCGCTGATGTTCAGCAAATAGTTGTAAGATAAAACGGAATTAAACGAGGATAGTTATGCAACGCAAATCTCTGGATGTCTGGGTCGGCCTGTTTATCGTCATCGGCGTGGCCGCACTGATGTTTCTGGTGTTAAAAGCCAGCAATACCGGCTCATTGTCCTTCGGTAAAACCTATGCGATTACCGCCAAGTTCGACAACATCGGCAGCCTGCGTCCGCAAGCGGCCGTCAAGGCGTCGGGCGTGGTCATCGGCCGCGTGGGCGAGATCAGTTTCGACGACAAGACTTACCAGGCGCTGGTGACCTTGAACATGGATGAAGGCTATAACTTCCCGAAAGACAGCTCGGCCAAGATTCTGACGGCAGGCCTGTTGGGTGAGCAATATGTAGGTATCGAAGCAGGCGGCGACGAGAAAAACCTGGTCGCCGGAGACAAAATCGCACGTACCCAATCGGCTGCCGTGCTGGAAGACCTGATCAATCAGTTCATCTACAGCAAGGCTGCCGAAGGCAAAAAGGACGAATAAATGAAAAGCAATAAAACCTCGCTGCGCACCGCTGCGCTGGTGCTGGGTACCGCGATGATGCTGGCCGGCTGCGCCGGTCCGAACCCGCGCGACCCGTACGAAAGCTACAACCGCGCCATGTTCACCTTCAACGACAAGGTCGATACCTACGCGTTGAAACCGGTGGCCACCGTGTATCGCGACGTCACGCCATCGTTCGTGCAAACGGGCGTGGGCAACTTCTTCGGCAACATTTCCGATGCCTGGAGCGGCGTCAACAACCTGTTGCAAGGCAAGGGCGAAGACGGCATGACCGATATCACCCGCTTCGCGCTGAACTCCACGCTCGGTATTCTCGGCCTGTTCGACATCGCCACCCCGGCCGGCCTGGAAAAGCACAAGGAAGACTTCGGCCAGACCCTGGGCGTCTGGGGCCTGGAATCGGGTCCGTACCTGGTGCTGCCGCTGCTGGGACCGTCCACCGTGCGCGACACCGTGGCGCTGCCAGCCGACTTCGCCGGCAATATCTGGCGCTACAAGGATCCGACCAATGTCCGCAACATCGGTACCGGCATCAACCTGATCGACACCCGCGCCAGCCTGCTCGACGCCGGCTCGCTGTTTGAAGACGCCGCGCTCGACCGCTACGTGTTCCTGCGCGATGGCTATCTGCAGCGCCGCGAAAGCCAGGTCTTCCCGGACGGCAATCCGCGCAAGCCGAAGCAGAACGACGACCCGTACGGTGAAGACGACGGCGCCAAGCCGGTCACCGATCCGCAAGCCGCTCCGGCAACCCCGGCGCCCGCAGCAGAGCCGGCCCCGGCGCCAGTGTCGCCGCCGCAAGCGGACGCCGCGCCGGCGGGCACCGCTGAAACCGCCGCCGTGGCCTCGGCCACCGCCGCTGCAACTGTTGCTCCAGTGGAAACTTCGCCAACCGTGTCAGCGGAATCCGCCCCGAACGCGTTAAACTCCGGTACACCGGCTGCGAACTGAGCCAGCCTGTGACCCGAAGAACTCACACAAGGTAGATAAACGATGAATCTGATCAAACAACTGATAGCTGTTGCCACCGTGGCCACGATGGGCTTTACCATGACCGCGCAAGCGGCCGAAGCGCCCGATGCGCTGGTCAAGCGCATCAGCGAAGACGTGATCAACACTGCCAAGGCCGACAAGGACATCCAGTCCGGCAATCAGCAAAAAATCATGGCGCTGGTCGAAAACAAGATCCTGCCGTACGTCGATTCGAACCGCATGACCGCGCTGGCGGCCGGCCGCTTCTGGCGCCAGGCGTCGCCTGAGCAACAGAAGGCGCTGTCGGAACAGTTCCGCACGCTGCTGGTGTACACGTACTCGGGCGCGCTGTCGCAAATCAAGAACGAAACCATCACCTTCAAGCCGCTGCGCGCCGATGCGGCCGATACCGACGTGGAAGTGCGTTCGCAAGTGAACATGACCCGTGGCGATCCGGTCCTGCTGAACTACCGCGTGGCCAAGGCTGGCGACAGCTGGAAAATCTATGACATCAACGTCATGGGCGCCTGGCTGGTGGAAACCTACAAGGGCACGTTCACGTCCGAAATCAACAAGGGTGGCATCGACGGCCTGATCAAGACGCTGAGCGACAAGAACAAGTCGCTGGCAAGCAAACCGCTCAAAGCCAATCCTGCCACGCCAGCCAAATAAGTAACCAGGTACACCCCATGACCGCCGACGCCACCGACAACCTGCAATCACTCACGTCCCTGACCGTGCTCAACGCCACTGCGGCGCAAGAGCGGGGCTTGGCCGCCATCAAGGCCGGCCAGCGGGCGTTTGATTTAAGCAACGTTACCTCGGTGGATTCGGTGGCCGTGTCGGTGCTGCTTTCCTGGCAGCGCGCCGCGCGCGAAGCCGGGGTGCAGCTGGCGCTGCACAACCTGCCTGCCTCGCTGAAAAACCTGACCAAGCTCTATGGCGTCTGCGGCCTGGTGTTCCCCGGCCAGGAAGAAGAGCAAGATCTGGACAATACCACCGTCGCCCCGGCCGCCGCGCCTGCCGACCTGCACCACCATCATTGACCCCCGCTCCGCCCCCCTCGCAGTTGTAGTATTCCGCCGGTCCGGCTCGACCGACCCAGATTTCCAATATAATTGAACGTTGCCGCAGCTACAGCGCTGCGGCCCCCCTGAATCACCGTTTCGTGCCGTTTTTCGGCGCCTGGCGGGCACCCAGCGCCGGTCACGCCGTCGCACAACATAAAGTCTAGAATGTCAGCGATCCAAATAACGAATGTCGAAAAGCGCTACAAGTCGCTCCAGGCGCTGGGCGGCGTGTCGCTCACCATCGAGGAGGGCGAGTTTTTCGGCCTGCTGGGCCCCAACGGCGCCGGCAAGACTACCCTGATTTCCATCATCGCCGGCCTGATCCGGCCCGATGCCGGCAAGGTCAGCATTCACGGCCACGACGTCACCGGCGATTTTCGTGAAGCGCGGCGCAAGCTGGGCGTGGTGCCGCAGGAACTGGTGTTCGATCCGTTCTTCACCGTGCGCGAAACCCTGCGCCTGCAATCGGGCTACTTCGGCCTGCCCAACAACGATGCCTGGATCGACGAGGTGATGCACAACCTCGACCTGACCAACAAGGCCGACACCAATATGCGCGCCCTGTCCGGCGGCATGAAGCGCCGCGTGCTGGTCGCGCAGGCGCTGGTGCACAAGCCGCCCGTGATCGTGCTCGACGAGCCGACCGCCGGCGTGGACGTGGAGCTGCGCCAGACGCTGTGGAAGTTCATCTCGCGCCTCAATCGCGAAGGCCACACCGTGGTGCTCACCACCCACTACCTGGAAGAAGCGCAGGCGATGTGCAAGCGCGTCGCCATGCTCAAGAGCGGCAAGGTCGTCGCGCTCGATTCGATGGCGGCGCTGATCCGTCGCATCTCGGGCTCGCAGCTGATCGTCAACATGACGGCCGGCGATTTGCCCGATGACCTGCGCCACCTGGTCACGCACCCGGAAGTCTCCGACCACGGCCGCAAGTACAGCCTGCGCATCAACGAGTATTCGGAAGTGGAAGGCATCCTGGCGCGCCTGCGCGAGTCGGGCGCCGTGATCGACGAGATGCAGCTGCAGCAGGCCGATCTCGAAGACATCTTCCTGCAAATCATGGACAAGGGCTCCGTATGAATTTTATCTCGAGCGGCTTCCGCACCCTGGTCTATAAAGAGACGCTGCGCTTCTGGAAGGTTGCGACGCAAACCGTGGCGGCGCCGATCCTGACCGCCATGCTGTACCTGCTGATCTTCGGCCACGTTTTGGAGGGCCGGGTGCAGGTGTACGAGGGCGTGAGCTACACGTCGTTCCTGATTCCCGGCCTGGTGATGATGAGCGTGCTGCAAAACGCGTTTGCCAACTCGTCGTCGTCGCTGATTCAATCGAAAATCACCGGCAACCTGGTGTTCGTGCTGTTGACGCCCCTGTCGCACTGGGAAATCTTCTCGGCGTACGTGATCGCGGCCATGGTGCGCGGCCTGGCCGTGGGCCTGGGCGTGTTTGCCGTGACCGCGTGGTTCGCCCACATGAGTTTTGCGGCGCCGCTGTGGATCGCCGTGTTTGCCCTGCTGGGCGCGGCCATCCTCGGCACCATGGGGCTGATCGCCGGCATCTGGGCCGAAAAATTCGACCAGCTGGCCGCGTTCCAGAACTTCCTGATCATGCCGTTGACGTTTTTGTCCGGCGTGTTCTACTCGATCCACTCGCTGCCGTCGTTCTGGCTCACCGTTTCGCACCTGAACCCGTTCTTCTACATGATCGACGGCTTCCGCTACGGCTTCTTCGGCCAGTCCGACACCAGCCCCTGGATCAGCCTGGGCATCGTCTCGGCCTTCCTGGTGGTGCTGTCGCTGGCGGCGATCCGGCTGCTGCGCAGCGGCTATCGTCTGCGACACTAACCGGCGGCACCAGGAACACAATCATGCGTCAAATACAGATAACAGATTTAAAACAGGACCCCATCATGGCTACCACCCCAGAACTGATCCACGGCTACATCTCTGCCGGCCTCGAATGCACCCATCTCGAAGTGGACGGCGACGGCCAGCACTTCCAGGCCATCATCGTGTCGCCGGCGTTTGCCGGCAAGCGTCCGATCCAGCGCCATCAGCTGGTGTACGCCGCGCTGGGCGACCGCATGCGCGAAGAAATCCACGCGCTGTCGATGAAAACCCTCACCCCAGAAGAATACCAAGGCTAAGCATGGACAAGCTCCTCATTCAAGGCGGCAACCGCCTGCACGGCGACATCACGATTTCGGGCGCGAAAAACGCCGCGCTGCCGATCCTGTGCGCCGGCCTGCTGACGTCCGGCGACGTCGAGCTGTCCAATGTGCCGCACCTGCACGACGTGGCCACCATCCTGAAACTGCTGGGCCAGACCGGCTTGAAGGTCACCCAGGACAACGACAAGGTCACCCTGAACGGCGCCGCCATCGACAAGCTCGAAGCGCCGTATGAACTGGTGAAAACCATGCGCGCGTCGATCCTGGTGCTGGGCCCCTTGCTGGCGCGTTTCGGCCAGGCCAAGGTATCGCTGCCGGGCGGCTGCGCCATCGGTTCGCGTCCCGTCGATCAGCACATCAAGGGCCTGCAGGCCATGGGCGCCGAGATCACCATCGAGGCGGGCTACATTTACGCCAAGTGCGCCAAGCTGAAAGGCGCGCGCATCGTCACCGACATGATCACCGTCACCGGCACCGAGAACCTCTTGATGGCCGCCACCCTGGCCGACGGCGAGACCGTGCTGGAAAACGCCGCGTGCGAACCGGAAGTGACGGACCTTGCCAACCTGCTGGTGGCCATGGGCGCCAAGATCGAAGGTATCGGCACCAACCGCCTGGTCATTCAAGGTGTGGCCGAGCTGCATGGCGCCAAACACGCCGTGATTTCCGACCGCATCGAAGCGGCCACGTTCCTGTGCGCGGTCGCTGCCACCGGCGGCGACATCACCATCCGCAATACGCGCGTGGACATCATGGACGCCGCGCTCGACAAGCTGCGCGAAATGGGCCTGCAACTGACCGTGGGCGACAACTGGATCCGCGCGCAGATGGATGCACGCCCCACGCCTGTGACGTTCCGCACCACCGAATACCCGGGCTTCCCCACCGACATGCAGGCGCAGTTCATGGCAGTCAACACGATTGCCAACGGCGCCAGCCGCGTGACTGAAACCATTTTTGAAAACCGCTTCATGCACGTGCAGGAGATGAACCGCCTGGGCGCGGCCATCGAGACCGACGGCAACACCGCCTTCATCAAGGGCGTGGAGCAACTGGTCGGCGCGCCGGTGATGGCAACCGACCTGCGTGCGTCCGCATCGCTGGTGATCGCGGCCATGGCTGCGCGCGGCGAGACGCTGATCGACCGCATTTATCATCTCGATCGCGGTTACGACCAGATGGAAGTCAAACTGTCGGCCGTTGGCGCCAACATCAAACGGATCAAATGATGAACGTACCAGAGAACCAGCAACTGATCCTGGCCCTGTCCAAGGGCCGGATTTTCGACGACACCCTGCCGCTGCTGGAAGCGGCCGGCATCACCGTCACGGAAAATCCGGAAACCTCGCGCAAGCTGATTTTGGCCACCAACGACCCCGGCGTGCGCGTGCTGATCGTGCGCGCCACCGACGTGCCGACCTATGTGCAGCATGGCGCGGCGGACTTTGGCGTGGCCGGCAAGGACGTCCTGCTCGAACACGGCGGCGAAGGCCTGTACCAGCCGATCGACCTCAATATCGCCGCATGCCGCATGTCGGTGGCCGTGAAAAACGGTTTTGATTACGAGACCGCCGTGCGCCAGGGCGCACGCCTGCGCGTGGCCACCAAGTTCGTGCAGACCGCGCGCGAGCACTTCGCCAAGAAGGGCGTGCACGTCGATCTGATCAAGCTGTATGGCTCGATGGAACTGGCGCCGCTGGTCGGGCTGTCCGACGCCATCGTGGACGTGGTCAGCACCGGCAATACGCTGCGCGCCAACGACCTGGTGGAAGTGGAAGCGATCATGGACATCTCGTCGCGCCTGATCGTCAACCAGGCCGCCTTAAAGCTCAAGCGCCAGCGTTTGCAGCCCATCCTCGAAGCGTTCGAGCGCGCGGCAAAAAAGTAAATCAATACGGAACACATCATGTCGATCCAAATTACCAAGCTCGATTCCACGCTAGCCGATTTTCAAAAGTCCCTGGACACCTTGCTGGCATTTGAAGCAGGCACCGATGATGCGATCGAGCGTGCCGTCACCGGCATCCTGGCCGACGTCAAGGCGCGCGGCGACGCCGCCGTCCTCGAATACACCAACCGCTTCGACCGCATTCCGGACGGCGGCGCCGCCAGCATGGCCGCTTTTGACATCGGCCAGGACGAACTGCAGGCAGCGCTCGCAGCGATTCCCGCCGCCCAGCGCGACGCCCTCAACGTGGCCGCGCAGCGCATCCGCGTATTCCACGAACGGCAAAAGCAGGAACTGAACGGCTTTACCTATACCGAAGCCGATGGCACCATCCTCGGCCAGAAGGTCACGCCGCTCGACCGCGTGGGCATTTACGTCCCCGGTGGCAAGGCAGCGTACCCGTCGTCGGTGCTGATGAACGCGATTCCGGCCCACGTGGCGGGCGTACAGGAAATCATCATGGTGGTACCGACACCTGATGGCGTAAAAAACCAGATGGTGCTGGCCGCCGCCGCGATTGCCGGTGTGACGCGCGTGATCACCATCGGCGGCGCCCAGGCGGTGGCCGCGCTGGCGCATGGCACCGAGACCATACAGCCGGTCGATAAAATCGTCGGTCCCGGCAACGCGTATGTCGCTGCCGCCAAGCGCCGCGTGTTCGGCATCGTCGGCATCGACATGATCGCCGGTCCGTCGGAGATACTGGTCATCTGCGACGGCACCACCGACCCGGACTGGGTGGCGATGGACCTGTTCTCGCAGGCCGAGCACGACGAACTGGCGCAGGCCATCATGCTGTGCCCGGACGCCGACTACATCGCCCGCGTGGAAGCGAGCATCGAAAAACTGCTGCCGACCATGCCGCGCCAGGACACCATCCGCACGTCGCTCACCGACCGTGGCGCGCTGGTGAAAGTGCGCGACCTGGACGAAGCATGCGCGATCGCCAACAGCATCGCTGCCGAGCACCTGGAAATCTCGGCCGAGAATCCGCAGCAGTGGGCCGATAAAATCCGCCACGCGGGCGCCATGTTCCTGGGACGCTTCTCGTCCGAGTCGCTGGGCGACTACTGCTGCGGCCCGAACCACGTGCTGCCGACGTCGCGCACCGCGCGCTTCTCGTCGCCGCTGGGCGTGTACGATTTCCAGAAACGCTCGTCGATCATCCACGTCAGCGAAGCCGGCGCGCAAACCCTCGGTAAAATCGCGGCCGAACTGGCGTACGGCGAAGGCTTGCAGGCGCACGCCCGCAGCGCTGAACTCAGGTTAAATACTCCGGCTGAACCGCGATGACCGAAAAATGGCTCAACCAGGTTTTCTGCGAGGACGCGCTGTCCGGACTGGCGCGCATCCCCGACGGTTCCATTGACCTGATCTTGACCGACCCGCCGTACAACCTGGGCAAGGACTACGGCAACGCGTCCGACCAGCAGACGGTCGATGACTACCTGCGCTGGACCGAGCAGTGGATCGACGCCGCGCTGCCCAAGCTCAAGCCCAACGGCAGCCTGTACATCTTTTTGACGTGGCGCTTTTCGCCCGAAATCTTCGTGCTGCTGAAAAAGCGCATGACGATGATGAACGAGATTATCTGGGACCGGCGCGTGCCGTCGATGGGCGGCAGCGTGCGCAGCTACTCGTCGGTGCACGACACCATCGGCTTTTTTGTCCGCCGCAAGGATTATTATTTCGACCTCGACGCCGTGCGCATCGCCTACGACGCTGAGACCAAGAAGGCCCGTTCGCGCTCGATCTTCATTGGCGCCAAGTGGCTCGAAGTGGGCTACAACCCCAAGGACCTGTGGAGCGTCTCGCGCCTGCACAAGGAGCATCCCGAACGCGCCGACCATCCGACGCAAAAGCCGCTGGAAATCATCGAGCGCATGGTCAAGGCTTCGTGCCCGCCCGACGGCGTGGTGCTCGACCTGTTCATGGGCAGCGGCACCACGGCAATTGCCGCCAAGCGTTGCGGACGCAGCTTCGTCGGCTTTGAACTCAATCCCGACTACTGCGCGATCATCGACGAACGGCTGGCGGCGCTGGACTTGCCGCCGGTGGTGAAGAAAAAGCCGGCGCCGAAAAAAACCGCCTCGAAGAAAGCTGACGTCGTAGCTGCCGCTATCGTACCGCCCAAGGCGCCTGCGAAGGCAAGGGCCAGGGCGGCAAGCGACACTGCGCCCACGCTGGCCACCGTGACCAGCACCGCACCCAAGGCGGTGACAAAAAAAGCCGCCACCAAAAAAATCGTCGCCGCCAAACCCAAGACCGCCACCAAGCGACTTTCAACCGTAGCCTGACCAGGAGCTCCCGCCAGATGTCCGCCATCGACACCCTCATCGCCAACACCATACGGCCGGACGTCGCAGCCATGCAGGGCTACCACGTGGCCGACGCCAGTGGCTTCGTGAAGCTCGATGCGATGGAAAACCCGTACCAGCTGCCCGAGCATTTGCTGCAGGAGCTGGGCACGCGCCTGGCTGCCGCCACCCTGAACCGCTACCCGGTGGCGTCGTACGCAACCACCAGGCACAAGGTACGCGCCACGCTGGGCGTGCCGGCAGGGTATGACGTCATGCTCGGCAACGGTTCCGATGAACTGATCTCGATCCTGTGCATGGCGTGCGCGCAGCAGGAGCGCCGCGCGGTGGTGCTGTCGCCCACACCGTCGTTCGTGATGTACGCGCGCTCGGCGCAGTATGCGGGCATGGACTACGTGGGCGTACCGGTGAAAGCGGACCTCACGCTCGACCTGCCGGCCATGCTTGCGGCGATCAACCAGCACAAGCCGGCGCTGGTGTTCCTGTCGTACCCGAACAACCCGACCGGCAACCTGTTCGCAGAAAGCGATATCGTCGCCATCATCAAGGCTTTGGACGGTTTCGGCCTGGCCGTGGTGGATGAAGCGTACGAGCCGTTCGCCCAGCAGACCTTCATGGACCGCCTGCCGCAGTTCGACAACCTGGTGGTGATGCGCACGGTCTCGAAGCTGGGACTGGCGGGAATCCGCCTCGGCTACATGTCGGCGGCGCCCAAACTGCTCGAGCAGTTCGATAAAGTGCGGCCTCCTTACAACATCAACGTATTGACGCAGACGGCGGCCGAATTCGCGCTCGACCACGTGGAGGTGCTGAACCAGCAGGCGCACGCGTTGCGCGCCGCACGCGCCGATCTGATGGCTGCATTGGCAGAATTTCCCGGCGTGAAGGTTTTTCCGTCGGCGGCGAATTTTATCTTGATTCGGGTGCCCAATGCCGACGATGCCAACGTCAAACTACTATCTCACAAGGTATTAATTAAAAATGTGAGTAAAATGCATGCTGTGCTGGCCAATTGTTTACGCATTACGGTCAGTACCCCGGCAGAAAACGCCACCTTCCTCGATGCCTTCGCCGCGTCGCTGGCAGCCTGAGTAACCTCGCGAGCCCCCTCATGAACCGCACCGCAGAAATCACCCGCAATACCAACGAGACGCAAGTGCGCGTCTCCATCAACCTCGATGGCACCGGCCAGCAAAAGCTCAATACCGGCGTGCCCTTCCTCGACCACATGCTCGACCAGATCGCCCGCCATGGCCTGTTCGACCTGGAAGTGGAAGCGACCGGCGACATCCATATCGACAACCACCACACGGTGGAAGACGTGGGCATCACGCTGGGCATGGCCGTGGCCAAGGCCATCGGCGACCGCAAGGGCATCGTCCGTTACGGCCATTCGTATGTGCCGCTCGACGAAGCGCTGTCGCGCGTGGTGCTGGACTTCTCGGGCCGGCCAGGCATCGAGTACCACATCCCGTTTACGCGCGCCATGATCGGCACTTTCGACGTGGACCTGACCCTGGAATTTTTCCGCGGCTTCGTCAACCACGCGCTGGTCACCCTGCACATCGACAACCTGCGCGGCACCAATGCGCACCACCAGTGCGAGACCGTGTTCAAGGCCTTCGGCCGTGCGCTGCGCATGGCGTCCGAGCTCGATCCGCGCGCGGCCGGCACCATTCCCTCGACCAAGGGCACTCTGTGAGACTTCACTATCATGAAAAAAATCGTAGTAGTTGATTACGGCATGGGTAATCTGCGTTCGGTCGCGCAGGCGCTGCGCGCCGTCGCCCCGGAGGCCAACGTGCTCATCTCCGGCGACGTGGCCGACATCGAAACCGCTGACCGCATCGTGCTGCCAGGCCAGGGCGCCATGCCCGACTGCATGCGCAGCCTGCGCGAATCGGGTGTGCAGGACGCGCTGATGCTTGCCTCCCGCAACAAGCCGCTGATGGGCGTGTGCATCGGCGAGCAGATGCTGTTCGATGGCAGCGAGGAAGGCGATGCTGCCGGCCTCGGCCTGTTGCCCGGCAAGGTCGTGCGCTTCCAGCTCGACGGCCAGCTGCAGCAAGACGGCTCGCGCTTCAAGGTGCCGCAAATGGGCTGGAACCAAGTGCAGCAAAACGCGTCTCACCCGATGTGGGATGGCATTGCGGACAATAGCTACTTTTACTTTGTCCACAGCTACTACGCCCAGCCGGAGCAGAGCGCGCATACCGTCGGGCTGACCACGTATGGCGCGCCGTTCAGCTGCGCGGTCGCCCGTGATAATATTTTTGCCACGCAGTTCCACCCGGAGAAGAGCGCCGCGGCGGGCCTGCAGCTGTACCGTAATTTCGTCCGCTGGAACCCTTAACCTTAACTTCCCTAGACCCCAGACCTATCATGCTGCTCATTCCTGCCATCGACCTCAAAGACGGTCACTGCGTTCGCCTCAAACAAGGCGATATGGAACTTGCCACCGTTTTCTCGGAAAACCCGGCCGATATGGCCCTGCACTGGCTCAAGCAAGGCGCGCGCCGCCTGCACCTGGTGGACCTGAACGGCGCCTTTGCCGGCAAGCCGAAGAATGAAGGCGCGGTCAAGGCCATCCTGAAAGTGGTGCAGGAATTCGCCGAAGAAAACGACCTCGACGAAATCCCGGTGCAACTGGGCGGCGGCATCCGCGACCTCGACACCATCGAGCGCTACCTCGACGCCGGCATCAGCTACGTCATCATCGGCACGGCCGCGGTCAAGGAACCGGGCTTCCTGCACGACGCCTGCGGCGCCTTCCCCGGCCACATCATCGTCGGCCTGGACGCCAAGGACGGCAAGGTGGCCACGGACGGCTGGAGCAAGATGAGCGGCCACGAAGTGATCGACCTGGCCAAGAAATTCGAAGCGTACGGCGTGGAAGCTATCATCTACACCGACATCGGCCGCGACGGCATGATGGGCGGCGTCAATATCGACGCCACCGTCAAGCTGGCCCAAGCGGTCAAGATTCCCGTGATCGCGTCGGGTGGCCTGCACAACATCGGCGACGTCGAAGCCTTGTGCGCGGTGCAGGACGAAGGCATCGAAGGCGTGATCTGCGGCCGTTCGATTTACGAAGGCACGATCGACCTGGCCTCGGCGCAACTGCGCGCGGACGAACTGAGCGGCGACCTGCCCGACTACCCGGAAGACTGATTACATGCTTGCCAAACGCATCATTCCCTGCCTGGACGTGACCGATGGCCGCGTGGTCAAGGGCGTCAACTTCACCGAGCTGCGCGACGCCGGCGACCCGGTGGAAATCGCCCGCCGCTACGACGAGCAGGGCGCCGACGAACTGACCTTCCTCGACATCACTGCCACCAGCGACAATCGCGGCCTGATTTTGCACATCATCGAGGCCGTCGCTGCGCAGGTGTTCATTCCGCTCACCGTCGGTGGCGGCGTGCGCGAGGTGGCCGATGTGCGCCGCCTGCTCAATGCCGGCGCGGACAAGGTCAGCATGAACTCGTCGGCCGTGTCGAACCCGCAACTGGTGTACGAGGCCTCGCAAAAGCACGGCTCGCAGTGCATCGTGGTGGCGATTGACGCCAAGCAGGTGTCCCCGGGCAAGTGGGAAGTGTTTACCCACGGCGGGCGCAAGGCCACCGGCATCGACGCCATCGAGTGGGCCGTCAAGATGGAACAGCTGGGCGCCGGCGAAATCCTGCTCACCAGCATGGACCGCGACGGCACCAAGTCCGGTTTTGATTTGGGCCTGACCAGCAGCGTGTCGAACGCCATCGGCATCCCCGTGATCGCCTCGGGCGGCGTGGGTGGCCTGCAAGACCTGGCAGACGGCGTCAAGCTCGGCAAGGCAGACGCGGTGCTGGCAGCGAGCATCTTCCACTACGGCCAGCACACGGTGCAGGAAGCCAAGCGCTTCATGGCAGCGCAGGGCATTCCGATGCGCCTCGATTAAGCAGATAGCGGAAAAACTCATGTCTACCCCAACCAACAACGTGGCCAAGGCCAAATGGCTGAAAAAAATCCACTGGGACGAAAACGGCCTGGTGCCGGTGATCGCGCAGGAGGCCGGCAGCAACGACGTGTTGATGTTTGCCTGGATGAACCGCGACGCGCTGGCCAAAACGGTCGAGCTCGGCGAAGCCGTGTACTGGAGCCGCTCGCGCAAGAAGCTGTGGCACAAGGGCGAAGAGTCGGGCCACACGCAAAAAGTGCTGGAAATCCGCCTCGACTGCGATGAAGACGTGGTGCTGCTCAAGATCGAGCAAGCCGGCGGCATCGCCTGCCATACCGGCCGCCATTCGTGTTTCTATCAAAAATTCGAGGGCGACGCCGAGGGCGGCGACTGGCACAACGCCGAGCCGGTCCTGAAGGACCCGGGCGACATTTACACCAAACCGAAATCGAGCTGAGTTTATGAGCACTATCCTGGACCGCCTGGCCGAGCTGATGGAATCGCGCAAGCTGGCCAACGGCGGCGACCCCGCCACGTCGTATGTCTCCAAGCTGTTTGCCAAGGGCGACGACGCCATCCTGAAAAAAATCGGCGAAGAAGCCACCGAGACCGTGATGGCCGCCAAGGACGCGCGCGTTTCTGGCGAGCCTGACAAGGTGTTGTACGAAGTGGCCGACCTGTGGTTCCATACGCTGGTGCTGCTGGCGCAGTTCGACTTGAAGCCCCAGCAAGTCCTGGACGAACTGGCGCGCCGCGAAGGTGTGTCCGGTATCGAAGAGAAGAATTCCCGCAAGGATTGAGGAGCCCCCGTGGATAACTGCCTGTTCTGCAAGATCGCTGAAAAGACCATCCCGTCCACCGCCGTCTACGAAGACGACGAGTTATATGCGTTCAAGGACATCCACCCGCATGCGCCCGTGCACCTGCTGGTGATCCCGAAAAAGCATTTTTCCACGCTGTCCGACTGCACGCCGGACGACGCCCCGCTGCTGGGCAAAATGCTGGCGCTGGCCCCCCGTCTTGCAGGGGAATTCGGTTGCGCGGTCAGCTATGATGACCAGGGTCAGCCGGTGGCCGGCTTCAAGACCGTCATCAATAGTGGACCGGATGGCGGGCAAGAGGTGTACCATCTGCACATGCACGTGATCGGCGGCGCCCACCCGTGGCGTAACGAACGATAACAGTTACTGCCAGCCTGACAACTGGTCACAAGGCTTGCTACATGACATGCACATGACGCGCGGCGCTTGACGTATACTGTTGCTGCAATTTGAAACAACGGATCAATGGATTAACAGGCGCATGGCGCCGCCAAGGGGAATAAGATGGGTTCGACGAGCTGGATACATTGGGTTATTTTGCTGGTGGTGGTGATTTTGATCTTCGGCACCAAAAAGCTGGGCAATATGGGTGGTGACATCGGCAAGGCCGTCAAAGGCTTCAAGGATGGCGTCAAGGGCAGCGACGAGGACAAGCCGGTCGCTCCGCCTGCGCCTCCGGCCACCCCGAGCACCATTGACGTCGACGTCAAAGAGAAAAACAAGCTGTAAGCCGCAACGGCCCTTCGCGGGGCCGCGCGAGCTGACGCTTCTGTCCTATGATCGATCTCGGTATTACCAAAATGATGGTGATCGGCGTGGTTGCGCTGATCGTCATCGGTCCCGAAAAGCTGCCCAAGGTGGCGCGCATGGCCGGGAACCTGTACGGCCGCGCCCAGCGTTACCTCAACAACGTCAAGTCCGAAGTCACGCGCGAAATCGAGCTCGAAGAACTGCGCAACCTGCAAAAGGAAGTGCAGGAAGCGGCGCACAACATCAAGAGCGACGTCGAAAACTCCATCGCGGAAAACCTCGGCGAGGTGCAGAATGCCTGGCACGATACGCCGGCCATGGAAGATATCTCGTCGGCCTCGACTTCGTTTTCCACGGTGAGCAGCGACGACCTGGCGCGCAAGGCGCGCGAGTTCCGCCGTAAAAAACTGGTGCGTAACTCGGCAGTACCCGGCTGGTACAAGCAACGCCACGGCGGCAAGCTGCACGTCACGTCCGGCGCCGCCCGCGTTGCCCGGTTCCGCCCACGCGGCAACATCCAGAACTCGTTTTACTGATGACTACCCCAAACACAGGCGAAGAGACCTTCATCTCCCATCTGGTCGAACTGCGCAACCGGCTGGTCAAGGCGACCATCGGGGTCGTGCTGGTGGTTGCCGTACTGATGTTCTGGCCCGGCCCGGCGCAAATCTACGACTTCATCGCCCAACCGATGATCAACTCGCTGCCGGTCGGCTCCAAGATGATCGCTACCGGCGTGACATCGCCGTTCCTGGTGCCCATGAAGGTCACTTTCGTGCTGGGGCTGATCATGGCCTTGCCGTGGGTGCTATACCAGATGTGGGCGTTTGTCGCCCCCGGCCTGTACACGCATGAAAAGCGCCTGGTCGCGCCGCTGGTCATTTCGTCGTCGCTGCTGTTCATGGCGGGCGTGGCGTTCTGTTATTTCTTCGTGTTCGGCCGCGTGTTCCACTTCATTGCCCAGTTCTCGCCCACGTCGATTGCGGTCACGCCCGATATCGAGAACTACCTCGACTTCGTGATGTCGATGTGCCTCGCTTTCGGCGCCACCTTCGAAGTGCCGGTGGTGGTGGTGATCCTGGTGCGCACCGGGCTGGTGTCGGTGGCCAAGCTCAAGGAAATCCGTCCGTACGCCATCGTCGGTGCGTTCGCGATTGCCGGCCTGGTCACGCCGCCGGACGCGATGTCGATGTTCTCGCTGGCGATTCCGATGTGCCTGCTGTTCGAACTGGGTTTGCTGGTGGCGCCGATGTTTGTCAAGATGTCAACCGCCCCCGAAGAAAAACAGTCTTAACGGCTGTTGAAACGAGCCCATGGCGTCGTTGCGGCGTCTTGCCGTGCTAGCGCACTGCCTGCGACGCCGCGCCTAGCCACGGACTCGTTGCAACAGCCGTTAGGCAGACGTAAAAAAGCCCCGCAGTGGTAACACTGCGGGGCTTTTGCGTGGTGCTTATTTATTCGTCATCAATTCCCGGATCACCCGCACCGGCGCGCTGCCGTAGCCGAGGAACTGTTCGTGGAACTGTTTCAAATTGAAGTTGCTGCCCAGCGCCTGCTTGCGTTCTTCGCGTAGCGCCATGATCTCGCTGTAGCCGCTGAAGTAGCTGGTCAGCTGCACCGACGATACCTGCACCCGGTGCCACTTTTCGGTGGCCTCGGTGCGGGTCTGGAAGGCCTGGCGGGTCAGCAGGTCGATGGCCTGCTCTTCGGTCATGCCCAGCACGTGCACGCTGTAGTCGAGGATGGTGTTGGTGACGCTGCGCAGGTTCCATTTCGAATACATCAGCCACATTTCCGGCGCGTTGTCGCCATAGCCCGATTCGAGCATCATGCGCTCGCCGTACACGGCCCAGCCTTCGACCATGGCGCCGTTGCCGAAGATCGACTTGACGATCGATGGCGACTTGTTGGCGTACACCAGCTGGGCGTAGTGGCCGGGAATGGCTTCGTGGATGTTGAGGATTTGCAGGATCCAGTGGTTGTATTCGCGCAGGCTGCTCTCGGCTGCCTCGGGCGTGGCGCCGTCGAGCGGGGTGACGTTGTAGTAGGTGCGGTCCTGCGGACGGTACGGGCCCGGCGCGTCGATGCTGGCCCCTGCCACGCCGGCCTGGTAGGCAGGGGTGGCGCGCACTTCGAGTTGCTTGTTCGGGTCGAGCGTGAGCAGGTCGTGCTTGATCACCCAGGCCTGCAATTCGGGAATCTGGCGGCGGATTTCGGCGACGAAGTTTTCGCGCGCGACATGGCGCTCGGAGAGCTTGTCGATCATCCTGCCGATCTTGGCATAGCGGTCGGCCGGTTTTGCCACGCCTGGTAAATACTTGTCCCACATCTCGTCGGACAGGCGGTCCATATTGGTCAGCAGGTCTTCGCGCGCGGCCAGCGCTTTTTGATAGGTCTGCTCGGCGGTGCTGCCCGACTGGATATCGTAGGCGAATTTTTTCTCGTACAGTTCCTTGCCGATGCGGAAGCTGCGGCGGCCTTCGGTGGCCATCAGCTTTTCGCGCTCGGTCAGGTACGTAACGTAGTTGTTCACAGCAGCCAGCGCGGCATCGACGCGCAAGGTGAACTGCTGCTTCTCGGCCGCGTTCAGGATCGACGCCTGCGCCACCTTGTTGACTTCCACCAGCACGGCCTGCACGCCAGGGGCCTGCTTGATCGCCAGCAGCGTGTGCTCGCGCGTGGGGTTGACGATGTTGGCGCGCGCCGCGTCGTAGTACGCCGGAATGCTGGTGATGCGCTTGAGCAGGGTGCGCAGGCGCTGCGGCCGGGACGCATATTCGGTATTGAGGATCAGGTCCAGCGGGCCGGCCACGTTGTAGCTGGCGGGATTCCACTCGTATTCGCGCAGCGTGGTCAGGCGCCAGCGGTCGCCTTCGAGCTTGTTTTGCAGCAGTTGCAGATCGGTGCGCTGCTTGGCGGCCAGCTGCTTGGCGTTGACCTTGCCGAAGCGCTCGAGCCATTCGTCGATGAAGGCCAGTTCGCTGGCAATACCGGCCTGGTCGGGCACGAACAGGGTGGCGGCGGTATCGTACTTGCCGGCGTAGATCGCGCTTTCCGAATCGATGCGCCACTGGGCGTTGAGGAACTGGTTGCTCAGCGCATCGAACTGGCGGTCCTGCCAGCGCTCGGCCAGCACTGCTGCGGGCGCGGCCTTGGCGACGGTCTTGGCCGTGCTTTTCTTGGTAGTTTTGGCCGTATATTTCTTGGTGGTCTTCGTGGTCTTCGTGGTCTTCGCGGACTTTTTCTGGGTCGCGGCGCTGGCCGGGGCAAAGGCGAGGGCCGCCATTACCACCGCCAGCGCGAGTTTTGTCTTGATCATCGTCTATGCAGCCTTGTGTAAAGATGACAAGGCCCGTCTGCGAGCCGAGTCGAAGCGTGGGAGATTATCATTAATCGGCCCGCTTGAGCGACCCTGTTACAAGCTAATACGTGAGCCCCTCTTGCAACATGTTCAACATCTCGCCCGCCGACATGCGGCCCGAGACATCGCTGCCTTCGAGCAGGCTGTCGGCCAGGTCGCGCTTGTGCTGGTGCAGATCGACGATGCCTTCTTCGATCGTGTGACGCGCCACCAGCCGGTAAATGGTCACCGGCCGCAGCTGGCCCATACGGTGGGCGCGGTCCGAGGCCTGGTCTTCCACCGCCGGATTCCACCACGGGTCCATGTGGATCACGTAGTCGGCGGCCGTCAGGTTGATGCCCACGCCGCCCGCTTTCAGGCTGATCAGGAAGACGTCGCCGATACCGGCCTGGAACGCATCGACGCGCTTCTTGCGCTCGTTCATCGGCGTGGAACCGTCGAGGTACTGGTAACCGATATCGTTGGCGTCGAGGTGGGCGCGGATCAGCGCCAGGTGGTCGACGAACTGGCTGAACACCAGCACCTTGTGGCGGTTTTCCAGCAGGCCGGCCAGCAGGTGCGCAAACGCGGCCAGCTTGCTGCTGGCGATGCCCAGTTCCGGCGACACCAGGTTCGGATTGCAGCAGGCGCGGCGCAGCTTCATGATCTCGGCCAGGATCTGGATCGATTTCTTTTCCGCCGGCCCTTCCACGGCCGCCAGCGTTTCCAGCGCCGTGCGGCGCAGCGATTCGTACAGTGCCGTCTCCTCGGCCGACAGGTCCACTTCGAGCGTGATCTCGGTGCGCGGTGGCAGTTCGGTCAGCACCTGCGACTTGGTCCGGCGCAGCATGAACGGCTGGATCAGCCGGCGCAGGCGGTTGCGTGCGCCCACTTCGGCGCGGTGGTCCTGCGGCTTTTCGATCGGTGCGGCAAAGCGCAGGTTGAACTGCTCGATGCTGCCCAGCAGGCCCGGATTGATGAAGCGGAACAGGTTCCACAACTCGCCCAGGTGGTTTTCCAGCGGCGTGCCGGTGCACGCCATGCGGAAGTCGCCATTCAAGGCCATCACCGCCTGCGAGCGCTTGGTGGCGCCGTTCTTGATCGCCTGCGCTTCGTCGAGCACGATGGTGCGCCACTTGACACCGGCAAACAGCGCCGCTTCCAGCTGCAGCAGGCCGTAGCTGGCCACCACCAGGTCGTACGGCTGCAAGGTGGCCAGGGTGTCGGCACGGTCGCCGGCGCCGAACATCTTGACGTTCAAGGTGGGCGCAAAGCGCGCCGCCTCGCTCACCCAGTTCAGGCACACGGAGGTCGGGGCGATCACCAGGGTAGGGCCGTCCGGCGCGCGCGACAGGATCAGCGCCAGCGCCTGCAGGGTTTTACCGAGGCCCATGTCGTCGGCCAGGCAGGCGCCCACGCCCCAGTGCGCAAGGCGTGCCAGCCAGTTGAAGCCATCGACCTGGTAGTCGCGCAGGTCGGCCTGCAAGGTGGACGGCAGCACCGGCTCGAACACGGTCTGCTCGGCCATGCGCGCCAGGTGCTCCTTCCACAGCTTGTCGGCCTTGACGCCACCGACGTCGTCGGCCAGTTCTTCCAGGGCGAACGACGCCAGCGGATGCAGGCGCACGCCGTCTTCGGTCAGCTCGCCGTAGGCCGAGACTTCGCGCAGGCGCCGATGCAGTTCGTCGGCCAGCGCCAGGAAGCGGTTTTCGCCCAGTTCCACGAAGCGGCTTTTGCTTTTCTGGACCAGTTCGAGCAGGGTGCGCAAGTCCATCACCTTGTCTTCGTCGATCTGCACCTGGCCGCTGGCGGCAAACCAGTCCTTGTTGCTCTTGATGGCCAGGCGCACCTGCTTGGTTTCCACCTTGGCCGTGACGCGGAATTTCTCGCCCTCGGGCCAGGCGATGACGATGCTCTCGGGCGGCAGCTCCTGCAATTCGGTCAGCAGTTGCAGGCACAGCGCCGGCTGGCCCAGCAACCATTCGCCGTGTTCCTGTTCGGCGGATTCCAGCACCGGGCACTTGGCGACCAGCGCGCGTTCGGCGTCGCGCTCCTCGACCAGCTGGCGCCGGGCCTGCATCGGTTTGCCGCCGGCGTCGGCGATCACGCTGTCGGCGCCGTCGCCAGGGGCGTAGTAGGCGCCGTTGGGTAGCGGCCGCACCAGGATCTGCATCTTGAGGCCATGCTGGTACGGTAGCAGGTGCACGTGCAGGCGCATGTCCGCCTCCACCTGCTCCATGTCGGGCGCGGCGCCGCCGATGTCCGATTGCACCGTCACCAGCGACGAAATCGAGCGGATCGCGTGCAGCACCTGTTCTTCGGCGTGGGCCGGCACGTTGAGGGCGTCGCCGACGATGGCACCGATGCGCCGGTGCTCGTCCTGGATGGTGACCACGCGCAGGCGCGTGGGCGTTTCCTTGGTCACGATCACGGTGGCGCTGTCGTCGGGAATCGGCGGGTGCAGGCGGATTTCGAGGTTGCCCGCGCTTTTTCGGATCAACAGTTCCGGCTCGCCTGCCAGCAGTTCCACTCGCATGTCCGGTGCATCGGCCCAATACAGCAGCGGGTGGCCCACCAGGGCGGCAACCGCGCGCTGCGGGTTGACTTCATAGGCCATGCCGCTCGACGTGTAGCCGCGATGCGATACCGTGATCGATTCGGTGGCGCGCACGTCCTGCGGCGTGAGGAAGTCGAATGCCTCGGTCTCGAAACGCAGGCGCTTCAGGCTGGCCGCGCGGCCTTTGCTCCAGATGCCGCGCGCATCGCGCTTTTGCTCGACCGGTGTCACTTCCGTTACGCCCCAGCGCGGCTGGTACTCGAGCAGCCACACCAGGCGCGACGCCTTGCCGGCGCCAGCGACAGCCGCGCCCTCGGGTTGCTGCAGGTTGATCAGCGCCGTGAGCTGGCGCTGCCAGCCTTCCTGCCGCTCGAACCAGGTGGACAGGTCGGGCAGCGCCAGGCGCGCGCGCAGGGCGGCGCCGCGCTCGGACATCCCGACATTGCCCAGGTGGCCCAGCAAGGTGGCTGCCTGCGCCGCGATGAAGTAAAAACCGGCGCGGTCCGATTGCTCGAACAGTTCCTGCAACTGCAGCTTGCGCTCGCCCAGGTGCGGCACCGACAGCCAGTAGAACAGCAGGCACTGGAACAACTGGGTTTGCAGGTCGGGGTCCCATGCCAGGTTGCCGATGGCGTCGGCGGTCATGGTGCCGGCGCGGACCTGGCGCAGCAGGTCGAGCTGCTGGAAGATCGCGCTGCCCCGGTTTTGTGGCATGCGTACCGCGATCTCGAGGTAGGCTTGCACGCTTTTCTGGTGCTTGGGGTCGGGACTGCGCAGCAGGGCGGCCAGGTACAGGTAGCTGCCGAAGCCGTCGAACAGCTGCTTGCGCTTGCCGGTCTCGCGGCGCAGCGTCTTCAGTGCCACCTCAAAACCTGCCAGCGCCGCGCTGCCCGCACCCTGCAACAGCACCACGGTGCTGGCGAGGAACTGGCTGTCCGGGCCGGCCGTGCGGTCCAGGTAACGCCTGGCGTCGTCGATGCGTCCGCCCAGGATGGCGTCGGCGGTCAGCGCCATGCGCAAGGCCGGGGCGACAGTGTCGTTGGCCGCCTGCCGGCGTTGCAGGTGCTGTTCGCAAAATTCGCGGATGCCCGGTGCGGTTTGTGGTTCGTACTGGGCGTTGTGCAGCAGGGTGGCGAGGATATCGTCCTGCATCAAAGGGTGTACGCGCGCCAGCATGCCTGCCTCGAACGGGCGCCCGAAGATTTCCACGATCGGATGCAGTTGCGCCGCCTCGTAGCTGTTCTGGCAAAAAGCCAGGATCGGCGCCAGTTGCTGCGGCGCCTGGCCGCGCAAGAGGCCCATGCGCAAGAGCGCCATGCCGGCGCGGTAGCTGCGCGGCTCGTAGCCGCCCCAGGTCTGGCGCAGCGGCACCAGTTCCATGTAGGCCGCGCACAGGTCGTCGAGCGCATGGGTGCCGATGGCCGCGCGGATGGCGGGCCAGCGCAGCTTGGGATTGCATATGTGGCCGCGTCCCACCACCACGCTGATGAAGGCCAGGCGGTCGAGCTTTTGCATGGCGTCGTCGAGCGTGAGCACGGTGTAGCGCTTGCCGTCGGCGTTTTCGATGCGGGCGTGCTTGAGCAGGTCGAGGATGGCGGTGCGTCCTACCGGCTCGCCGATCAGCGCCAGCAGCGCCAGGATCATTTTTTCATTGAATTCCAGCGCATCGAATTCGTGCTGCAAGGTGGTCTCGGTCATTCTCGGTTGGGCAAGTTATCGATGTGAACCGGCGCCGGCGCGGCTGCATCGTGCAGGCCGAACATGCGCTGGTAAAAATACAGTTCCGCTTCCAGGGTGCGCACGATGTTTTCGCCCTTGCGGAAGCCATGGCCTTCGCCTTCGAGCGGCACGTACGCCACCGGCACGCCGCGTGCGCGCAGCGCATCGACCATCATCTCGGACTGCTGCGGCGGCACCACCTTGTCATCTAAGCCCTGGAAGAAAATCATCGGGCGCTTGAGGCGGTCGGTGTGGTTGATCGGCGACCGGGCCTGGTACAGCGCCTCGGCCTGCGGCTGCGGCGCAATCAGGTAGGCATTGTAGTGCGATTCGAACTTGTGCGAGTCCTGGTCCAGCCCTTTCAGATCCGAGACGCCGTAGTAGCTGGCGCCCAGCTTGAACACGTCGTGGAACGTCAGCGCGCACAGCGTGGTCAGGCCACCGGCGCTGCCGCCCCGGATGATCAGGCGGTCGTTGTCGGCCAGTCCCCGTTCGACCAGCGCGCGGGCGCCGGCCACGCAGTCTTCCACGTCCACGATGCCCCACTGGCCGCGCAGCAAATCGCGGTAAGCGCGGCCAAAGCCGGTGCTGCCGCCGTAGTTCACGTCCAGCACGCCGAAGCCCCGGCTGGTCCAGAACTGCGTGGCCAGTTTTAACGTGTTGACGGTCATGCCGGTGGGGCCGCCGTGGCTGATCACGATCACCGGCGGCTTGTCGCCGTCGGGCGCGGTGACAAGCGCATTGCGCGGCGGGTAGAAGAAGGCGTAGGCGGTACGGCCGTTGCTGGCAAACTCCAGGTTCAGCGGCACCGACAGGTTGGCTTCGTCGGGCAGGTCCTCGATCGACTGCGCCAGGATTTCCACGCCTTCTTCGGTGAAATCGATGCGCGCCAGTTCCAGCGCAATGGTCGGGCTGCCGGCCAGCATGGCGACATAGCCGGGCGCCACGCGCAGTTCGCGGATTTCCTCGTACGGGTTGGAGAGCGGTTCGAGCTTGCCGCTGGCCGGCAGCAGGCGCGCCAGGCGGCTCACGCCCTTGTCGATATAGGTGCAGATGATTTCGCCAGCCGAGCGGAAGCCGTACATGCTGTTGCCGAAGGTCCAGTGCGGGCCGCCGAACTCCGCTTCCATCGGGCACAGCGCCTCGATTGCCTGATCGCCGCCCTGGCGGTACAGGTTCCACCAGCCGCTGCGGTCCGAGACGAAATGCAGCAGGCCGTCCGGCGACCACTCGGGCTGGCAGATCGATTCCTCGGCGCCGCCCGCCACCTGCACCGGGGCTGACAGCGTGCCGTCCGGGTTCACGCCGGCGCGCCACAGGGTGGTGCCCTGCCACGGCATGCGCGGGTGGTCCCAGCTGAGCCACGCCAGCGTGCGGCCGTCCGGCGCGAGGCGCGGCGACGAGTAAAAGTCGGCGCCTTCAACCAGCACTTGTTCAACGCCGTCGAAGTCGAAGCCGAGCGCGCTGATGGTATTGACCGGCTGCGCGTGGTCGTTGCCATCGTCTGCGTGCAGTTCGCGCACGCCGATCAGGCGCTCATGCGCGCGGTCGAGCACGAAGTCGGCAAAACGGTGTTGGCCACCCTGCGACAGCGCCACCGGCACGGCGTGGTCGGCGTCGATGGCCAAGCGGTACAGGCGGTTATCGGCAAAATGCGAGAAATACACGGTGGCGCCATCGACCAGGTACGCGCCGCCGCCGTATTCGTGGACGCGGGTGCGCACGTTGAACGGTGCGGGCGTGAGTTCCTGTGTTTCGGCGCCGTGGTGGCGCAGCAGGGTGTTGCGGCCGGCTTCGGCCGCGCGGCCGGCCAGCCAGAAGATGTCGTTGCCGTCCGCGCCGCCCACCTGCAAGCCGGACATCGGCGTGGCGCCGGCCGCCACGCGCGCGGCGGTAATCGTCGAGGTCCAGGTGCCGTAGGGGGCGATGGTGGGCGTGGCGGTCATGGCATCTCCAAAAAAGGGTGATCAAAGAGGCAAGCTTCCAGCGAAAGCGCACCCGGAGTGCGATAATAATCCTTTCGCCGCCATTTGATGATCACCGATGCCACAATTCGCCCCGCTCCAGAATGATACTTTCCTGCGCGCGCTGCTGCGCCAGCCGACGGACCACACCCCCGTGTGGCTGATGCGCCAGGCGGGGCGCTACCTGCCGGAATACCGCGCCACGCGCCAGAAGGCCGGCTCGTTCATGGGCCTCGCTACCAATCCCGACTACGCCACCGAAGTGACGTTGCAGCCGTTGGCCCGCTTCCCGCTCGATGCGGCGATCCTGTTCTCGGACATTCTGACCGTGCCCGACGCCATGGGCCTGGGCCTGTACTTCGTGGAGGGCGAGGGCCCGAAGTTCGAGCGTCCGCTCAAGACCGAGGCCGAAGTGCTGGCGCTGCGCGCGCCGGAACTCGATTCGCTCGACTACGTGTTCAAGGCCGTCACGCAAATCCGCACTGAACTCAATGGCCGGGTGCCGCTGATCGGTTTCTCGGGCAGCCCGTGGACGCTGGCGTGCTACATGGTCGAGGGCCAGGGCTCGCGCGAGTTCCACACGATTAAAAAGATGCTGTACAGCCGCCCGGACCTTATGCACCACATCCTGTCCACCAACGCCCAGGCGGTGGCGGCCTACCTGAATGCCCAGATCGACGCTGGCGCCCAGGCCGTGATGATCTTCGACTCGTGGGGCGGTGCGCTGGCCGATGGCGCCTATCAGACCTTCTCGCTCGACTACATGCGCCAGGTGGTGTCCTTGCTCAAGCGCGAAAAGGACGGCGTCAAGATTCCGGCCATCGTCTTCACCAAGGGCGGCGGCCAGTGGATCGAACAGATCGCCGACACCGGCGCCGATGCCGTGGGCCTGGACTGGACCGCTAATCTCACCCGCGCGCGCGCCGCCGTGGGCCACAAGGTGGCGTTGCAGGGCAACCTGGACCCGGCCATCCTGTTCGCCAACCCGGAACAGATCGTGGCCGAAGTGCACAAGGTGCTCGACGCCTTCGGCAAGCCGCAGGACGGTAACGGCCACGTGTTCAACCTGGGCCACGGCATTTCACAATTCACGCCGCCGGAAAGCGTCTCGGTGATGGTGGAAGCGGTGCACAGCTACAGCCGGGCGCAACGCGCCAGCTAAGGGCAAGTTCCAGGGAAGGGGCACGTTTCCTCCGGGGACGTGCCCTTTTTGCTTGGTGCACCCGGGCAAGCAAACCGACTTATGCACAATTTTTTCTGCTGCAAAAATAACAGGCACTGCCAATCTCCGCCCCGGGCATGCGCTTGCAAGTGATTGATTTTTATAGGTAAAATTTGTGTCATGAAAGGCATGGTTGCTCTTCAATACCATGTTGCACACAATCGTGGAGCACGTTATTTTGCCATTCTCCACAAAGTTATCCACATAAACTGTGGATAAAAAATAAAAGGTCTTAGTAAACCGGGACTTAGCGCATGGTTGGGGATAATGTCGCTGCCCGGGGCTGTTTATAGTCCGCCTGGCATGCTAATTACTTTACTTATGCACAGCGGCGCATAAATACCCGGTTTAAAAGCCCCTCTATGGTGTATTTTTCAAGTGGTTGATTTTAAAGGAATTTAATTGCGACATTTCCCTGTTTGCCGACGCTAGCATGGGTGATGTCACCACTTTCTGTAGGTTAAGATTCCTTTGTCCACAAAGTTATCCACATAAATCTGGCACATGACTGCACTCTTTCCGCACTGCATCTTGCGCATCGCGCTCGACACGCCGCTCAATGCTGTTTTCGACTATCGCTGGCATTGCGAAGCCGACGCGCGGCCGCAGGTGGGGCAGCTGGCGCTGGTGCCATTCGGCTCGCGCGAGGTGACCGGGCTGATCGTGGAGGTGCTTGATGAGACCGACGTGCCCGAAGCCAAGCTCAAGGATGCGCTGGCCGTGCGCAGCCAGTTGTCGCCGTTGTCGCCGCAATGGCTGGCGCTGGCCGGCTTTGCGGCCGACTACTACCAGCGCCCGCTGGGCGAGGTGGCGCTGCCCGGCCTGCCCAAGAACCTGCGGGTGAGCACCACGGTGGCGCTGGACCGGGCCATTAAAAAGCTGGCCAAAAACGAGGCGCCGCACGACGCCACGCCCGCCAACCCGCCGCCGCTCAATGCGCAGCAGCAGGAGGCGGCCGACGCCATCGGCGGCGCCACCGGCTTTACCCCTACGTTGCTGTACGGCGTAACCGGCAGCGGCAAGACCGAAGTGTATTTGCAGGCCTGCGACCAGGTGCTCACGCGCGAGCCGCACGCGCAAATCCTGATCCTGGTCCCCGAGATCAACCTCACGCCCCAGCTGGAAGGCAATATCCGCGCGCGGTTCCCGGGTGTGATGCTGGCCACCCTGCACAGCAGCCTGTCCGAGGGCGAGCGCATGCTGCACTGGCTGGCCGCCCACCAGGGCCGCGCGCGCATCGTGCTCGGCACCCGGCTGGCCATCCTTGCGTCGCTGCCGAACTTAAAACTGATCGTCATCGACGAGGAGCACGACCCGTCGTACAAGCAGCAGGAAGGCTTGCGGTATTCGGCGCGCGATCTGGCCGTGTGGCGCGCCTGGCAGCTGCAGATCCCGATCGTGCTGGGATCGGCCACGCCATCGCTGGAAAGCTGGCACCACGCGCAGTCGGGCCGCTACCGCAAGCTCGAGCTGCGCGAACGCGCCGTGAAAAACGCCGTGCTGCCGCAGGTGAAACTGCTGGACATGGAACGCGACAAGCCGAAAGACGGGCTGACGGCGCAGCTGGTGGCGGCGCTCAAGCTGCGCATGGAGCGCGGCGAACAATCGCTATTATTCCTCAACCGCCGCGGCTACGCACCGGTGATCTGCTGCGAGTCGTGCGGCTGGATCAGCGAATGCACGCGCTGTACGTCGTTCATGGTGCTGCACCGCCCCGAACACCGGCTGCGCTGCCACCATTGCAGCCTGGAGCTGCGCATTCCGCGCCACTGCCCCACCTGCGGCAACGTCGATCTGCAGCCGCTGGGGCGCGGCACCCAGCGTGTCGAAGAAGGATTGCAGGCGCTGTTCCCGGAAGCGCGCGTGCTGCGCATCGACGCCGACTCCACCCGCAAGAAGGGCAGTGCGCAGGAAGCGTTCGACACCGTGCACCGGGGCGAGGTCGATATCCTGATCGGCACCCAGATGGTGGCCAAGGGCCACGACTTCAAAAAACTCACCTTGGTCGGCATCCTCAATCCCGATACCGCGCTGTTCTCGCAGGATTACCGCGCCAGCGAGCGCCTGTTCGCGCAGCTGATGCAGGTGGCGGGACGGGCCGGGCGGGCCGGGCGCACCGAGAACGGCAGCGAGAGCGAAGTGCTGATCCAGACCCGCTACCCCCAGCATCCGCTGTACGGCGCGGTGGTCAACCACGACTACGACCACTTCGCCACCGCGCTGCTGGAAGAACGCGAACAGGCGGCGCTGCCGCCATACCTGTTCCAGGCGCTGCTGCGCGCCGAGGCGCGCGAACTGGCCACGGCGCTGGAATTTTTGACGATTGCCCGCGATTGCCTGGCCCACCCGAACATCACCATCAACGACCCGATCCCGATGACGATGACGCGCGTGCACAACGTCGACCGCGCCCAGTTGCTGATCGAATCGCCATCACGCCCGCAGTTGCAGGCGTTCCTGAAGCAATGGATGGACATGCTGCGCTCGATGAAGACCAGCCGGGTGAAGTGGTCGCTGGAAGTGGACCCGCTCGATATCTAGCCGCAAAAAGGCGCATGGACGCCTTTTTTGTTTTCAGGCAGTTACGTTTGCAGCAATACCCGCCGCGCTGTCGCCACCAACTGTTCGCTCAGGATGCGCGTAAACGGCGTATCGAGCTTCCATGCATGCCAGTTCAATGCTACGTCCACGTGGTGACCCGGCGCCAGGTCGATTAACCGGTCCTCGGCCAGCGCGCGCGCCACCTGCGGCAGCGGCATCAGGCCGTAGGCCAGGCTGCCGTAGAGGCATTCGAGGCTGGCGGCCGACGGCGGCATGGTGTGGTGCGGGTACGGGCCTTTCAAATCGAGCACGTCGCGCAGGAAGCCGGCCGTCATGTCGGCGTCTGTGGTCATGGCCGGCGCCAGTTGCGCCGCTTCCACGATAAAACCATCGCCGAACCAGTGGCCCGCAAACACCGGGGTAGCCACGCACACGTAGCGCATCACCCCCAGCGGCGTAACCGTCGGACCGGCGCCGCTGCCACCATTTGCCGGCTGGTCGTCCGGGCCTGCCGCTGCAACCGCGCCAAATACGCTACCCTCCCGCACCAGATGCAGGGCCTTGGCACGGTCGGCCTGTTCGATATTGAGCTGGCAACGGGGCGGCGACAGCAACGGCTGCAAACTGAGCGGCAACCACGTGGCCAGGCTGGCCGCATCAACCGCCAATCCCACCTCGGGCATGCTAATCTTGTTGCCGAGATCGATATCGAGCGCCGCTTCCATCAATTTGACGTTGCGGTGGTGCGATACCAGCCGCTGTCCGAGGCCGGTGGCCACCGCCGGCTGGCCGCGCACGACCAGCAGCCGGCCGGCCGCGTCTTCCAGCGCCTTGATACGCTGCGACACGGCCGACTGGCTGATGCCCAGCGCCAGGGCGGCTTTTTCGAAGCTGCCCTGGCTGACGACGGCATCGAGCACGGCCAGCGAACGATAATCGAGGTGGTCCATAAGCTGTACTTATAAAATTTTAAAACAATAAGCAATACTAATTGATTTTGCCGCACAGCAAATATTTTGTGTTTCAATCGGAACCGCCCCAGGGCAATGCATACAATGAAAACTATTAAGACAGAAGTAGCTGTGATCGGCGGCGGTACCGCCGGCATGACGGCCTACCGTGCCGCCTCCAGCGGCGGCAAGAAAACCGTGCTGATCGAGGGCAACGTGTTTGGCACCACGTGCGCGCGCGTGGGCTGCATGCCCAGCAAGCTGCTGATCTCGGCTGCCGACGCCGCTCACGCGGTGCGCGAAGCGGCGCCGTTCGGGGTCCAGGCGGGCGAACTGACGATCGACGGCCGCGCCGTGATGGCGCGCGTGCGCAGCGAGCGCGACCGCTTCGTCGGTTTCGTTACCGAGGCGGTGGACAACTATCCGGCGGCGGACAAGCTGCATGGCTACGCGCGCTTCCTCAGTCCCACCCGCTTGCAGGTCGATGAACACACCATCGTCGAGACCGAGCGGGTGGTGATCGCCACCGGTTCCAGCGCCATCGTGCCCGACGAGTGGCGCGCCGGCCCGCGCGTGATCACCAGCGATGACGTGTTTTACTGGGATGATCTGCCCAAGTCGATCGCCATTGCCGGCGCCGGCGTGATCGGCCTGGAACTGGGCCAGGCGCTGCACCGCCTCGGCGTGCGGGTGACGATTTTCGGGCGCGGCGGCAGCGTGGCGCAACTGGGCGATCCCGAGGTGCTGAGCGTGGCGCGCAAGGTGCTCAAGGACGAGCTGGACCTGCGCTTCGATACCAAGGTGGTCAAGGTGGAACAGCATGGCGAACAGGTCACTGTCACCAGCGAGCACAAGGACGGAGAGAGTCGCACCGAACACTTCGACTACCTGCTGTCGGCGATCGGCCGCAAGCCCAACCTGGGCAAACTGGGCCTGGAGCACACGGGCCTGGTGCGCGACCACCACGGCGTGCCGGTCTATAACAAGTACACCATGCAGTGCGGCGACAGCGCCATCTTCATCGGCGGCGATGCCGACGACGAGCTGCCGCTGCTGCCGGAGGCGGCCGACCAGGGCCGCATTGCCGGCGACAACGCCGCGCGCTACCCGGACGTGCGTCCGGGCCTGCGCCGCACGCCGCTGGGCATCGTCTTCACCGACCCGCAGATCGCCACGGCCGGCGCCAGCTACAAGCAATTGTGCGACTCGCACCCGGGCCGCTTCGCGGTGGGCCAGGTGTCGTTCGAGAACCAGGGCCGCAGCCGGGTGATGTTGCAGAACAAGGGGTTATTGCGCGTGTACGCGGAATTCCGCAGCGGCCGCTTTTTGGGCGCCGAGATGATCGGTCCCCGCGCCGAGCACATCGGCCACCTGCTGGCCTGGGCCGCGCAGGCGGGCCTGAGCGTATCGGCCATGCTGGACATGCCGTTTTACCACCCGGTGGTGGAGGAGGGCGTGCGCACGGCGCTGCGCCACCTGGCGCACGAGCTGGCCAACGAGCCGAAGCACGACGATCCGTGCGTCGATTGCACGCCGGCGCCGTAAGGTAGAGCACCTGACGAAACCTTCAGAGCAAGGCGCAGCAACGAAGACAGTACGAATGTACGGCGAGGCGCTGCAACGCAGCTATGGAGGTTTCGTTTGGTCCGTCAGTTCAGCGTTGCGCCGAGGCGGCCTTGCGTGGCCAGCTCGCGGATCATGCCCACAGTATCGATATCGGCCTCCTTGTACGCCGAGCGCTTGAATTCGTCGTACATGGCATTGGCCGCATCGGTTTCGGCGTCGTGGCCGTCGTCGTACTGGAAGCGCACGTACAGCGTTTCCGGCGTCGGCTGCTCGATGCTCATGGTGAGCGTGGATGCAGTGATGTCGTTTTGCGCCGGCACGTCGTACACCACGCGCTGCAACGGCTCCAGGCGCACGCGGTCTTCGATCACCAGTTGGCCGTAGCGCAGGCGGCGGCGGAAACTGTTGTCGGTGCGCTCGTCGATGATGGCTTCGTCGAGTTGCGGCACGAACAGCTTTGGCGATTCAGCGCGCAGCACCAGGCCGCTCCACAGTTGTTCGACCGTCAAGGCGTCAAGCAGCGGGTTGAGCGGGTCGTTAATTTCAATCAGGTGTTCAAATTTCATGGCTAAGCCTGTAGCAGTTGGCGCCAGTGCGCGTTCAGCCCCAGATGGTAACGCAATCGGCAATTTCAACTGCTCTACCGGTGGCAAGAAGCCGCCACTGCTACAATAGGCGGCTCTTCTCACCCCTCCTGTTAGCGTTCATGTCCAAACCCTCATTCGGTCTCAACGTCCCGCAAAGTGCGGCCGTTGCCTATCTGGACGGCCCCTGCCTGGTGCTGGCCGGCGCCGGGTCGGGCAAGACGCGGGTGATCACCCAGAAAATCGCCCACCTGATCGAAGACCGCGGCTACGACCCGCGCACCATCGCCGCGCTGACCTTCACCAACAAGGCCGCGCTCGAGATGCAGGAGCGTATCGCCAAGCTGCTCAAACAGCCCAAGCAGGCCAAGCAGTTGACAGTCTCGACTTTTCACTCGCTGGGCGTAAAAATCCTGCGCCAGGAAGCCAATGGCGTCGGTTTGAAGGACCGCTTTTCCATCATGGACAGCGACGACTGCGGCTCGCTGGTGCAGGATCTGGCCATTACCACCGACAAGCAGATCGTGCGCCGCATCCAGACCGATATCTCGCTGTGGAAAAACGGCCTGATCGAGCCGATGGTGGCGCTGCAAAACGCCAAGGATGAGGACGAAGCGCAGTCGGCGCGCATCTATGCCAGCTACGTGGCCACGCTGTCGGCCTACCAGGCCGTCGATTTCGACGACCTGATCCGCCTGCCCGTGGAACTGTTCCGTAATAACGAGCCGATCCGCGACAAGTGGCAGCGCCGCCTGCGCTACCTGCTGATGGACGAGTACCAGGACACCAACACCTGCCAGTACGAGCTGGTCAAGCTGCTGGTCACCGGTATCAACAAGAAGCCGATGTTTACGGCCGTGGGCGACGACGACCAGGCGATTTACGCCTGGCGCGGCGCGTCGGTGGAAAACCTTAAAACCCTGCAGACCGATTTCCCGGACCTGGAGGTGATCAAGCTCGAGCAGAATTACCGCTCCACCACGCGCATCCTGCAAGCGGCCAACTCGGTCATCGGCAACAACCCCAAGCTGTTCGAGAAATCGCTGTGGTCGGAACACGGCCTGGGCGAGCCGATCAACGTGCTGGGCATGGCCAACGACGACCAGGAAGCGGATCAGATCACCATGATGATCTCGGCCGACCACTTCCAGCGCAAAAACAAATGGTCCGATTACGCGATCCTGTATCGCGGCAACCACCAGGCCCGCGTGATCGAGCAGGCGCTGCGCAAGGAACGCATCCCTTACACGATCTCGGGCGGCCAGAGTTTCTTCGACAAGGCCGAGATCAAGGACATCATCAGCTACCTGCGCCTGCTGGCCAACACCGACGACGACCCGGCCTTCATCCGCGCCGTGACCACGCCGCGCCGGGGCGTGGGGCAAACCACGCTGGAAACGCTGGGCACGTTCTCGGGCCAGTGGCAGTGCTCGCTGTTCGAAGCCGTGTTCAAGGGCGGCATCGAGGGCTTGCTGGCCGACAAGCAACTCAAACCGCTGCGCGACTTCTGCAATTTTATTAATCACCTCGAATCGCGCGCCAGCCGCCCGGGCCCAAGCGGCAGCGGCGACAATGCCGCCCAGGTGCTCGACGACATGCTCGAAGCGATCAACTACGAGTCCTTCCTGTACGACATGTTCGACGAGCGCGCCGCGCAGGCGAAGTGGCAGAACGTGATGGAATTCGTCAACTGGCTCAAGGAGCGGGGCCGGGGCGGCAAGGACCGCGACGGCGAAGAAAAGAACGTGCTCGAGCTCACGCAAATGGTGGCGCTGATGTCGATGCTCGAGGGCCAGGACGAAGACCCGGACGCGGTGCGCATGTCCACCCTGCACGCCTCGAAAGGACTTGAATATCCGCACGTGTTCCTGGTTGGCGTGGAAGAGGGCATCCTGCCGCACAAGGGCGACCCCGACGCGCCGGCCGAAACCATCGCCGCGCGGGTGCAGGAAGAACGGCGCCTGATGTACGTGGGCATCACCCGTGCCCAGCGCACCTTGCAAATCACGTGGTGCAAGAAGCGCAAGCGCGCCGGCGAGCAGGTGCATTGCGACCCGTCGCGGTTCATCAAGGAAATGGCGCTCGACGAAGGCACGGCCGCGCCGCAGGAATCGGAAGTGATCACGCCGAAAGAGCGGCTGGCGCGCATGAAAGAATTGCTGGCAACCCCGAAACCCACGCCACAGCCATAACCCCGCTGTAGAATGCCCGCTTTCCCGCCAGGAGTACCGCCGTGAGCAATACCGAAGACCGCTTCATCGACCTCGAGATCAAGATCGCCCACCAGGAGCACCTGGTGGAATCGCTGGGCCAGCGCATCTACGAGCAACAGCAGCAGATCGACAAGCTCGAACAGCTATGCGCCGCCCTGATCCAGCACGTGCGCACCCAGCCGCAAAACGGCGGCGGCCAACTCCCCCACGAACCCCCACCCCACTACTAACACTTCGCACTTCGGGGTCAGTGCCGACATTCGGACACGAACTCTGCGGTAATTGCTTGAGGCCGTGTCCGAATGTCGGCACTGACCCCGAACTTACTGACCCCGAACTTAGACGAGCACGGCGCGCATGGCTTCGACGGCGATGGCGTGGTCGTCGGCCTGGCGCAGGCCGGAGACGGTGACTGTACCGACCAGGCCCACGTTCTTGATGAGGATCGGGAACGCGCCACCGTGGGCAGCGTAGTCCTGCGGCGGCAGGTATTTGATCTCATCGAAGGCCACCCCGCGGTGCTTGTGGTCGATGCCGACGAAGAACGATGAGCGCCCGAAGCGCTCGACCACGTTGTTCTTGCGCCGGATCCAGTCGGCCTGGTCGGCGGCCGCACCCTGCATCGCGTGGTGAAACAGCACCTTGCCGTTGACCGTGATGTTGACGGTGACGGCCTTGCCGCGCTGGCGCACGATCTCGATCACTTTCAGGCCCAGCGCCAGCGCGATATCGCTGGTAAAAGCGGTAAATTGCAGCTCCTGCTCCTGGCGTGTCAGGGTTTCCAGCTGTTCTGCGAAATTTTCCATCGATGTTGCCTCATGTTACAAAAATTGAAGATTCGAGGATAGGGCGAAACGTTGTATTTGTCCACGCGGCGACGCTTGGGGCCGCCTGTTGTGCGCTATACTGCTCGCCGTTTCCCGCGCCCAGCCTACCTCTCCTCCCGACTCGATGCAAATAGACGTCTCCTCATTGCTCGTCGCCATGACACTGAATTTGACAATCATGGCGGTCGCGTTGCCCTATTTTATGGGGCAGGTGAACCGGGCCGCGCGCTATGCCCAGGCCGGCATGGGCTTGCACACGGCGGGCTGGATCCTGCTCCTGGTCGCTTGCGCGGTCACGCCGTTCAGCCTGCTCGACCGCACACTGTCCACCCTGTCGATGGCCGCCATCGCCGGCGGCATGGCGTTCAACGCTGCCGCGTTCGATCTGTGGTGCGGCCGTGCAGTCAAGGTACGTGCTTCGGTGATCGTGGCGGTGCTGCTCACGGTCGGTTATTGCATCGGCTACAACAGTTATCCGTTCCGGGTGGGCTGGGCCAACGGCCTGCTGGCGCTGCAGATCGCCATGGTGGTGGTGTCGCTGTGCCGCCGGCCGCAGGTGCGCGTGGGCCGCTGGCGCTGGCTGCTGGTGATTTCGCTGCTGGCGCAAATGGTCGTGACCGGCTGGCGCGGCGTACTGGGCGCGTTCTATACCGAGCAGTTTCCCCATTTCTTTGCGCCGCACATGGTCAACATGGTGTTTTCGCTGGTCTCGAACATCACGGTGATGCTGTCGCTGGCGGCGCTGCTGCTGGCCCACCGCGACGAGGCCGCCCGCGAGCTCGAACGCCTGGCCACCGTGGACGGCCTGACCGGCACCCTCAACCGCCGCGCGTGGCTCGAGCAGGCCGGCAACCACCTGTCCATGAGCGTGCGCTACCGCCAGCCGATGGGCGTGCTGATGCTCGACCTCGACTATTTCAAGCAGATCAACGACACCCGTGGCCACGCCGTGGGCGACCTGGCATTGCAAAAATTCAGCAAGGCCATGCGCGTTGTCAGCCGTGCCGGCGACCTGTGTTGCCGCTATGGCGGCGAAGAATTCTGCGTGCTGCTCAACCGCGCCGACATCGCCGCGGTGCAGGCCTACGACCAGCGCCTGCGCGAGTGGCTGCGGCACCATGCGCCGCGCAAGCTCGGGTTCGAGCTATCGTACAGCGCCGGCATCGCCATGCGCCTGGCCGACGATGACACCATCGAGGCCATGCTGCAACGCGCCGACGCCGCCATGTACCGCGCCAAGCAGCAGGGACGCGGCGTGACCCTGACCGGCGACGTGCGCGAAACCGCGTAACTTTTTCGGCGGAGCGCTGTCCAATCCAGTCTTCAACCACGCAGGGAGCATCGCCATGACTGCCAACACCGTTCAACTCCACCGGGTGCTGCGCACCACGCCCGAAAAACTTTATCGCGCTTTTACCGATGCGCATGCCTGGGCCAAGTGGCTGCCGCCGTTCGGCTTTGTCGCCGCCGTACAGCAGATGGACGCGCAGGTGGGCGGCACCTACCGCATGTCGTTCACCAATTTCGGCACCGGCGCGAGCCACGCCTTCGGCGGAGAATTCCTCGAACTGACGCCCTACGAGCGCCTGCGCTACACCGCCCGTTTCGACGACGCCAGCCTGCCCGGCCAGATGCAAACCACCGTCACCCTGCGCGCGGTGTCGTGCGGCGTGGAGCTGACCGTGGTGCAGGAAGGGATACCGGACGTGATACCGCTCGAGGGGTGCTACCTGGGCTGGCAGGAGTCCTTGGTGCAACTGGCGCAGCTGGTGGAGCCCGATATCCGGGAATGACGTCGCGATCATTCGCCTGATTGTTTGAACCGGCGGTTGTCGCGCCGGGTGCTATGTACGGTAACGTGCGATCCATGATCACACGAACTGCGTTGATGCTGGCGGTGGCCGCGTGCGCGATGCATGGGGCCACCGCGCGTGCGGCCGAGGCCCAGCTCCAACACTACAGGCCCGAAGCCCAGGCCCGCGTGCCCAATCTGCATGGCGACACCGACCGTCCCTTGCGCTACCGTCCCGACGGCGACGACTTCGTCATCGACGATGGCATCGAATTCTTCAACCGGCCGCTCTACGGCGGCAACAGCGCCTTTCGCGTTGACGGCGGAGACAAGCCCGAGTTTTCGCTGTACCTGCCCGGCCGCGGCGGCAACCTGCGCCTCGGGGTGTGCATGCCCGCTGCCGGTGCGCACTGCCTCTGGCTGCACGATGCGGCCAGCATCACCACCCGCTATCGTCCGGGCGAGCTGCACTACGAGATTCGCGACGCACAACTGGGCGCTGGCGGGCGCATCACGGTCATGGCACTGGCGTACGCCGCCACCGAGGGACTGGGCGTGCAAGTGCAGGGCACCGGTCTGCCGGCCTCTGCGCAACTGGTGATCGCCTTCGGCGCCGGCGACGGCAAGCGCGGACGGCGCGATGGCGACATCGGTACCGAGGCCGTGCCGATCAGCGAATACTTCCAGCTCGCGCCAGTCGCGGCGCGCGGTGCGCGCATCGCCGCGCAGGCCGACGGGTTCCGGGTGGTGGCGCCGCATGCGACCATTGCGGTAACCACCGCAACCGCGGCGGGCAATGGCACCGACCACGCCAATGGCGTCACCAGCGCCCGCGCCGACGCTGGCCACGGCGCAGCCAGCACCGACAGCACCAGTCCCACCATCTTGCATCGTCCCGACACTGGCAGCGCCGTCGCCCCGATGGCAGCTGCCAGGACGCCGCTGCTGGTGACCCGTCACGATGCGAACCTTTGGCCGCGCCTGGACGCCTTGCTCGCTGCCGTATCGCGTGATGGTGGCAACGCCGACGCCACCGTCACCGCCACCGCCACCGCCACCGCCACCGCAGATACCGGTGCCAACGCCAATGCCGATGCCAACGCCAATGCCGATGCCAACGCCAATGCCGCAACCGGCGTGGCAGTCGCCCGGCTACCGCTGGGCGCAGCACCGGTGCAGATCGCGGTACAGGTCACCACCCGTGCCGGGGCCCAGGAGCAGGAGGCCTACCGCGCAGTCGGCGCCACCACGGACGGCGACCGCGCTGCTGGCCGCCTGCTGCCGGCCTTCGGCATCACCGAACTGGCGACGCGGTTCGACCAGGCCCGCCGGCATTTCGACCGCCTGCGCCATCGCGTGCGCATCGACACGCCCGACCCGTACCTGAACGCCGCCATGGGCGCGCTTAACGTCGCCGCCGACGCCGTGTGGGACGACGGCCAGGGCGCCATCATGCACGGCGCGGTGGCGTGGCGCACCAAGCTGCTGGGCTGGCGCGGGCCGTATGCGCTCGATGCACTGGGCTGGCACGACCGCGCCCGCGCCAATATCGACGCCTGGACCGGGCGCCAGAATACGTCGCCCGTTCCGGCGCAGATACCGGCGCCGGAGGCAGCCACCAACCTGGCGCGCAACGAGGCCGCGCTGCATTCGAACGGCGACCTCAGTACCTCGCACTACGACATGAACCTGGTGTTCATCGATGCCCTGCTGCGCCACCTGCTGTGGACCGGCGACAAAGCGCTCGCACAAGCGGTATGGCCGGTACTGGAGCGGCACCTTGCCTGGGAGCGGCGCTTGTTCAGACGGCCGTTCGGCGCCGACCAATTGCCGCTGTACGACGCCTACGCCGCCATCTGGGCCAGCGACGACCTGTATTACAACGGCGGCGGCGCCACCCACACCTCGGCCTACAACGCCTGGCACAACGCCATGGCCGCGCGCATCGCCACATGGCTGGGCAAGGATGCCACCCCGTACACCACCGAAGCGGCAGCCATCCGGCAGGCCATGCGCACGCAGTTATGGATGCCGCAGCAGGGCGCGTTTGCCGAATACCGCGATGCGCTGGGCAACCAGCTGCTGCACCCGCACTACGCGCTGTGGAGTTTTTATCACACCATCGACGCCCAGGTGCCGACGCCGTTCGAGGCGGCGCGCATGGCGGCGGCGCTGGACCGCGACCGCCGTGCCATTCCCGTGCGCGGCCCCGGCGTGCCTAGCGACCGCCCGTACCGCGTGCTGCCCACCACCGACTGGATGCCCTATTCATGGTCGATCAACAATGTGGTGATGGGCGAGAACCTGCACACGGCGCTGGCCTACTGGCAGGCCGGCCGCAGCGACACCGCGTTCGAGCTCACCAAGGGCGCGCTGCTGGCCAGCCTGTATATGGGCATCAGCCCCGGCAACATCGGCACCATGAATTATCTCGACGTCTACCGGCGCGAAGCGCAGCGCGACTTTGCCGACGGCGCCGGCGTGATGGCGCGCACGCTGGTCGAAGGGTTGTTCGGCGTGCAGCCCGATGCGCTGTCAGGGGTGCTCACCGTGCGTCCCGGCCTGCCGCACGCGTGGGACCACGCCAGCCTGGCGCACCCGGACGTCAATGTCGCTTACCGCCGCCTCGGCCAGCGCGAACGCTGGACCATCGGCCAGGCCGGCCGGCTTTTCCCGCAGTTGGCGTTTGAGTTGCCGGCCCGCGCGGCGAACGTGGTGGCGGTACGCGTGAATGGCAAACCGGCGCGCTGGCGCAACCTCGATGACGCGGTAGGTGCACCGCGCCTGCGGATCGACACGCCACTGGGCGCCAGCGCCGCTATCGAAATCGTGTGGGGCGGCCCCGAAATTGATGTGCGGGTGGCCAGGATCGATGCAGGCGCTGGTGAGCAGGACGGTTTCACGCGCTACCGCCAGGGCGCATTCGCCTGGTGGCAGCAAGTACCTGATGCTGTAGCGTCTACAGCGTCTGCACCGGCGCAAACGGTAGCGTCATCGGCTACGGTGCCTGCCGCGCAGTGCGTGGCCAGCAGTCCGCAGTGGCTGCACGGCGCGCCGGTGCAGGCGCGCACCGTCGATCTCACCCCCTGGTTCAACGACGCGGTAACGCAGCTGTTCAAACCGGGCAAGTACGTGACGCCGCGATCGCCGTACGCCACGCTGGCGCTGCCAGCGCAGGGCGCGGGCGCGTGGGCCGGCCACGTTCAGGAACTGCCCGAGATCGACGACGCCGGCTTGCGTGCCCTGGGTGGCACGCTGACACTGCCGAACGGACTGCATTTCGCCACGCCGCCGGCCGGCGCCAACATCCTATTCACGTCGCAGTGGGATAACTATCCGCGCCAGGTCACCGTGCCGTTGCAAGGCCAGGCGCGCCGCGCCTTTTTGCTCATGGCCGGCTCGACCAACCACATGCAAAGCCGTATCGACAACGGTGTGATCGAGGTTACTTACCGTGATGGCGCCAGCACCCGCGTGGCATTGCGCAATCCTGACAACTGGTGGCCGATCGAGCAGGATTATTTGATCGACGACTACCAGTTCCCGTTCTGCGGCCAGCTGCCGCTGCGCGTCGATCTGAAGACCGCGCGCGCCCAGGTCCCTGCCACGGGAAAACACCCGGCCAATGGCCGTCGCATCGCCGGCGGCGCCGCCACCGTCATCGAACTGCCGCTCGACCCTGCGCGCCAGCTGCAATCGATCACCGTGCGGGCGCTGGCCAATGATGTGGTGTTGGGGGTGATGGGGGTGACGCTGGACTCCGCGCCCTAGCGTTGCTGGGCGCTGTGGCCCTCATCTCGCGATAGCCAAAATGCGCGGAGCACTCTGCCTTTACGCAGAGGGGCGTGCGCCACTTTCGGCGCTAAAATGCCGCATCGTGTCCGCCGACCGTCGACGGGCGTCGCAAAGGCAAACACATGGGCAAGAATCGACTGGAAGCGTTCAGCGATGGCGTGATCGCCATCATCATCACCATCATGGTGCTCGAGCTCAAGGTGCCGCATGGCGCCAGCATGGCGGCGTTGGTGGAGCTAACGCCGGTGTTCTTCGGCTATGTGCTCAGTTTCGTGTACGTGGGCATTTACTGGAACAACCACCACCATATGCTGCATGCCTCGGCGCGCGTGAACGGCAAGGTGTTGTGGGCCAATCTGCATTTGCTGTTCTGGCTGTCGCTGATTCCGTTTACCACCACATGGGTGGGCGAGAACGTGATGGCGCCGTTGCCGGTCGCGCTGTATGGCGTGGTGCTGTCTTTTGCAGCGGTGGCTTACTACATCCTGGAAAAATGCCTGATTTCGTGCAACCCCAGCGACCATATCCTTGCCAACGCGGTTGGCAAGGAATACAAGGGCGCGGTGTCGGTGGTGCTGTACTTGCTGGCCATTCCGCTGGCCTACCTGCACGTGTGCGCGGCGTATGCGTTGTACATCATCTGCGCCATGGTCTGGTTCCTGCCGGACCGCCGCATCGAGGCGCAGATGCGCTCGTGATGCGGTGGTCCGGCGCCAGCCCGATCAGTGGCCTTCGGAGGCGTTGAACATGGTCTTGGCGTAGATCAGGCCCAGGCCGTAGGCGCCGCCGTTGGCGATCGCGGTCTTGACGGTGTCGTCGTAGCTCTCGCCACGGGCCCAGTCGCGTTGCAGTTCCAGCAGGTACTGCAGCGACGTCATCGGACGGGCACCCAGTTGCACCATGCGCTCGACAGCGCGCTCATGCGCTTCGTCGGACACGTCGCCCGACGCATCGGTGATCACGTACACTTCGAAACCCTGGTCCAGTGCCGACAGGGCGGGGCCGACGATGCATACCGAGGTCCACAGACCGGCCAGCACGATTTTCGATTTGCCGATGGCGTTGACGCGGTCGGCGATGCGCGGGTCTTCCCAGGTATTCATGCTGGTGCGATCGATTGCCACTTCATCCGGGAACACTTCCTTGATCTCGTTGAAGATCGGACCGGAGAACGATTTTTCCGCCACCGTGGTCAAAATGGTCGGCACCTTGAATTCCTTGGCGGCCTTGGCCACCAGCGCGACGTTGTTGCGCAGTTGCACCATGTCGATCGACTTGGTGGCAAACGCCATTTGCGATTGGTGATCGATCATGATCAGCGCGTGGTTGCTTGGGTTCAGCAGAGTTTGACCTGGTTGGGCGATGGCGGTTGGCATAATATATTCTCCTAAGATATTCAATAAATTCGATTGGTTGGTTTGCTTTACTGCGCGGTGTTCTGCGCTGCTGAAACGAAGTATGTTCGAATCAGGCTCAAATCAAAAGCGGAAAAATTTGCGTCTTATTGTCGAAAATTTCGATAGCTCAGTTGCCGCATAGTTGCTGCTTATTTTGTCGCTTTCACAGCGCGTGAAATCTCGGCATGGAGGTCGCGGATATTCTGCTGGTGTCGGCGTAACTGTTCGCGCGAACGCTGCAGCGGTTCGTGCGCGAGGCCGCGACTGTGGGCGATGTTTTCCTGCACGGCGGCCAGCTCCGCATCGAGCTCCTGGCGCAGGATGGCCAGCCGGTCGCGATCGCGCGCCCGCTGCTCGTGCGCAGTGACGTGCAGGCGTGCCGGTTCAGCTTGCTGCATCCTCTGCAAGCGTAGCGGCGCGGACCGCGTGACAGGCATGACTGGCGGCGCTACCGTCGCTGGTATCGCACTGGCGCGCCCGCCGATGATCTCGATACCTTGTCCGTCACGGTAGCGCACCGCTTCGGCGCCATGAGCATCGCTTGCCAGCCATGCTGACCATGCCCCTAACGCCAAGAAAGCCAAGAACGCCAAGAGCGCCAATCGAGCCCATGAAACCCATGCGGCCAAGTCCGGCAGGCCGGCAGCACGGCAGCGTCGACGCGGTTGCACGGTGCCTCCTCACAGGTAGCTGATCCTGGTCCAGGCCCGGCGCCGGTGCTCGGTCAGGCTGCCCATCTTGCCGCGCATGGTGTAGATGTTGAGCACGACGGGAAACTTGCCCGGCGCCTGGCCCACGAACATCATCACGTCCAGCGCCTGGCCCTGGCCGGTGCCGTCGAATGCCGCTTCGAAGCCGCGCAGCACGCCATATTCGGCCCGCACCGGCTGCAAAGCCCGCGCCTGGCCCAGCGTCAGTCCGAAGTTCTGGCTGGCGCCACGGATCGCCGTGGTGGCCATGGTGGACAGCGTACTGTCCGGACTGTTGGCGCCAGGCCAGGACATATACGTCATCACCGTGGGCGGATGGTAGGCGTCAGGGCTTTGCGCGACGAAGGTGGGGCGCCCGGTTTGCGTGGACAGCGTGGTGTTCCACGGTGGCTGGTTCTCCACCCAGATTTCCAGGCCCAGTTCCCTGACCTTGTGGATCTGCATCTGGCGCAGCGCGCGCTTCGGTTCGGCCAGAACACCGCGCGCGCCCAAGACCAATGCCGCCAAGGCGGCCAGGTGATGGCGGCGGTTCATCGCACACCTCCTGCGCTCACGATCGCCGAGCCCATGCCCAGCAAGGTCAGCACCGCCACCGACAGCAGGCCGTACCAGCGGCGGCTGCTCGCCAGCGCCGTGCGCCAGTCCAGCCGGCTCGCCAGCCAGCAGGCCACCCACACCAGCGCAAAGCTGAGCAGTGCGCGACCAAACAGATTTCCCAATACGAAGCTGATCGACATGGCAGCCTCCTAGTGGGCTTCGAACAGCGACCACGCATCGTCACGCCGCACCATGATCTGGTTGGACAGGCAATGCTGGTCCTGGAATTCGCGCGAAAATTTCAGCGTCTGCGCGCGCAGCGCATCGACCGCATGGCCATGGGCGCTGTCGCACATCAGCAGGCGGTTGCGGCGCGGCACCGTGACCAGCAACTCGCCGCTGATGTCCGCTTGCACCGCTTTCCACAACCCGTCAAGTACCAGCAAAGACGCTTCCAGTTCGCCGCCGGTCACGGCCATTTCACAACCCCCATGGGCCTGGAACGATATGCTGGGCAGGGTGCCGCCCAGGTTCTCGCGCGCCAGGCGTGGCGCATCTTCGCGGGCAATGCCGGCGCTGTGCAGCAGCTTCGACGTGGCCATGATGAACGTGTCGGGCAGGTCGAACGCATAGGTGACGAGCAAGTCGCCGCACAGTGGCACATGGTCGGGAATCTGGTCCGGCGGCACGCCCGCCTCGCGCAGTGTCCTGATGTAATCGACATGCTTGATGCGCGGGCGCAGCTGGGCAGCGGTGAGCGGCGGCAGTGCAGGCGGCGTGGGAAAGGACCTGGCTTTTTTCAGAAATCCAAACATGTCTTGCTCCTAGGTGGGGTTGAGATCAGCGCCATGCCGGCGCACGGGGATGCCGAGCTGTTCGCTTAGTTGTTGCAGCTCGGGGTGGAACACGGTGTGTAGACGATGCGAAGCTGTTCTCTCGGTATACCGGCCCAGTCGTTAATGAGAACTTTCAAGGTGTCCGCATGCCTTGAGATGCCGATGTGCCATTCGATCGGCGTGTGGGCGCCGACGTAGCGGACGGCAGCGATCTGGTGCCGGGCCAGCACCACGTAGGGCAGCGATTCGAGCCGTTCGACATCGGTGGCATAGATCGGGTGGAGATCGGGTTCCCAGCCTGGCGGATATTTGAACAGGCGCGCGCTCAGCAGCACCCGGCGCTCGGCGTCGTAACCGTCAAACGCAGCGAAGCCGACGGCGTACGCCATGCCTTCCGGCGCGCCCGTGATGTGGCCAGCGTAGTGCGCTTCGTCGGGATCGTAGGGCCAGCCGTAAAAAACAAACGGGTGATTGAAATGGAATTCGTCGAACTTTGCCTGGACGGCCAAGGCGAGTTTGACATCGGCGTCGCTGGCAGGATCGGGGCAGTGTTCCGTCAGGGTGAACAGCAGGCCGTCGTCGCCGATTCGTTCCAGCGTGCAGGGAATATCGGGTTTGATGCAGGCAGCCAGCAACGCGTGCCGGGCATAACACATCCATACCGCACGAAGCTTACCGATCTGGCGATGATGGTGCGCTTCCAAAGCCGCTACAAAATCAGATGAAAATACTTGCGCAGTACATCCATTCCAATGTTCTAAAGAGGATGACATGAGCATCTTAAGACTATTTTTACTGACCAAATTGACATCGCGATTTCTTGGCAAAGAGAGAAAAATGTTCACACCAATGCTGCTTGTGTTTACGTGAAGCCTGATCAATTCAGGCTTGTCGGATTTCTCTTCCTCTGGACCTGGCATCGATGCTGAGAAATTGAGGCTGTAACCGTATAGTGCGATCGAAGTGTCAGTGACATCGAAGTTGGCGTCGAGCTCAGAATATTCTGAGCGCTCATCCGGTGCCGGTCGGGTCATTTGTCGCAGGCGCGCATCCAGGTCAGGCATGTCCACGTCGATGCGAACACGGCCATTAGCAGTGATACCTTCCCAACGTATAAAGTCGGAGTGCATGTCATGGAGCAGTCGTAGGTAGCTCTTTAATTGTTCACATAATGTGCCAAAGGTGAAATCGCGTGGGGTCCAATTTACCCAGATAATGTGCGTATCATTTTTCATTACATCATTCCTAATTAACGATGTCAGGTGTGAAAATAACTTTGATATTAATTTCTTCTTTTTTGAATAGTTCAGTTAAAGCTTCTACCGCTCTTTGATTAGAAACGTGGTACTCGATAGGCGTAGTGCCTGCAGCTTTTAATTGTCTTCTGGCATCCAAAACAGCGATCTTTTGAAATAACTCCACCCTCTCAGGGTCATTTTCCTTAAGAAGACCATTGAGCTCTGTAAAGTTCTTCGCATCGATCAAGGTCCCACTCTTGGAGTCAAAACCATCAAAGTTGACTTTGCCGACCCTATATTCAACATTGCGCGGCGCACCTGTCACTTGCTTCTCGTAGTTATAGGCTGATGGTTTGCTGTTCCCGCGAGGTACTGCAAACCATACGCCCGGTCCCCCATCGCTTGCACCAAGCTTGTAATTGCTCTGACTGGGCGTGGCTCGATAAGGCTTGGGCAGCGCGCACTTGGCGTTGTGCGCCCACACCCAGTCGGGGCCAACAAAATAACTGGGCGTTCTCGCCACCGAAAAATTGTGGACGCGCAGTGGCCGATTGACTTTCTTGTTATCGATGACCAGCACGTCACTGCGCTGCCCGGCGATGACGTCATCTTCGACAATCGCATGTGCCTCGGTCCAACCTTTGCCTTGCACCCACAGCGGATGCTCGTCCGTGACCCTGAGCATGCCCAGGTCCGTGTGCAGCAACCGGTGAGTCGGCGCGATACGGCTGAAGACTTGTTCCACTTCGCGGGCTTTTTCCGCAAAGCTGGTTTCGTTGCGAGAATCGACAAGCTGGCCCACCGAGATGCGTTCTATCGGCTCCGGGCCGTTCGGTGTCATCACGAGTGTGCCCGGCGCGAAGCTGGCGCAACCCAAGTCGGCCTTGATGCTGCGTACCGCATCACTGAGCTTGCCGGCATACTTGGTGAGCCGCGAGGCCAGCTTGAGCATGACGGCGGGACTGGCGTAGCTACCGACGACCTTGCCCAAATTGTAGGAACCGCATTGCGAGGCCTTGGTGATAGCATCGACAGCTTCCTGGCCGAGCAGTTCCCCAATTTTTTCGATGGTTCCTTTGGGATCGTTGTAGAAGGCCTTGCCGAGCTCGACCAATCCACTGATGACTTCCTTGGGGTTGCTGATCAGATCGATCAGATCGCCAATCTGTCCCTTCATACCCTCGAAAAATCCGCGTACAAAGTTGTAGCCATGAACCAAAGTAGATTTGATGCCGTCCCATAACCCACCCCAAAAGCCCTGGTCGCCGGGTGGAGCACCCTGGTTGTCTACGCCGCCTGCTTCGCAAACATCCTCAAGAAAGCGGCAGTTGTATTGTTTGGCATGATCCTCGCGTGCCTTTTTGCTGCCGAAGCAGATGCCATCGACTTTGCAAATTTCCCATTTGATAGCGCTGGGCGCTGGCGAAAGAGGCTGTGTCTGCTGCGCCGCTAAAGCAGTGTGAACTGGCAGTAAGGCTGTCAGTAACATGACCAAAATCATGCAAATCAGCAGGCAGCGCTGGGCGAAGCCGACGCGAGTTGTGCTCAGAAACATGGCGGCGGCTCCCCAGGTGACGGGGCTATCGGCCCACCCGGATCGACCGGCGCTTCCGGATCGTCGGGGTCGTGGGGCGTGGCCGGGTCGCCTGGTGTGGCCGGTCCCGGTTGGCCGGGCTTCGTGGAACCGGCCAGGTTGGCTTCGAAAAATGGCGATTGCATGCGCAGCAGCGCTTCGCTCTGGATGTGGATGCGCCTGCCCGGAAACGCCGCGTTGTTACAGTGAGGCGCGGTGGGCTCGGCGCCGATGCCGAACGGGTTGCGCAGGCCGGGCCCTGCGGTCGCTGGATCGTTGGCGTTGAAGGCGATGTGCAGCATGCGGTCGATCACCGGCACGAGCAGGCGGAAACAGTAGGTCACGCGCACGTGCAGCAGGTTGGCGTCCTGGACCGAGAGGTGGGCGGTGGCGCCGGGGGTGCTGCTGCGGTAGGCCAGGGTGTCGTTGGGCAGCTCCTTGCCGCTGCCGCCATCGAGGCGCGCGCGGCCGAAGTCGGCAAATGCTGCGCGGGTGGGGTTCAGTATCTCGATGCTGGCCAGTGCCGCTGGGCCGGCGGTTTCGGCCGCCGCCTTGTCCAATGCCCTGGCGTAGCCGGCGGCGCCCGGCTGGCTGGCAAACAGTGGCGCGAGGCCGCGCGCGAGCGCGTTGCGCATGGCGCCCACGTCGCCGTTGTGCATGGCGCCGGCGCGGGCGGCCAGCATGGTGGCGTAATTGAGCGTGGCGCGGCCCTGGTACAGCAGCGCCGTTTGCAGGATGCCGAACACCAGCATCACCAGCGCCGGGAAAATGACGATGAACTCGGTGGCGGACTGGCCGCGCTGGTGGTACCGGTGGCGCCGGAAGGTTCGGGCGACATGCCCAGGTACGGGCTGGTGAACGATGCTCATCGCCGCCTCCCTACCGGCAACGCCATGCCCGCCGCGATGCCGCAACGCGCGGCCGTGTCGCTTGCCAGTTCGAGCGTGTACCACGCGCGCCAGCACAGCCGCAGACGGTTGGGCCGTACGCCGGACACCACCCGCAGCACATGGCCGTCGTGGCGCAGGAACACCAGGTCGAGCGAACAGCGCATGCCTGCCGTGTGCACCATATTGCAGGGAGACAGCAGCAGTCCCTGGTGAGAACCGAGCGGCGCACGTCCCAGCAGCCCGCGCAGCCGCGTGACCACGCTGGCGGCCACTTCGACGTCAAGCACCTGTTCGCCGGTAGCGGAGTGAAAGCGCAGGGTAGCCATTGCCGCACCTAGAAATCCACGCCCGATTGCAGGAACTTCATCGCAATCGGGAAAATCAGCACCAGGAAGGTGACCGGAAAAATAAAGGCCACCAGCGGAAAGATCAGTTTGACCGGTGCTTCCATCGCCAGTTGCTCGGCGCGCTGGAAGCGTTCGGCGCGGCGCTGCTCGGCCTGCGCGCGGAAGGTGGCGCCCAGGCTCGCACCCATGCGTTCGGCCTGGATCACGGCGCTGACAAAGCTCGAGATTTGCGGCAGGCGCAGCCGCTCTTCCATGCGTCGCAGCGCTTCGGCGCGCGTAAGGCCGGCGCGCAGGTCGCGCAGCACGAAGGCGAATTCGCTCTTGAGCGGACCAGTCGGCCCCTTGGCCACCGCCTGGGTAATCGCGCCGGCCATGTTCAGGCCCGCCTCCACCGACATCACCAGGAAATCGAGGTACGTCGGCAGCGCCTTGATGATCAGTTTTCGGCGGGTCTTGAGTGCGTCCTTGAGCCACATGCGCGGATACATGAAGCCCACCATGGCCACCAGCAGCACGGCGGTCCAGTTGAACAGGCCGGCGGCAGCGAGCACGCTGGCGGCCAGCACGCCAAAGCCCAGCATGCTGACCACGCACAGGGCGATGAACTGCGCTGCGCTCATCAGGTACAGCAGGCCGGACAGGCGCAACTGCTCGCCGGGGCCGGCCAGCAGCGCGCGCGGGAAGCAGTGGCCCAGGTGGTAGTCGAGCAGGCGGATCAGCGGCCACAGCAGGCGTAGCGGGCGTGGCAGCGGATCGAGCCAGGCGCGGTCCTCAGCGGGCACCTGGCGCTTGAGGCGCACGGCGCTATGGGCCAGCGCCGCCACGCACAGGGCGCAGGCCAGGCCGATCAGCATTGAAAGAAGGATGAGGGCCATGATCACACATCGATCGCGGTGATTTTGCGGATGAAGTGGTAGCCCACGCCCACTGTGCAGACGATCACGGCCATGGTGACCCAGCCGTACCAGGCGTGGAACAGCGGCGCCATTGCCTCCGGTTCCATTACGTTGAGGACCGCGATCAGCAGCAGCGGCAACGCGCTCATGACCAGCCCCTGCATCTTGCCCTGCGCGGTCAGGCTGCGGATCTTGCCTTCCATTTGCAGCCGGGCGCGCAGGGTCTTGGCCAGCGACTCCAGCGTTTCGGCCAGGTTGGCGCCCACTTCGCGCGACAGCGCCATGGCGGCGGTGACCAGCGTCAGGTCGGGCAGCGGCACGCGGCGCTCGAGCGCGCCCAGGGCCACGGCGAAATCGGCGCCCAGGCGCAATTCGCGCTGGAGCAGTTCGAACTCCTGCGATACGGGTGGCGGCGCTTCGGCAGCGACCGCATCGAGCGCCATGCCCAGGCTGGCGCCGGCGCGTAGCGAGCCGGCCATCATCAGCAGCGCGTCGGGCAGTTGCTGCTCGAAGCGACGCAGCCGACGACGGCCAATGAAACGCAGCAGCAGTTGCGGCGCAGCCAGCCCCAGCGCCGCGGCCAGGCCTGCCAGCAGCAGGTTGCCGGTGAGGAGCCAGGCGATGATGGGCGCCACCGCTGCGAGCGCCAGGTTGAGCACGAAGATGCGCTCGGCATCGGTAAAGATGAACATGCCGGCCAGGTCGTTCTGGGCGGCGCTGGCCAGCCGTTGCTGACGGCGCGACAACCAGCGCGTGCCGAAGGACAGGAACAGCCACAGCGACAGCAGCACGGTGATGAAGATTGCGCCGACCAGCAGCGGGGTGGGAATCGCGTGGTTCATCACAGGCTCCTGCTGCCGAAGATCGTGGTATCGACCGGCAGGCCGCGCTTGACCAGGTCCTGGTAAAAGTCGGGAATGTGGCCGGTGGGCGCGAAGTCGCCGCGCACCTTGCCGTCGGCGCCAAAGCCGTCCTGCTCGAAGCGGAAGATGTCTTGCAGCTGGATCAGGCTGCCTTCCATGCCGCTGATCTCGCTGATGTGGGTGACCTTGCGGGTGCCGCAGGAAAACCGCGTCTGTTGCACGATCAGGTTGACGGCCGAGGCGATCTGCTCGCGGATCGCCTGCATCGGAATTTCCAGTCCGCTCATCAGAGTCATCACTTCCAGCCGCGACAGGCAGTCGCGCGGGCTGTTGGCGTGGGCGGTGGTGAGCGAGCCATCGTGGCCGGTGTTCATGGCCTGCAGCATGTCGAGTGCTTCGCCACCGCGGCACTCGCCGACGATGATGCGGTCGGGCCGCATGCGCAGGCAGTTGCGCACCAGGTCGCGAATGGTGACGGCGCCGCGCCCCTCGATATTCGGTGGCCGAGCTTCGAGCGACACCAGGTTGGGCTGGCTCAGCTGTAACTCGGCCGCATCCTCGACGGTGACGATGCGTTCGTTGTCCGGAATGAAATTGGACAACACGTTGAGCAGCGTAGTTTTGCCGGACCCGGTGCCGCCCGACACCACGATATTGGCGCGCAGCCGCACCGCCACCCGCAAAAATCCGACCATCGCTTCGTTGAGGGCGCCAAAGCGCAGCAGGTCGTCGGTTCCGAGTTTGCGGCGCGAAAATTTGCGGATCGTCAGGCTCGGCCCCTTGATGGCCAGCGGCGCAATCACCGCGTTGACGCGCGAGCCGTCTTTCAGGCGCGCATCAACCATCGGCGAGCTTTCGTCGATGCGCCGGCCGAGCGGCGAGACAATGCGCTCGATCGCCGCCAGCACCGCCGCATCGTTGGAAAACGAGATGTGCGAGCGGGTCAGCACACCGTCGCGTTCGATAAAGATATCGTTGTGGCGGTTGACCATGATTTCGCTGACCTGCTCGTCGGCCAGCAGCGCTTCCAGGGGACCCAGGCCGACGATCTCGTTGAGCACCACGTCGCACAATTCTTCGCGCAGCGCGCGCAGCGGGCTGAAGGTGTCGTCGGTGTCGATCAGTTCCTCGATCAGCTTTTGCACAGCGGCGCGTAACTCGGCATCGGCCATGCGCGCCACGTTGACGCGGCGCAGATCCATGGCGCCGATCAGCTTGCGGTGCAGGGCGGCGCGCAGCAGCATGCCGTCGGGATTTTCCAGCGCGCCCAGTATCGGTGCCGGATGGCTTGCTGGCGCTGGCACGCCGTCGATGACAGCGACCGGATCAGGCGTGGAGCGCAGCCGCGCCCGCACCGTGTAGTCGCCCAGTGCGATCTCGTCGTTGGCCGCGAGCGGGCCGTACTGGCGCACGTCGTTGCCATTGACGCGCACCGGCGCCATGCCACCGGCATCCGCCAGGTGCAGGCCATCGTCGCGCATGGAGAACGCCAGCTGGCGGCGGCCGATGCGCCAGCCGGTGAGCGGCACCACGCTGCCCTCGTCCTTGCCGACAAAGCAGTGCGGACCGGGACTGCTGCCCTGGCCGACAGGCGCGCCGCGCCGGGCGACTTCGATGCAGATGATCGGGGGCATGGCGGCTCCTTCACGGCTGCGGTGGCAGCGTTGATGGCGGCACTGGTGCGGCCGATGCCGGCGGTTTCGAAGGCGCCGACGTTGGTGACGGCACCGCCTGCAGCGACTGCGTTGGAGGAATCGACGGTAGTGTCGGCACCGCCTGCAGCGACTGCGCCGGAGGAATCGACGGTACCGGCTGCTGTGCAGAAGCCGGCGGCACTGGCTCACCGGATGGTTCGGGCGCCGGGAATGGCGGATGGCTTTGCCGCAATTGCTCGAGCTTGTCGCCGAATTCGCCGATATGGGCCTCGCCACGCTGGCGTAACTGCTGCGCCAGGCCGTCGCCGGGCGCGATGATTTCCGGCTCCAGCAGTACCACCAGCTCGGTGCGGTTGGTGCGGAAGTCGTCCGAGCGGAACAGGCGGCCCAGGATTGGAATGCGGCTCAGCGCCGGCACGCGTTCGATGGCGGTGGACATTTCGCTGTTGACCAGGCCGGACAGGGCAATCATCTCGCCGGCTTTCAGGCTCACCTCGGTGGCGGTGCTGCGCGTGATGAAGCCGGGAATGCCTGCCACCGACACGGCCGGGTCGATCTGTGACAGTTCGGTGGAAATCTTGGCGGTGATGACGTCGGCCGCATCGATCTGCGGTTCGATGGCCAGGATGATGCCGTACGGCTTGAACTCGACCGTGGTGGCGCCGAACGCGCCGGCCAGCGGGATCGGCACCTCGCCGCCCACTTGCAGGCGCGCCTTGCCGCCGCTCTTGGCGGTCAGTTCGGGCGAGGCCAGCAGCCGCACGTCGCCGTTCGAAATGCCCAGGTTCAGGCGCGAGGTAATGGTAGTGGCCAGCCCGAGGAAGGCGCCGTCGCGCGCGCTGCCGATTTGACGAAACGGCGGTACGGCAGCGAGCAAATCGTCGCCGGCCTCGCGCTGGCGGCCGTCCCGGTACACGCCGGTGGCGCGCGCCACGCCAGTCAGGCCCAGCACCGGGCCGTTGGCGCTCTTGGCCCAGTTGATGCCGATCTGTTCCAGCAACGAGCGCTTCACTTCCACGAAATGCAGGCGGAACAGCACCGAGCGCGTGTGCGACGTGCCCTGGTCTTCGCGCACATTGAAGACGATGTTGGGCGTGCCGGCCAGGCTGGTGGTCAGCCGTTGCAGCACGTCCTTGTGGGCCACGCCGCCAAGCACCAGTTCCGCGCCCACCTGTTCCACATGGACGCCGGCCACGCCGCGCGTGAGGGCATCGACCTTGGCGCGCACCTCGAGCAGGTCGCGCGGCACCACCTGCACCCGCCACGCGTGGACGGTGGTGTCGGTCCAGACCAGCAGCGTGGTCGTGCCGACCTGCTCGGCGATCAGCAGCAGCTTGCCGTCCACGGTGGTGGTGCTGAGCAGGTTGCCGCTGCCCAGCGCCACGCGCACGACCTTGCCGGCGACGGGCAGCAGGCGGATGTCGCCGGCGGCCAGCGTGAGCGGTTCGGTGGCGCGGTAATCGAGCGCAGGTCGCGGCGGTTTGACGGCGTTGGCGGCAAAGGCCGGTGTCGGCGCCGGGATCAGCAGCACGATGCTGGCGACCAGGGACAGGATGCGATGGAGGTTCATGTTAGGGCCTGCCAGGTTGGGTGTCGCGCAGTGCCGGGATCGGCTGTGGCGGGGAAGCGGGCGCAGATTGCTGCGGCGCGGGCTGCATTGTCGGAGCAGTAAATGCTGGCTGCGCCTGTGGCAGCGGCGCGGACAACAACGGCGAGGACGGTAACGACAGCATCTGCGACAGTGAAGGAGAAGCCATCCCGGGCGGCAGCGCTCCGGTCGGCAACGCCGCAGTCGTTAACGACGCCGGCGGCCCCAACGACGTTGGCATGGCAACCGGCGCCAGCATGCCGCCGCTGGCTCTGGCGCCGCCGACAATGAATTCGATACTGCTGTCGCGGCCGCGCTCCGCAGGCATCAGGTGGGCGCCCCGCAGCGGCGCCAGCGCCAGCGCTTCGCGGTCGAGCTTGCCGCGCAGGACCACGCGGAAGCTGCCCAGGCGCTGGCCCACCATCAGCCTGGCCGCCTGGCGCGGCGATACCAGCAGGGTGATGGAATCGAACTGGCGCTCCTCGGGCGGCGCGCCTTCCACCTCGCCGGGGCGCGCCAACTTGCTGGCCTGCTGGCCGGGTGTGTTGTCGGGCTCCCGGAATTGGCGGCCGGTAGCCAGCACCACCATGTCCTGCATGAACAGCGTGGCCTGTTCCAGCGATTTTTCGTCCACCGGCGCGCGTTCGTGGCGCGGCCTGGCCGCCTTCGAGATCAGGAAGATATCGACCCGGTGTTGCGGCCGCAGCGTGTGGGCGATCGAATTGAGGTTGTCGATATCGATGGTCATCGCGCGCTGGCCTGCAGGCACCACGGCTGCCACGTCATTGACTTCCGGCTGTTGCAGGTCGCTCAGTTGCACCGGGCGGCCGCGCAAGACCGGGCGTGCCAGGCGCAACCCTTCCATCGACGGAAAATCATCGGCCAGCAGCGTGTCGGGATAGACCAGGTCGTCCTCGACCGGACGCGCCACGAAGTGGTTGCTGCTCAACAGCGTGCCGGCCTTGGCATCCTGCTTGGGCACCACCACGCGCACCGTCACCGGCGCCTTTTGCTGCGAGCGCTCGGCCAGCTCGTTCTTGATGGCCGTCTCGCGCTGCTGCAAGTACAAATAGGCCAGCAGCGCCACGCCGGCGGCCAGCGCCACTGCCAGGCCCAGCAGCAGCGCCGGATGCGTCAGGCGCGCGATGATCTTGGTGGGAGGGGCCATGGCTCATACGCTCAGCGAAATCGCATAGGAATAGGCCGCGTACGCATCCTTCAACGCGGCCACCAGCGCGTGCACCGGCGACGACGGGTGTGTGGCCGCCACCAGCGCCACCACCACGAACAGCAGCACCACCACGTATTCGGTCATCGCCTGACCGCAATGAGGATCGTGACGAACAAGCGATTTCATAGCGCCTCCACGGCGGTAAGGATGATCTGGCTCGGACCGTCGGGCCAGATGACGATGCTGATCTGGCGCCGGTCGCGCTGGGCGGTGATGAAGGTCATGCCGGCGCCGCGCTGCCGGTCGTCGATGTCGTGCGCGCGCGTGGCGCGCCAGCCGCCGGCGGCCAGCTGCTGCATGTAAAACTGGCGCAGCTGCGGCACCGGCATGCGCGAATGCAGCGCCATCGTCACGCCGCGCCGGCCATCGTCGTTGCTGGCCACCGATGACGCCAGCGCCGCCCCCGGCGGCAGCGGCACGCCCAGCGCGGCCGGGGTCACCGCGCGCAAGGAGGCCGTCGCCTTGCGGCCGCGCGACAGGTAGCCAAAGCTCCCCTTGCTACCTTGCGGCACCAGTTGCAAGGTCACCAGGCAGTCACCGCCCAGGGCGGAGAGCACTTGCCAGCCGGCGGTGGCGTCGCGCCGAACGGCGTGGCCGGCCGCACGCCATTGCTGTTCGGTACGATCCAGGATGGTGGCGAGATCTTCCTTGCCTTGCACCTGGCGGATGTCGAGCCCCAGGCCGGCGCTGGCGACGTTGCTGGCAACCGGCACCGCGCTCAGGCCGGGCGGGATGCCGGCCGGGCACGGTTGCGCGCTGCCTGGTGCGGCCAGGCAGCATCCGAGGGCGAGAAGAAGTAATGAGGAAGGGGATGGCATGGCAATCTTCCGGTCACTGTTGCAAGGCCGGCGCGACGGGGCCGGGTTTGACCGCGCCGCATGCGCGGCTGATAAGGGTCCAGCGTTCGGTGTGGGTGTGACGAATGGCTGGCTGGCGGGTGTCGATGCCTGCCATGACCTCGATCGCCTTGCGCGCGCTGGCGCGCTCCTTGGCGGTACGGGCAGTTTGCAAGTCGCGGTTCAATGCTGCGCGTACCCGCGCAATGTCCGCTGCCGCCTGCGCATCGCGTTCGGTTTTGATGCGGCGCACTTGCCTGGCCTGTTCACGCTGCTCGGGCGTACCGGTAGCTTCCAGCAATTCCGGCACGCCCCACGCGTCGCCCGGCAGGGACACCGGCTGGGCGACGTCAAAGGCGTTTTCCCAGGTCGTGTCGCTGAGCTTGCGCACGATGCTGGTCATGCGGCCAATGGAACATTGGTCCACCATGGTCAGAGTGTTGCCGTCGAGCGTCAAGGACAGGTTTTTACAGGCGTGTGGCGCGGCAAAGGTGGCTGATTCGGGCACGACCTGCTGGCCCATCCGTCGGCAGGTCGTGCTGCGCCCGCCAGTGGTGGTGGTGACCCTGTGGTTCTCGCCGGTGTCGGTGGTCGTCGTGACCGTGCCGGTAGCACCATTCTTGTGATCGGTGATTGTCACGGGTGTATCCAGGTGCCGGGTGATGCCCTGGCCGGCTTCGAGGCGGTAGAGCCCTGGCGGTGGCAGCATGTTCAGCATCTCGGGCGTGAAGGCCGGCGGCGCAGCGCCGGCGGCACTGCCGGTCAGCGCAACTGCGGCCGCGAACAAGGGAACGATGGTGAGCACGATCAGCCTCTCTAGTAGCGGTTACTTGAGCCGGTCGTCCGGCACCTGGTCGACACTGACCTTGCCGACCTCGATGGTGGCGGTGGCGCCGTCCCAGGGCAGCATCGCCAGCCTGGCGGCCGTGATCGGCGCGCCCAGCCCCTGGGCGGTGGGCACCATCTTTTCCACCATGGCGCGCGTGCCGCTGCGGGCGTTGGCGGCCCAGGTGTTGGACAGGATGGTGCCACTGGCGGTGAAGGCGATGCCTTGCCACGGTGTACCGGACCACAGCCGCTGGTACGCTGCGCTGTTCTTGGCTACCCGGTCGATCGATACCTCGGCCACAACCAACGATTCGACCGGCAACGGCGGCACGAAATTGACCAGTCCCTTGACGCTGACGTTGTGCAGGGTGTCGATGACGGCGCCGGCGATATCGGTGTCCGGCTTGACGGCAGCAATGTCGCCTTCGATCTGCGAGCGGTTGTCGAGGTAGCGCGTGCCCGCATGGTCTTGCCACAACGGGTCGCTACCGTTATCGAACGCGGTAGCGTTGCGATCGGTGGCGCGGATCACGGCGCCGGCCTGGCGGTCATGGATCAGCCGCAGCGCGATTTCGTTGTTGATTTCCTCGGACGATTTCTGGTTGGGGTCGTGCAGGGTATTGAAGCCGGTGGCCGATGGTTCATACCAGACCGTGCGCTCCCAGGCGGCGTAGCGCGCTGCCATGGTGGTGGTGTGCTGCACATCGGCTAGCTTGGCCAGCGCGGTCACCGCGATGAACAGCGGTATCAGCACGAACATGGCCGCCACCAGGAATTCCACCATGGCCTGGCCATGCTGGCGGACAAACCTGCGGCGGGCCGGGCCGATCACTGGGCAGCCCATGATGCGCTCCGGTCTGCCACGCTGCGATCACTCAGGCGCGCCTGCCAGTACGGGCTGAACAGGTTGGCGACTTCGGTCTTGCCGTCGCTGCGGCCCCAGCCGGCGCGCGTCAAACCGGCGCCATCGGCTTTGCTGCGATAAAAATACGATTGCGCCGCTGCCAGCGTGCGCAGCGTGTCGCCGCGCATGCCGTCCTGCAGCCGCAAGGCGTCGCTGCCGGGCAGCAGTTTGCCGCTGGTGTGGATGGTGCTGCCCGTGCGCTCGGCTTCGATGGTGACGGCATAGGCGCCGCCGTTGCGCTCCGGTGTCTGGTCGGCGGGCGTGATGGTGGGATTGCGCGCGTCGCGGTAGTAGTTTTGCAGGCCGCCTGCGGTGTCGAGCGAAGTGCCCGGCCCCTGCTCATAGCGCATTTTTGCCGGCACAAACGTGAGCGGCGAAATCAGCGCGGCGCCGTAATGGTCGCTGGCAGCAGGGTTGTTGCGGTAACCGGTGTCATCGCTGTAGCCGCCGCTCCTGCCGGCCACCGCACCGCCGGAGCCGCCGACGATGTCGTCGTCGATCAGAGGCCAGGACGTGGTGGTGTAGCAGATGCCGGTCCAGCACGGATACCAGAATGTGCATGTGGCAAAGCCACCGCCCAGCGTGGCGTCCAGCGACAGCCAGCGTTTTTTGTCGCTGCCGAGGAAGCTGCCGCCCGCGTGGGCAAACGCAAAAAAAGTACTCGAGTAGGCGTGGTTGGGCAGCAGCTTGCATGGTTTGACTTCCGTGAAACGCCAGCGCGCCGTTGGCGTGGAGGGTCTGTTGCGGGTAAAACCATCGGTCGAATTGCTGCTGACCGTAACGTCGGCAAAGCGGTCGGCAACTGCCGAGGGATCGTTGGCGCGATGCTGGCGGGTAGCGTTACCCCAGGCTTGCACTTGCAAGGCGGTACGGCCGACCAGGAATGCCCCCGAGGTCAACTGCGCTTGCGGGTCGTTGCGCTTGATGGCCTCGTCCGCCACCTGCGCCATGTTGATTGCCGTGGCCACGTGGTGCGCTTGCTGCGCCACCTCGAACGCCTTGATCAGCGCGTCGAGACCGGTGACTGCCGGTCCCGCAAAGGCAGAAAAGGCGGAATGGGTTGTGGCGATCGGCAGGTTCTCGGCAAACTCCCATTCAGGCTTGTTATCCGGAAGCAGGGCCTCGAGACTCAACACCGCCCCATCCATCCGCTTGCGCGTGGCCGCCGCATCTTCCAGATACGATTTAAGGCTGGCAATTTGCACCACGGCCACCTGGTTGGCGACCATGGCGCGGTTCAGATAGGCGGAAAAATTGTGATCGCGCGCCTGCAGGACGCCGGCGCTGTAAGCGCCGGCGTCGGCGGCGTTTTGCAAACGGGTTTTGGTATTGGCCAATATGCCGCTATTAAATAAAACCAGGGTCATCAGCGCGGTGGCGATGCCGAGTAACAAGGTAAGTACCATGGCCTGGCCGCGCTGGCGCCATGATGAATACGCTTTGGGCCGCTGGCCGCACATGATGGGCTCGTATTTATACGTAAATATTTAATGTCGGTATTTTCTGAATTAATTTCCGGCATCGTTATCCTTGTTATATTCGGACATGCCTTTTTTGGTATTGGCGCGGGTGGCGGCGGTTTGCGCCGTGGTGCCGGCGGCCTGGATCTGCGCCTGGGCCGGTTTGCCTGCCACTTCGTTGGCCAGGCCCGACGTCTGGTTGCGGATGGTTTGGCCGAAGACCGAGTACACGCCGATGGCGGCCACGGCAATCATGGCGACGATGATCACGTATTCCATCATCCCCTGGCCGCGTTGGTGCTGTGAAAATAAATTGTTCATGATAATGACTCCTTAAATCAAAATGAGCGAAATGCCGATTCATGGTGATTTTTAAAGCCGGAGCAGTCAATATCAGGCGAATGAGGTGGCTCAACCGTGGCGCAGCACGTATTTCCGCCCTTTTGTGATATGGGCGGATTGCTGGAATTAATTAGTTGCTGGAATCGAAGCGAATATTATTTATCGCTATTTCTACGCAGCCATCGAGCGCCGTGGCGCACATAACTGCAATGGAAACCAGCAAAATTAAATTCGATTCTGGAGCCGGCCGGCAAGTTGCCGCAGCGACAGCAGACGCACTGCATGGGAGCGCTACCCGAGCCGACTTTTTCACGTCCGTGTTGCGTTCCCACGTCAGCTTTGTTCGTAAAAACTTTTCATGAGCAAATCTTTATTCGGGAATCAGGTTCGCGTTCCGATCAACTGCACTGCAGCAATTTTTGCTGATGACGTTCACCTTGCCGCCCTGCTATGATCGAACGCTTGTGCGCTGCGCAATGGGAGCTCTCCCGCTGCGGCAGCATTCCCTTGGCGTTTAATGAAAGAGATCGACATGGCCCGTCCCCACCTGTTGCTTGTTGCCGCCGCGCTTGGCATCGCCTTTGCGCAACCTGTCCTGGCAGCTGCGCCTGCTGCTTCGCCATTGGCCGGCAACCCGCTGGCCACTGCCAGCACCTTGCCGTTCCAGTACCCGGCCTTCGACAAGATCAAGGATGAGCATTTCCTGCCTGCGTACGCCGAGGGCATGAAGATCCACCTGAAGGAAATCACGGCGATCGCCAACAACAAGGCGCCCGCCAGTTTTGAGAACACCATCGTGGCGATGGAAAAATCGGGCGCGCTGCTCACCCGCGTGCAAACCACGTTCGGCAACCTGCAAGGCGCCAACACCAACGACAAGCTCGATGCGATCGACAGCGAAATGTCGCCCAAGCTGGCCGCCCACCAGGACGCCATCTATTTGAATCCGAAACTGTATGCGCGCGTGAAGGCGCTGTACGACAAGCGCGACGCGTTGAAACTCGATGCCGAATCGAAGCACCTGCTCGAGCGCTACCACACCGACTTCGTGCGCGCCGGCGCCAAGCTGTCCGCTGCCGACAAGGAAAAGCTCAAAGAGCTCAACGGCAAGCTGGCCACGCTGCAAACCAGTTTCACCCAGAATGTACTGAAAGAAATCAACGCCTCGGCGCTGGTGGTCGATACCCGCGAAGAACTCGATGGCATGAGCGCGGCCGAGATCGACGCAGCCGCTGCGGCCGCCAAGGCCCAGGGCAAGGACGGCAAGTTCGTCGTCGCCCTGGTCAACACCACCGGCCAGCCGCCGCTGGCCGTGCTCACCAAGCGCAAGGTGCGCCAGAAGCTGATGGCCGTCTCGCTCGAGCGCGGCAGCCACGGCAGCCAGTTCGACAACCGCCAACTGGTGCTGCAAATCGTTAAGGCCCGCGCCGAAAAAGCCACCTTGCTCGGCTATGAAAACTACGCCGCCTACTCGCTGGAAGACCAGACCGCGCACGACACCGCTGCCGTCAACAAGCTGCTGACCGAACTGGCCACGCCAGCGGTCAACAACGCCAAAAAAGAGGCCGCCGACCTGCAAGCCGTGGTCGATGCCGACAAGCAGAATTTCAAGATCAGCGCCGGCGACTGGGCCTATTACACCGACAAGGTGCGCGCCCAGCGCTTCGCCTTCGACGAGAGCCAGCTCAAACCGTACTTCGAACTCGACAACGTCTTGATCAACGGCGTGTTCTTTGCCGCGACCAAGCTCTACGGGATCACGTTCAAGGAACGCAAGGACCTGCCGGTGTACAACCCGGACGTGCGCGTGTTCGACGTGTTCGATGCCGACGGCAAGCAGCTGGCGATCTTCCTGGCCGACATGTACGCGCGCGGCAACAAGCAGGGCGGCGCCTGGATGAACGAATACATCTCGCAATCGTCGCTGCTGGGCACCAAGTCGGTCGTGGCCAACCACCTCAACATTCCGAAGCCGCCAGCGGGCGAACCGACGCTGCTGACCTACGACGAAGTGACCACCGCCTTCCACGAATTCGGCCACGCCCTGCACGGCATGTTCTCGAACGTGAAGTACCCGCGCTTCTCGGGCACCAGCGTGCCGCGCGACTTCGTCGAGTACCCGTCGCAGGTCAACGAAATGTGGGCGATCTGGCCCGAAGTGCTGGCCAACTACGCCAAGCACTACAAGACCGGTGCGCCGATGCCGAAAGAGCTGCTCGACAAGGTCATCGCGTCGAAGAAATTTAACCAGGGCTTCAAGACCACCGAGTACCTGTCGGCGTCGCTGCTGGACCAGCGCTGGCACCAGCTGACGCCGGCGCAAATCCCGACCGACGTGCTGGCCTTCGAAGCGAAGTCGCTCAAGGACATGGGTGTCGATTTTGCGCCGGTGCCGCCGCGCTACCGCACCACGTACTTCTCGCACAGCTTCTCGGGCGGCTATTCGGCCGGCTACTACGCCTACCTGTGGTCGGAAAAGCTCGATGCCGACACCGTCGAATGGTTCAAGGAAAAGGGCGGCTTAAAGCGCGAAAACGGCGACTGGTTCCGCAGCAAGCTGCTCTCGCGCGGCGGCACCGACGACGCCATGAATTTGTTCCGCAACTTCCGTGGCCGCGATCCGGTCATCGAGCCGTTGCTTGAGCGCCGCGGTTTGACCGGCAAGTAATTTGACCATTACCCCACCAATCGATGGGGTCGGACCCCGCAATCGATGGGGTCGGACCCCGTACGGGGTCCGACCCCGGCGCGGTGCGGGGTAATATTTTTTTGTATCGAAGGGACACCATGATTCGACATAACCTGATCATCGCCGCCAGCATCGCTGCCATCTGCAGCGTTGCCCATGCCGCCACCGCGGAACCTGCGACGATGCTTGCGGCGAGCAATCCGTTCGCCAAGGTCAGCCCGCTGCAATACGGCTATCCGCAATTCGACAAGATCAAGGACGAGGACTACGCGCCCGCCTTTGAAGAAGGCATGCGCCAGCAAGCGGCCGAGATCGAGAAAATCGCCAACAACAAGGCGCCCGCCACGTTCGACAACACCATCGTGGCGATGGAAAAATCGGGCCGCCTGCTGGCGCGCGTCTCGAGCGTGTTCGGCAACCTGTCCGGCGCCAACACCAACGACACCTTCAAGGCCCTGGAACGCGACCTCTCGCCCAAGCGCTCCGCGCACGGCGACGCCATCCGCCTGAACGCCAAGCTGTACGCCCGCATCAAGTCGCTGTACGACAAGCGCGACACCCTGAAACTGGACGCCGAATCGAAGTACCTGCTCGAGCGCTACCACACCGACTTCGTCCGCGCCGGCGCCAAGCTCTCGGCCGCCGACAAGGACAAACTGAAGGCCATGAATGCGCAACTGGCCAAGCTGCAAACCACGTTCGCGCAAAACGTGCTCGAAGAAGCCAACGCCTCGGCGCTGATCGTCGATACCCGCGCCGAGCTGGCCGGCATGACCGACAAGGCCATCGACGCTGCCGCCAAGGTCGCTGCCGCGCGCGGCCTGGAAGGCAAGTTCGCCATTCCGGTCGTCAACACCACCGGCCAGGCCAACCTGGCCGTGCTGACCAACCGCGCCGTGCGCGAGCGCCTGATGGCCGCATCGCTGGCACGCGGCAGCCACGGCGGCAAGTTCGACAACACCGCCGTGGTGCTGGAACTGGCCAAGCTGCGCGCCGAAAAAGCGGCACTGCTCGGCTACGCCAGCTTTGCCGCCTATTCGCTCGAAGACCAGACCGCGCGCACGCCGGAAGCGGTCAACGAACTGCTGTCCGCGTTTGCCCGCCCGGCTGTTGCCAATGCGAAAAAAGAAGGCGCCGAAATCCAGCAAGTGATCGACAAGGAGAATGGCGGCTTCCAGCTAGCCGCCCACGACTGGTCGTTCTACAGCGACAAGGTCCGCGCCGAGCGCTTCAATTTCGACCAGAACCAGCTCAAACCGTACTTTGAACTCAACAGCGTGCTGGTCAACGGCGTATTCTTTGCCGCCAACCAGGTCTATGGTCTGACCTTCAAGGAACGCAAGGATCTGCCGGTGTATAACCCGGATGTGCGCACCTTCGACGTGTTCGATGCCGACGGCAAGCATCTGGCCATCTTCATCGCCGACTTTTACGCGCGCGGCAACAAGCGCGGCGGCGCCTGGATGAATGCCTACGTCTCGCAATCGTCGCTGATGGGCACCCACCCGGTAGTTGCCAATCATCTCAACATTCCGAAGCCGGCCGACGGCGAACCGACGCTGCTGACCTACGACGAACTGCGCACGCTATTCCACGAGTTCGGCCACGCGCTGCACGGCATGTTCTCGAACGTGAAATACCCGCGCTTCTCGGGCACCAGCGTACCGCGCGACTTCGTCGAATTCCCGTCGCAGGTCAACGAGATGTGGGCGACCGAGCCGAAGGTGCTGGCCAACTACGCCAAGCACTACCAGACCGGCGCGGCGATGCCGCAGGAATTGCTCGATAAAGTGATCGCGTCGAAGAAATTCAACGAAGGCTTCCGCACCACCGAGTACCTGGGCGCGGCCATCCTGGACCAGAAATGGCACCAGCTGGGCGTTTCGCAGATCCCGGCCGACGTGCTGGGCTTCGAGGCCGCGTCGCTCAAGGCCGCCGGCGTCGACTACGCGCCGGTGCCGCCACGGTACCGCACCACGTACTTCTCGCACGTGTTCTCGGGCGGCTACTCGGCCGGCTACTATGGCTACCTGTGGGCCGAGCGCCTCGACGCCGAAACGGTGTTGTGGTTCAACGAAAACGGCGGCATGCTGCGCAAGAACGGCGACTACTTCCGCAAGATGCTGCTGTCCAAGGGCGGCACCATGGATGCGATGCAGATGTTCCGCGAGTTCCGTGGCCATGATCCGAAGGTGGAGCCGTTGCTCGAGCGCCGTGGATTGACCGAGAAGTAAATGAGGCCACCTCAACGGGTTCGTCAGTCGAGCCAGAACTCGTTGAGGTCGTCTTCGTAGTCTTTATTCGGGTATCGCGGCTGTTTGCTTGGCCGGACCGGCATCGGGAATCCATGCTTGCGGGTCCAGGCCTGCATGTCGGGAATCACGCCCGGCTGTTCCCCGCCCGGGCACTCGTGCAGGCATAACCACTGCTTGCCTTGCATGCCGATGATCGGCGTGGGGCCATCCTCAAAGCGCGCCCAGCCCACCACCTCGCCGATAAAGTTTCCTTTTTTTGAATACGTGGTGACGTCGATATAGGGTTCTTTCTGGTAGAGCTGGGCGGTCCATTCGCGGCAGCCGACGTTTCCCCGGCGATTCGATTTGTTCCAATCGTCTTGGTAGCGAAGAATGTCGGTGAATGTGCATAAAGCTGGCGAAAAGCTGACGTCGCCGGGTATGCCTTGGTTCCATTCGGCAAATGATATAGGCTTGAATTCGGTTTCTGCTTGCGTTATTAAAACAAATGATAAGATGCTAGAAATTTTTACGACCAGCCCCTTGAAGGGTGCTTCCTGATTCTGGACATTTCCTTTTTGATCAAAAAATATTATAGCAGTCGCAATATCCGATTTTTTGGTCGGAATGATTTTTTGAATGCCGGGCAGGAACTCGTAGATATCATGGTAAACGTCGTCCCCTCCCGTTTTTCTGTCATTCTCATTATATTTGGTCGATTCTTTGATATACATATCCATGTATTTCTTTGAGTCGATAAACAATACGTACCGCAATTCCCATTTTTTCTCAATCCAATCTCTTGACGGACGCCGTTCGCCAGATGGGGTGGCATAAGCTGCATTTGCGCACATAAGAACTAATGCTATATGGTGGATTAGAATTTTTTTCATAAAATATTTGGGTCCATGATAGTAATGTGAAGATCATCTTCATGGCGGCGGCGGCGCCCCGCGCCGGAATGTGCAGTTGCAACTGGACCGACTTCAGACCTGCATAGATGCGCAACACTGCATCCCGGATTTCCAGCGGTATGTCCTTCGCTAGCATCGCATCGGCCTCCGCCTCCGTGTACCGGTAAGAGATTTCATCCAGATATCGCCGGTCAGCGACGCCTCATAGGTGTCCAACCTGCGCGGGCCGGGCGTTGGCGATTTATGCTGTGATGGAACGATCACGGGGTCGTCACGCAGCAGCCCTTTTTTTCTCTGTAATCTTGATATGCACATCCTTGGCGCCAACCACCACCTCGTAGACTGGACTTTGTCGGAATTTGGGATGGACATCGCTGTTGAGAAACAGGGCAACGCGGCTGCCTGGCTCGGCTTGCAGGGTGATCTTGCGGCTGGCGCCGAGTTTGCGCACGGTACTGGCGCCTTCCAGCACCTTGCCGTTGAGCGATACGCAGTAGGGAAGGGCCAGGTCGCGTTTGGTAGCGCTGGTATCGAACTCGTAGCAGACATTGCAGCGGGTGCAGACCTGGACGTTGCAGGTGTCCCGTTCGACAGTCTTGGTGACCGTGGCGGCTGGTGATGGCTGCGTCACGGTGCCTCGCCATCTTGCGGGCCATCGCACACCTCTGTCTTGCGATGCAATTTAACTGTGGCTTTCTCCAGACTGTTGGCGTTTAGTATGGACAGATTGTTGGGTATCAATGGACTCTTCATTGGCTCATGGCTCCAGAATTCGTTGAGGTTGTCCTTGTAGTTTTCGTCTGGTTATCGCATTCGCCACGCTCAATTGACAGAATTCCTCGTCATAGTCTTTATTGGGGTACAGTGGCTGTTTAGCTGGCGGAACGGGCATTGGGAAACCGTGCTTGCGGGTCCAGACCTGAATGTCCGGTATTATCCCGGGTTGCTCCCCGGCAGGGCATTCATGCAAGCACAGCCACTGCTTACCCTGCATGCCGATGATCGGAGTGGGACCATCCTCGAAACGCGCCCAGCCCACTACTTCGCCAATGAAGTTTCCCTTGCTGGAGTAGGTTGTGACATTGATATAAGGCGTCTTCTGATAGAGTTGGGCAGCCCATTCGCGACAACCGACGTGGCCTCTGCGGTCGGTAGGTTGCCAATTGTCGCGGTACCGGTCAGTGTCTGTTGTTACGCATACACCGGGCAAAAATTTAACGTCGCCGTACAAGCCTTGATCCCAGTCTGCAAACCAATAGGGCTTAGCAGTATTTTTTCCTCCGATAAGTATGAGTGCGGCGTTACGCGATAGTTTGGCCTTATATTCGGAAAGTGGCCGTTCCATATTCAATATTTTTCCGCTCGAATCAAAATAAATAGCAGCAGTCGCGATTGTTGAACCCTTTGACGGCTGAGTTTTAATGATATTTCCAAGTAGCTCTTTTGCATCTCTATAGATGTAGTCCTTACCGTCCCTTTCATCCTGCGCATTGAAAAGCCTGGATGTTTCCACTTCAACTCTCATTTTTTTTTCGGAATCTATAAAGATCACATATCGTAATCTCCAATCAATATCTAACCAGTCTCGTGACGATTTTTGGATTGACCCTGTGGGCAAGGGCGAGGCATAGCTCATATAGAAAGTGCCAAGGAAAAGTAGGATTGAAATCACGACTTTCATAAAATATGTGAGTCCTTAATGGTGATGTGGAGATGATTTGCGTGAAGGGATTCGTTTGCTGATAACTGGGTATTGGGAGTCTTCAGGCTGAGATCCTTTGTATTTGCGTCCATATACCAAGGATCGAAAATTTGGCTAACATGAATATGTTTTTCAAGACGCTGCCGTAAGATGCTTACGAGCGCAGGTTCACCCGTTTCCAGTGCCTGTTCCCATTCGCGTTTGGCTTCTTTTTTAATTAAGTTCGTGGTTGGTTGCACAGGACTTTTGCTCGACAATTTATCTGATTCGATAAATTTTTTATAATGGAACTGTTCCGTTTGAGTGATATTCGGATTGGCCACACCTGTTACTAAACCGATCCGGTTCAGTTTGATTGTCTGGTGATCATTGGCGATGGCCACCACATCCAATCCCAATCCCGCCCGATGCACGATCGATCCAAGCATCGGACGCCAGCACGACGTCACCGAAATATCATTCACCCCTGCGGCATATGCCTCCGTCATGAGCGCGGCAAAAGCGTGGGGATGGGTACGCGGTAATACGTCTCGCAACAAAGAGCACGACGTGATGTTCTTTGTCGCGTTGTCCGCCTCCTGAAAGCGCAAATTCATCTTCATGGCGGCGGCGGCGCCCCGCGCCGGAATGTGCAGTTGCAACTGGACCGACTTCAGACCTGCATAGATGCGCAACACTGCATCCCGGATTTCCAGCGGTATGTCCTTCGCTAGCATCTCATCGGCCTCTGCCTCCGTGTACCGGTGAGAAATTTTCATCCAGATATCGCCGGTCAGCGACGCCTCATAAGTGTCCAACCTGCGCGGGCCGGGCGTTGGCGATTTATGCTGTGATGGAACGATCACGGGGCCGTCACGTAGCTGCCCCTTTTTCTCTGTAATCTTGATATGCACATCATTGGCGCCAACCACCACCTCGTAGACTGGACTTTGTCGGAATTTGGGATGGACATCGCTGTTGAGAAACAGGGCAATGCGGCTGCCTGGCTCGGCTTGCAGAGTGATCTTGCGGCTGGCGCCGAGTTTGCGCACGGTACCAGCGCCTTCCAGCACCTTGCCGTTGAGCGATACCCGGTAGGGCAGGGCCAGGTCGCGGTTGGTTAGCCGGGTGTCGAATTCATAGCAGACGTTGCAGCGGATGCAGACCGGGACGGTGCAGGTGTCCCGGTCGACGGTCTTGGTGACCGTGGCGGCAGGGGATGGCCAGGTCATGACGGCTCACCATCGCGCTGATCGTCGGGCACTTCGGTTTCCCAGTGGAGCTCGACCGTGTCCGCTTCCTGGCTGGTAGCGCACTGGGTCTTGCCGTCTGCATCGGTCACGCCGCGCAGGATGGTGCCGTCGGCCAGCACCATGCGGTAAGCCAGGCCTGCGACCGGTTCCCCGGTGTACTGGTCCACTGCCCTGAACGAGGCGCCGTAACTGGTCTCCGCCTTGGCAGCTTTGGGCGCTTCGGTAGCGCCGGACTCGGCACCTCCGCCCCCGCCATCGGCAACGAACACCAGCTGCTGGGTGGCGATCAGCTTGGCGCCGCACGCGGTTTTCATGCCGTCTACCGCGGTGCCTTTGCCGGTGTAGTGATGAAAATCGAGTCCCTCGCTGATGGGGAAGTTGCCCTTGCACTTGGGGCAGAAGGTCATGTGGCCCTTGTATGCCACCAGCTTTCCATTGATTTTCATCGCCGGATTGCCTTCCAGGACCTTGCCGCCGTGGCTGGTGGGGTCGCCCTGGCAAATGACTGCGCGCATGGCTTGCTCCGCTCGGTAAAAGTTTCACTGTAGACACTCGGACCGGCAGCGAATTGACAAGGGGCAAGATTGCTGCAGGCGCTCGCGGTGCGGGAAGATCGGGCGATTTATGTCAGAATGGGGCCTGATAGCCTATGACGAGTATGAACAACATGAGTAACGATTTACACGGCGTCACGCTCGAAGCGATGGTGACGCGCTTGCAGGCGCATTACGGTTGGGACCAGCTGGGTCGCAAGATCGACATCAACTGCTTTATCAGCGATCCGAGCATCAAGTCCAGCCTGAAGTTCCTGCGCCGCACGCCGTGGGCAAGAACCCAGGTGGAAGAACTGTATCAAGCCACCAAGTTTGCCGATTGAATAACAAGGACATAGACATGGACAACCATCTCAAAGCATCACTGCAAGACCTGCAAGGCAAGCTGGCCACGGCCGGCCCCGTGGACGAAGAACTGAAAAGCCTGCTGCTGCGCCTCGATGGCGACATCCAGTCGCTGCTGGCGCGCCGCCAGGGCCTGGGCATGGCGGCGGCCTCGCCAGCGGTGGCCGGCGTGGCCACCGTGCCGGCCGCCATCAACCCGGTGCCGGACGTCGAAGAGAGCACCACGTTCGGCCTGGCCGAGCGTACCCAGGAGATCTCGGCCAGGTTCGCAGCCCAGCATCCGACGCTGGAGCCGGCTTTGCGCGAGCTCGGGCGTATTTTGTCCAATATGGGCATTTGAAACCCGCACGGCCAGGCCGGGGTCGGACCCGTAAGGGGGCCGACCCCACGTGGCGCGGCATGTGTATCGCTGCACGTGGTTAACGGGTTTTTCGTTCAAGTGATTGAAAAGTAAAGATTTTTTCTCGCGCACGATGAGCGGGAGACAGGCATTTCCGGTACAATGCCGTCCGATATGATCTCCCCTACCAATTTATTTGCGACCGTTCCCAAGCGGTCTGCCCGCGCTGCCGTTGCGCCTTTCCTGCCGATGTCCCGCGCGGAGATGGACGCGCTCGGCTGGGACGAGTGTGACGTCATCCTGATCACCGGCGACGCCTACATCGACCACCCGAGCTTTGGCATGGCCCTGGTCGGCCGCCTGCTCGAAGCGCAAGGCTTCCGGGTCGGCATTATTTCGCAGCCGGACTGGCATTCGGCCGACGCCTTCCGCGCGCTCGGCAAGCCGCGCCTGTACTTTGGCGTTACCGCCGGCAATATGGATTCGATGGTCAACCGCTACACGGCCGACCGCAAGATCCGCTCCGACGATGCCTACACCGCCAACGGCGAACCGAACAAACGCCCGGACCGCGCGGTCACCGTGTACGCCCAGCGTTCGCGCGAGGCGTATCCGGGCATCCCGGTCGTGATCGGCTCGATCGAGGCGTCGCTGCGCCGCATCGCCCACTACGATTACTGGTCCGACAAGGTGCGCCGTTCGGTGCTGCTCGATTCCAAGGCCGACCTGCTGATCTTCGGCAACGCCGAACGGGCGCTGGTGGACCTCACCCACCGCATGGCCGCCGGCGAAGACATCAAGGGCATCCGCGACCTGCGCGGCACCGCCTTCCTGGTGCCGGGCGGCTGGCTGCCGAGCGACGAGTGGGGCGTGCACAACAGCACCCGCATGGACACGCCAGGCAAGATCGATCCGCCGATCGACCCCTACATGATGGTGCAGCAAAACACGTCGTCGTGCGCGACCGACAATGCGCCCAAGGCTGCCGATGGCGCCGAGGTGAACGAGGCGATGGTCGAGCCGAAGGCGGTGGTGGAAGCTGCCCCGGCTCCGGCCCCTGCGGCCGCGCCCGCCGGCGGCGTGGTCAAGACCATCCGCTTCATGAGCCGCGAAGACCGCCTGGCCATGGAAAAGGAAAAGCATACCAAGACCGTGGTGCGGCTGCCGTCGTTCGAGACCGTCAGCGAAGACCCGGTGATGTACGCACACGCGTCGCGCGTGTTCCACCTGGAATCGAACCCCGGCAACGCCCGCGCCATGGTGCAGGCCCACGGCGAGCGCGACGTGTGGATCAATCCGCCGCCGCTGCCGCTGCGCATGGACGAGATGGACGGCGTGTACGACATGAACTACGCGCGCGCACCGCACCCGTTCTACGGCAAGGCCCGCATCCCGGCCTGGGAAATGATCCGTTTTTCAGTCAACATCATGCGCGGCTGCTTTGGCGGCTGCACCTTCTGCTCGATCACCGAGCACGAGGGCCGCATCATCCAGAGCCGTTCGGAACCGTCGATCCTGCGCGAGATCGAACACATCCGCGACAAGACCAAGGGCTTTACCGGCACCATTTCCGACCTGGGCGGTCCTACCGCCAATATGTACCGCCTCGCGTGTAAAGATCCGAAAATCGAGGAAACCTGCCGCCGCCTGTCGTGCGTGTACCCGTCGATCTGCGTCAATCTCGGCACCGACCACAGCAAACTGATCTCGCTGTACCGCAAGGCACGGGCGATTCCGGGCGTCAAAAAAATCCTGATCAGCTCGGGCCTGCGCTACGACATCGCCGTGCGTTCGCCGGAATATGTGAAAGAACTGGTCACGCACCACGTCGGTGGCCTGCTCAAGATCGCGCCGGAGCACACGGAAGAAAACACGCTGTCGAAGATGATGAAGCCGGGCATCGGCGCCTACGACGAGTTCAAGGAAATGTTCGAGCGCTTCTCGCTGGAAGCCGGCAAGAAACAGTACCTGATCCCGTACTTCATCGCCGCCCACCCGGGCACGACGGACTTGGACATGCTGAACCTGGCGCTGTGGCTGAAGAAAAACAACTTCAAGCTCGACCAGGTGCAGACCTTCATGCCCACGCCGATGGCCATGGCCACCACCATGTACCACTCGCGCAAGAACCCGCTGCGCAAGGTGACGGCCGACTCGGAAGTGGTGGAAACGGCCCGCAGCGGCAAGATCCGCCGCACCCACAAGGCGTTCCTGCGCTACCAGGACCCGGAAAACTGGCCGATCCTGCGCGAAGCGCTGGTGGCGCTCGGCCGTGCCGACTTGATCGGCAATGGCGAGAAGCATTTGATTCCGGCCTGGTCGGCAGGCGAAGCCAACAGCAAGCCGAATACCGATGGCCGCCGTGGCCCGGCGTCGGCGTTGCCGATACCCGGTACCGCCAAGGGCGCCCGGGGTGGCAAGTCCGGCATTGTTGCGGGCAATGCTCCGCAACAGCCAGGCCAGCGCGCCAATGCACTGACCGGTTCGCTGACGGCGCGCCAGACCGTGGAAACCAAGGTGCGCGCGTCGATACTCGACACCATCAAGGTCAAGAAGGCGGCACCGCCGCCAGCCAAGGGTGGCAAGCCGGCGCGTGGCGCAGCACCGCCGCCACGCGGCCGCAAGTAACTAGCCAAACCGAAGTAAATTGAAAGCAGGCACCGTCACCGGTGCCTGCTTTTTTTATGTGTTGCGTAATTGCGCCAACAGCGTAATTACCCTGTGAAAAGCAGCCTGCTCGGTTGATACCACCCCCCTTATACGGGCTACACTGGTGCAAACCTTTCCCAGGACTAACATGAAAAACTTCGCTTCCCCCTCCCTGTGGCTGGCGCCGCTGTTTGCCTTGTTCGCCGTGCTGCTGTCCGCCTGCGGTGGCGGCGGGGGCGGCGGTGACAGCGGCGGCACCACCACGCCAGCCGTGGTCACCTTGCGCAGCATTGCCATCACCGCGCCCTCGACCACGCTGATCGTGGGCGGCGCCACCCAGACCTACACCGCTACCGGCACTTATACCGACGGCACCACCAAGGCGCTCACGGGCCTGACCTGGTCCACCAAGTCCGGCGGCTCCACCGTGGTGCAGGTGACCAGCGCCGGCATCGTCAGCGGCCGGTCGATCGGTACCGACAGCGTCATCGCCACCCAGCCAGCGACCGGTACCGTGGCGGCCGTGTCCGGTTCCGTCGATGTGACCTCGATCGCACCGTGGACCCAGGTAGCGGCCGGCGGCAACCAGACCATCGCCCTCAAGACCGACGGCAGGCTCTACAGCTGGGGCCTGAACATCCAGGGCCAGCTTGGCGACGGCACCAATACGCTGCGCAACACCCCGGTCACCGTGGCCGGCAACAGCACCATCTGGAAACAGGTGGCCGTGGGCGACAGCTTTGCCGTGGCCATCCGCACCGACGGTACTTTGTGGGCGTGGGGTAACAACCTGTTTGGCCAGCTGGGCCAGGGCGACCAGGTACCGCGTACCGTTCCCACCCAGGTCGGCACTGCCAAGAACTGGACTTACGTGGCAGTGGGCAAGTCGCACGTGGTGGCGCTGAGCACGGCGACCGCCACTACCGGCACGCCGGTCGTCTCGCTGTGGGTGTGGGGTAACAACTATGCCAGCCAGCTCGGTGATGGCAAGACCGTCGATCTGCTGGTGCCCACGCGTCTCGGCACCGACAGCTGGCTGGCGGTGGCGGCGGGCGACGCCCACACCATTGCCATCAAGCGCAGCGACCAGAGCCTGTGGACCTGGGGCGACAACACCTACGGCCAGCTGGGCAACGGCACGACCGGCACCAAGGTGGGCGTGCCCACCCAGGTCGGCACTGCCAACTGGTCGGCGGTGGCGGCCGGCAGCCGGCACTCGCTGGCGATACGCAATGACGACGGCGTGCTGTTCGCCTGGGGCGCCGGCGAGAGCGGCCAGGTGGGCAACAACAGTACCAGCCTGCAATCGTCGCCCACCCAGGTCAGCGACGCCAGCGCGCGCTGGACCCAGGTAGCGGGCGGCGTCAGCCATTCGATCGGCGTGCGCAACGATGGCACGCTGTGGACCTGGGGCCGTGGCGTCGAGGGACAACTGGGCCAGACCGTGGCCAGCAGCCTGATGCCATTGCAGGTTGGCAGCCTGAGAACGTGGAAGGCCGTCGCAGCCGGCGCCAACCACAGCGCCGCCTTGCAAACCGATGGCAACAACCTGAGCCTGTGGACCTGGGGCCTGAACACCGACGGCCAACTGGGTAACGGCACCAATGCCACTGCCACTGCGCCGGTGCAGATTGCCTACTAGGGACCGCCGGCCGGGCTGCGCTTGTTGAACTATCTTCCTTACCGGCTGGCCGCGCTGTTATTACTGGCGCTGGCCTGCACGCCGGCAACGGCGCTGGAGCGCGTCACGCTCCAGCTCAAGCACACCCATCAATTCCAGTTTGCCGGCTATTACGCCGCGCTCGAGCAGGGCTTTTACCGCGAAGCCGGGCTCGACGTGCGCATCCTCGATGCCTCCGACAGCAGCCAGGCCGAGCGCGACGTGGTGTCCGGCAAGGCCGAGTATGGCGTCGGCAGCAGCAGCCTGTTGCTGGCGCGCTTGTCGGGGCGGCCAGTGGTGGTGCTGGGCGTGATCTTGCAGCATTCCGCGTTTGCGCTGGCCACGCCGCAAGTGCCGGGCCAGCCGCCCGACCTGCAACGGCTGCGCGGCCAGCGCGTGATGCTCGGCACCCAGGCCAGCGGCATGGGCAACGCCGACGAACTGCTGGCCTACCTGGTCAAGCAGGGCGTGCCGGCCGACAGTTACGAGCGGCTCGAACCCAGCTACGATCCGCGCGACCTGATCGACGGCAGGATCGCCGCCATGGGCGTGTACACCACCAACGAGCCCGATGTCTTCGACCGCGCCGGCTTTGCCTACGACTTGCACACGCCGCGCTCGGTCGGTATCGATTTCTACGGCGACAACCTGTTTACCAGCGAGCGTGAACTGGCCGCCAATCCGGCCCGGGTGCGGGCGTTCCGCGCGGCCAGCCTGCGCGGCTGGCAATGGGCGATGAGCCACCACGAGGAAACGGTGGACCTGATCCTCAACAAGTACTCGCGCCGCAACGACCGCGAACACCTGCTGTACGAGGCGCGCCAGATGGTGGCGCTGGTGCAGCCGGTGCTGGTCGAGATCGGCTACATGAATCCCGAACGCTGGCGCCATATCGCCGACGTCTACGCCAGCCTGGGCATGCTGCCGGCCGGGGTCCGGTTCGACGGCTTTCTGTACGATCCGGACAACCGCAAGACCGCACTGTGGCTGTACCGCGTGCTCGGTGCGGTGCTGGTGCTGGTGGTGGTGGCAGGCGCGGTGCATTTCAGTCTGCTGGCGCGCGAGCGGCGCCGTTCGAGGGCTGCAATCCGCCAGGGCGAGCAGCGCTTCCGCACCATGTTCGAAGCCTCGCCGCTGGGCATGGCGCTGGTCGACTCAAACACCTATGCCTACCGCGACGTCAATGCCCGCTACCTCGAGATCCTGGGCCGGCCGCTGGCCGAACTGCACAGCCAGAAGTGGCTCGACCTGGCCCACCCCGACGACATCGCCCAGTGCAAGGCGCAGATGGGCCAGCTCACGGCCGGTCGCATCGGCGCTTTCAAATCGACCATCCGGGTGTTCCGGCCCGACGGTGTGCTGGCCTGGATCGACATGTCGGTCACCGCCATCGATACCGTGGCCGAGGCCGGCGGCCACCCGCACCACCTGTGCATGATCGAGGATGTCACGGCCGACAAGCAGCGCGAGGCGCTGATCTGGCAGCAGGCCAACTTCGACCCGCTCACGCAACTGCCCAACCGCCGCATGCTGCTCGACCGCCTGAAGACCGACGTCATCCGCGCCCAGCGCGACCGCACGCGGCTGGCCATCCTGTTCATCGACCTCGACCATTTCAAGGAAGTCAACGACACGCTGGGCCACCAGCACGGCGACATCCTGCTGGTGGACGCTGCGCGCCGTATCGGTGCCTGCGTGCGCAAGTCGGACACGGTGGCGCGCCTGGGCGGCGACGAATTCACGGTGGTGCTCTCCGAGCTCGACAGTACCGACCGGGTGGCGCACATCGCCCAGCAAATCATCGACAGCCTGCGCGCGCCGTTCGCGCTGGGGCAGGAACAGGCGTTCGTGTCGGCCAGTATCGGCATCACCCTGTACCCGGACGACGCGCTCGACATCGACGACCTGCTCAAGCACGCCGACCAGGCCATGTACGCGGCCAAGAACGCCGGCCGCAACCGCTACGCCTATTTCACGCCGGCGCTGCAGGTGGCCGCGCTCAACCGCATGCGCCTGACCAACGACCTGCGCGGTGCGGTCAAGGGCCAGCAGCTGGCGCTGTACTTCCAGCCCATTGTCCACCTGGCCACCGGGCGCATCCACAAGGCCGAGGCGCTGGTACGCTGGCAGCACCCGCTGCGCGGCATGGTCAGTCCGTGCGAGTTCATCCCGCTGGCCGAGGCCAGCGGCTTGATCCTCGAGATCGGCCAGTGGGTGTTCCACGAGGCGGCCGGCTGGGCGCAGCGCTGGCGCGCCGAGGTCGATCAGGCATTCCAGATCAGCATCAACCAGTCGCCGCTGGAGTTCCAGCGCGAGGGCGTCGGGTATGACGACTGGTTGCGCCACCTGCGCACGCTGGGCCTGCCCGGGCAGGCGCTGGTGGTGGAAATCACCGAGGGCCTGCTGCTCGACGCCAACACAACCGTCAGCGACAAGCTGCTGCAATTGCGCGACGCCGGCATCCAGGTGGCGCTCGACGATTTCGGCACCGGTTATTCATCGCTGTCGTATCTGAAAAAATTCGATATCGATTATCTGAAAATCGATAAATCGTTTACGCGCAACCTGGCGCCAAGCTCGAGCGACATGGCGCTGTCCGAGGCGATCATCGTCATGGCCCACAAACTGGGCCTGAAGGTGATTGCCGAGGGCGTGGAAACGCCGGAGCAGCGCGACCTGCTGGCGCATGCCGGCTGCGACTATGGCCAGGGCTACCTGTTTGCCAAGCCGATGCCGGCTACCGATTTCGACGCCTTGCTGCGCGCCCAAGCCGACCAGTCATAGTCAAAACAAATCGATTCTATTGCAACAATCAATTTTGCAAATGGCGGAAAAGGCGATACACTGGCGTCTCAATGATTCACAACCCAACGAGGAAATCACAATGTCCCTGATCAATACCCAAATCAAGCCATTCAATGCCACCGCTTATGTTGACGGTAAATTCATCGAAGTCAGCGACGAATCCCTGAAAGGCAAGTGGGCCGTCCTGATGTTCTACCCAGCCGACTTCACCTTCGTGTGCCCAACCGAACTGGAAGATCTGGCCGAGCAACAACCTGAATTCGCCAAGCTGGGCGTGGACGTGTACGGCGTATCGACCGACACCCACTTCGCTCACAAGGCATGGCACGACACCTCGGACGCCATCAAGAAAGTGAACTACCCACTGATCGGCGACCCAACCGGCAAACTGTCGCGTAACTTCGAAGTGATGATCGAAGAAGAAGGCCTGGCACTGCGCGGCACCTTCGTGATCAATCCGGAAGGCCAGATCAAGGTCATGGAAGTGCACGACAACGGCATCGGCCGCGACGCATCGGAACTGCTGCGCAAAGTCAAGGCAGCGAAATACGTTGCCGAGCACCCAGGCCAGGTTTGCCCAGCCAAATGGACCGAAGGCGCAGCAACCCTGACCCCATCGCTGGACCTGGTCGGCAAGATCTAAGTCTTGAACGACAAAGCAATAAACAAGTAGTTACCGCGATGCCGGACCGGGCGTCCGGCCCGGCATACGCCTAAATATTTGTAAAGGAAGAAAAAATCATGTTAGACGCAACCCTCAAATCGCAACTGAAATCCTACTTGGAAAAAGTGGTGTATCCGCTTGAGCTGGTCGCTTCTCTCGATGACAGCGCCAAAGCCCGCGAGATGAAAGAACTGCTCCTCGACATCGCCGAGTTGAGCGACAAGATCACGCTGGTGGAACGCGTCGATGCAGGCGTGCGCCTGCCATCCTTCAGTATCAACCGTACCGGCACCGAGATCGGCGTGCGTTTTGCCGCGATCCCGATGGGCCACGAATTCACCTCGCTGGTGCTGGCGCTGCTGCAAGTGGGCGGCCACACCATCAAGTTCGACGACGCCACGATCGAGCAGATCCGCAATCTCGACGGCGATTACGAATTTGAAACGTTCATGTCGCTGACCTGCCATAACTGCCCGGATGTGGTGCAGGCACTGAACGCCATGTCGGTGATTAACCCGCGCATCAAGGTCACCACCATCGACGGCGGCGTGTTCCCGAAAGAAGTGGAAGAGCGCCAAATCATGGCCGTGCCGATGATGTTCCTGAACGGCCAGCACTTCGGCCAGGGCCGCACCAATGTCGAGGAAATCCTCGCCAAGCTCGATACCAATGCCGGCGTGCGCCAGGCGGCCGAGCTGAGCAAAAAAGACGTGTTCGACGTGCTGATCGTCGGCGGCGGTCCTGCCGGCGCGGCAGCAGCGATTTACGCTGCCCGCAAAGGCATCAACACCGGCGTATTGGCCGAGCGTTTCGGCGGCCAGGTGCTCGACACCATGGCGATTGAAAACTTCATTTCTATCAAGGAAACCGACGGCCCGAAATTTGCCGTGGCGCTGGAACAGCACGTCAAGTCGTATGACGTCGACATCATGAACACCCAGCGCGCCGCCAAACTGGTGCCAGGCGCCAAGCTGGTGGAAGTGCAGACCGCCAGCGGCGCGGTACTGAAAGCCAAAACCGTGATCCTGGCCACCGGCGCCCGCTGGAGGGAGATCAACGTGCCGGGCGAAAAGGAATACCGCAACAAGGGTGTTGCCTACTGCCCGCACTGCGACGGTCCTTTGTTCAAGGGCAAGCGCGTAGCGGTGATCGGCGGCGGCAACTCGGGCGTGGAAGCGGCGATCGACCTGGCCGGCCTGGTCAAGCACGTCACGCTGATCGAATACGGCGCAGAACTGCGCGCCGACGCGGTGCTGCAACGCAAGCTGCGCAGCCTGCCGAACGTGACGGTGATCGTCTCGGCGCAAACGACCGAAGTGCACGGCGACGGCAAGATCGTCAACGGCCTGTCGTACAACGACCGCGTGTCGGGCGAAGCGAAGAAGATCGAGCTGGAAGGCGTATTCGTGCAGATCGGCCTGGTGCCGAACACCGAGTGGCTCAAGGGCACGGTGTCCTTGTCGCGCCACGGCGAGATCGAAGTGGACGCTCGCGGCCAGACCTCGATCCCCGGCGTGTTCGCTGCCGGCGACGTCACCACGGTACCGTACAAGCAGATCATCATCGCCACCGGCGAAGGCGCCAAAGCCGCGCTGTCGGCCTTCGATCACCTTATCCGTTCGGATATCGAGGTGGTGGAAGAGTCGGCCGAGAAGCACGCGCTGACCGCTTAATTCTCACCCGCACCACGGAAAGCCCGGTCAGTTCGCTGACCGGGCTTTTTTTGTGGCTTCTTCAAGCTTCACTTCGGGGTCCACTTCGGGGTCAGTGCCGACATTCGGACACGAACTAAGCCATACGGCTGTTGGGCCCGTGTCCAAATGTCGGCACTGACCCCGAAGTTAAACGAGGTCGATGCTGGCCTGCCGCGTGCGCAGGTGGATGGCGTTGCTGTGGCGGGCGCGCAGGCGCGGGTCGGTGATCAGGCGGCCCAGGGTTTCGCCGATGACCATGACCACGCCCAGCAGCGGCAGCACCAGCATCAGGCCGGCAATGCCGGCCACCGAGCCGCCGATGAAGATCATCAGGACCGTGATCAGCGGATGCATGTGCAGGCTGCGGCCCAGCGTGAGCGGCATGAACACGAAGTCGTCGAGCAGGCGCACGAAGATGAACACGCCGATCGCCAGGTAAGCCACCATCGGGTTGTTGGGGGCGTCGGTGGACGCCACCATTACCACCAGCATGCAGCCGACGATGGAGCCCACGTACGGCACCCACGCCAGCACCGCCGCCATAAAGCCCAGCAGCAGCGGCGACGAGACCCCGATCGCCCACAGGCCCAGCGCCAGCACGGCCGTGTCGAGAATGGTGAGCTTGAGCAGGCCCTGGAAGTAGCGGTACGCGGTCTGGTGCACCTCGTGCAGCAGGAACAGGGTGCGCTCGAAAAATGCGTTCGGCACCGCGCGCGCCAGAAATTTCTTGAAACGCGTGCCATCGCGCAGGAAGAAGAACGTCAGGAACGGTGCCAGCAGCAGCGACGGCAGCCATGCCGCCACCGAGACCAGGATGTCGGTCAGGTGCTTCTGCACGAAGCCGCCGGTAAACGACGTCAGGCGGTTGTTGATGTTGCGTGCGAACTTGACCTGCTTGAGAAACGGGAACTGCTGCTCCAGTGCCTGCGTGGTGTGGCGCACGAAATCGAGCCCGCCGGCCAGGTACACGGACAAGGTATGCTGCCACGATTCCGACGGCGCCGAGCGCCACAGCATGATCAGGAACACGACCAGTCCCACGACCAGCACGAACAGCAGCCCCACCAGCAGCGCGGCCACGCTGTGGCTAAAGCCCATGCGCAGCAGCTTGCGCATGGGCGGCAGCAGGATGTAGTACAGCACGATGCCTAGCAGGAACGGGATCGCCAGAAACAGCATCTGCTGCAGCAGGAACAGCAGCGTGCAGGTGGCGACCACGATGCCGATCCAGACGACCGGACCGGCGCGCTGATGGGTGGCCAGTACGCTCATAACACTTCGGTGCGCGAGGCGCCCACCATCCATTCGCGCAGGCGGCCGCCCAGGTGGCGCGCCAGGGCCAGCGCGATCTTGTAGCCGATGACGGCATCGGTTTCCATCAGGCCCATGAAGTCGCCACGGAAGAACACGGCCAGCTCGCAATTGTCGATGGCGCGCGTTTGGGCGTTGCGCGGGGCGTTGTCGAGCAAGGCCATGTCGCCGAAGAAGTCGCCCGGTTCCAGCTCGGCCACCAGTTCGCGGCCGCCATGGTGCAGGCGGCTGATCAGCACCCGGCCGGAGATGACCAGGTATAGCGCCTGGCCTTCCTCGCCCTCGTCGAAAATGATTTCATCGGCCAGGTAGCGGCGCTCATGGATCAGGCCATCGATCGATTGCAGTTCGAGCGGCGTGAGCGTGTTGAACAGCGGCGAGGCCTTGAGCTGCAACAGCCGCGGCGACAGGGTGGGGGACTTGAGGAAACCGAACATCGGGACAAACTCCGCTAGCGAACTGAAGGCAAGCCACCATTGTCGCCGGTTTGCCGCATTGTTTGTCATTCTGGCAGTGTCTCGAGTGAAATATTTTAGCGATGTAGTACACCGCGCCACAGCCGTTACAACTGCAGCGTGCACGCCAGCGGCAGTTCCGGTTCCAGGTGGCTGGTGAGCACGATGCACTGGCGCGCCAGCCGTGCGGGATCGGCCAGTTGGCGGCGCAGGCAGGCCATCGCATCGGCATCGAGGCCGTTGAACGGTTCGTCGATCAGCAACAGGCGCACCGGCAGCGCCAGGGCCAGTGCCAGTTGCACCTTCTTGTGCTGGCCCAGCGACAGCGTGGTCAGTGGCTGCTCGAGCGCGCCGCCCAGGTGCAGCGCCTGCACCTGCGCATCGAGCAGCGCGGCGTCGGTGGCCGGGTACAGCGACAGGTGCAGGTCCAGCAGTTCGCGCACGGTCAACCACGGGAGTTGCGGCAGGTCGCCACCGCAGTAAAACGCCTGCAGGCGATAGGCCAGTGGTTGCTGCACGATGTCGATGCCGTCGAGGCGGATGCTGCCGCCGTGCGCATCGAGCGCGCCGCCAGCCAGCTTCAATAACGTGGTCTTGCCGGCGCCGTTTTCGCCGCGCAGCCAGGTCACACCGGTACCCAGTTGCAGATCGAAGTTGCGAAACAGCGCGCGGGCCGGGTGGTTGAAATTCAGTTGTTCGATGGTCAGCACGGCGGTCAGTTCCATAATTCGCTTCCGATGGCGGTGAGTATGAGGATGGCGCCGATGACCAGCGCCACCCGGCCGCGCGCAGTGAGCGTGCGCAGCCCGACGATGGCCAGTTGCGCCACGCCGGCGCAGGCCAGCCAGACCAGCGCCACGGTGTGGCTCACGCCATGGCTAATGGCGCCAGCTGCACCCGCGCTCATGCGCGCCTCCACCGCATGGCCTGCAGCACCAGCAGCACCAGCAAGATTGACAGCGCCAGTACCAGCAGCAGCGGCGACAGGAACGTCAGCACCAGCAGCGAGCACCAGCGCCGCGAAGCACGCCATCACTACCGCGCCCGGCAACAAGGCCGCCACGATCGCGCTGACAAACAGGCGTTCCATCGACAGCGGCCATTGGGCCACCACCGGGCGCAGGCGCGCGATCTGTTCCGCCACGGCCTTGTCACCGCGATCGGTCAGCAGTATCAACAGCATGGCGGTGCCGGCGCCCCACACGGCTGGCGGCATCCAGGCCACCAGCGGCGGGCGCCACAGCCACAGGCCAAGGCTGAGCAAGGCGCCGAGAAAGAGGCAGGTCTGCTGGATGCCGACCACGCTTTCGCCGCGCCAGCATGGCAGCCAGAACAACTGGCGCCAGTACGCCAGTGCAGGCAAGCGCGCCCGCGATGGCGCGGCGTAATGCGCCGGCGCCCTGGCCACGGCCACGGCAGCAGCACGCGGCGCACCGGGCCGGGCCCGCCGCATCAGCAGCACCGTCGCCAACACCCACCCCAGCAACAACGACAGCACCGCGCACGCCAGTGCCTGCGGCGCCACGGGCCGCAGCCAATCGGGCCACTGGTACCACCACACCGCGCACGATACCGCGTGCGCGAGCGCCACCGGTCCGACGATCAGGCCGGCGACCGACGCTTCCGCCTGCCACTGCTGGCGCGACGAGATGGGCAGCGCCCGGCTCCAGCGCGCCACGTCCAGCGGATGCAGGCGCTGGCGCAGCAGCCACACGGGTGCGGCCACCAGCAGTATTTGCGCGGCCAGCAGGCCAAGGGCCTCGAACCACGGCAGCGTGGGCGCCAGCAGCCCGGGCAGGGCGATGCACGCGAACAGGCCCAGCATGACGGGCGCGAAAGCGAGCAACACCATTTCAAGCGAGTTGACCACGCTGGCAATAAACTGCACCAGCGCCGCGCGCGCCAGGCGGCGGCGGAAGGACAGATAGGAATAGGGGAGCGTCTTCATCGGGTTCCAGCATATTGCCTGAAACTGATGCGGAAATGAATAAGGGCCCGAAGCGCATAACGCTTCGGGCCCTTAAGGAATGTTGGCGGAGTGGACGGGACTCGAACCCGCGACCCCCGGCGTGACAGGCCGGTATTCTAACCAACTGAACTACCACTCCATTCGTTTTTTAAGTTTTCCTGGTGGGTGCTGAGAGGCTCGAACTCCCGACCTACGCCTTGTAAGGGCGCCGCTCTACCAACTGAGCTAAGCACCCAGAAAACTTATCAGCGTTTGTCACAACTGCTGAACGAGGCCGTATTCTACAGGGGCGTTTCGCATGTCCGCAAGGGGTTTTATAAATTATTTAGAAAATTGCCGGGGAAGGCCCTATCATGGGCGCCGCCGCATTCACTACCGGGAATCCCATCATGTCCGACAATCCGCATGCCCACAACGCGCTGTACCGCCGCGTAAGCTGGCGCCTGATGCCGTTCCTGTTCCTGTGCTTCGTGGCGGCCTATCTCGACCGCGTCAACGTGGGCTTCGCCAAGTTGCAGATGCTGGCCGACCTGCGCTTTTCCGATACCGTCTATGGCGTCGGCGCCGGCATGTTTTTTATCGGCTATTTCCTTTTCGAGGTGCCGTCGAATTTGCTGATGACGCGCGCCGGCGCCCGCCTGTGGATCGCGCGCATCATGATCAGCTGGGGCCTGATCTCGTCGGCGATGATGTTCACCAACAGCGTGACCACCTTCTACGTGCTGCGCTTTCTGCTGGGCGCGGCCGAGGCGGGCTTCTTCCCCGGCATCATCCTGTACCTGACCTACTGGTACCCGGCGCACCGCCGCGCGCGCATGGTGGCGCTGTTCATGAGCGGCGTGGCGATTGCCGGCGTGGTGGGCGGCCCGCTGTCGGGCTGGATCATGAAGGCGTTCGATGGCGCGCATGGTTTGTCGGGCTGGCAGTGGCTGTTCCTGCTCGAAGGCATCCCGTCGGTGCTGCTCGGCATCTGGACGCTGTTCTACCTCGACGACGGCATCCGCGACGCCAAATGGTTGAGTGACGACGACAAGCGCGTGCTGGAAGCGGCCATCGCCGAGGACCGCGTGGGCCAGCAACACCTGCCGCTGGCGCAGGTGTTCAGGAGCGGCAAGGTATGGCTGCTGGCGCTGGTGTACTTCCTGTTCGTGATGGGCTTGTATGGCGTGAGCTTCTGGCTGCCGCAGCTGATCAAGAACAGCGGCGTGGCGGACGTGTTCCACATCGGCCTGCTCACTGCGATTCCATATTTTGTTGCTGCGGTGGTGATGGTGGCCGCTGCCCGCCACTCGGACCGCACCGGCGAACGCCGCTGGCACGCGGCCTGCGCCGGCGTGGCCGGTGCGCTGGGGCTGATCGTCGCCACCGCCTTCAGCGACAACACGGTGATCGCGCTGGCCGCCCTGAGCTTGGCCACGGCCGGCATCCTGTCCACGTTCCCGATTTTCTGGAGCCTGCCCACGGCCATGCTCGGCGGCGCGGCAGCGGCGGCGGGGATTGCGATGATCAATTCGCTGGGTAACCTGGCCGGTTTCGTCAGCCCGTACCTGGTGGGGGCGATCAAGGATGCGACCAGCAGCACGGCCAGCGGCATCTATCTGCTGGCGGCCAGCCTGGTGGCGGGGGCGGTGCTGGTCGTCGTTGCGGTGAAGGCACCCTCGGCACGATAGGGTTGCAGCCGCCGCTGTTTCCGTAGATACTGTATGTATTCACAGTAATCTTTGCAGCGGCATGGTTGAACCCCCACGACGGATCGCCCACCTCGACATGGATGCGTTTTTCGCGTCCGTGGAGTTGTTGCGCTACCCGGAACTGCGCGGTCAGCCGGTGGTGATCGGTGGACGCCACGCCACGCCGGTGTTGCTGGCCGATGGCAGCCACCAGTTCGCCCGCCTGCGCACTTACGTCGGACGCGGGGTGATCACCACTGCCACGTATGAAGCGCGGGCGTTTGGCGTCGGTTCCGCCATGGGCATGATGAAGGCGGCCAAGCTGGCGCCCGATGCGATTTTATTGCCCGCCAATTTCGAGGACTATCGCCACTATTCGCGGCTGTTCAAGCAGGCGGTGGCGGCGATTGCGCCGCAGATCGAGGATCGCGGCATCGACGAGATTTTTATCGACCTCACCGATGTGGAAGGCGAGACCGATGCACTGGCCGCGCGCATCAAGCAGGCCGTGTTCGACGCCACCGGGTTGACGTGCTCGATCGGCATCACGCCCAATAAACTGCTGTCGAAAATCTGCTCGGACTTGAACAAGCCCAACGGCATCACCATCCTTGGTTTCGATGATATTCCGGAGCGCATCTGGCCGCTCAATGTGCGCAAGGTGAACGGCATCGGCCCCAAGGCCACGGCCAAGCTGGCGTCGCTCGGCATCGAGACCATCGGCCAGCTGGCGCGGGCCGATCAAGGGATGCTACAGGATTACTTCGGTGCGCATTACGCATCCTGGCTGTCGCAAGCTGCCCACGGCATCGACCAGCGCGTGGTGGCCAACCGCACCATGAGTAAATCGATGAGCCGCGAAACCACGTTCGAGCGCGATTTGCACGCGCGCCAGGACCGCGAAACGCTGTCGGCCATCCTGGTCACCTTGTGCGACCGGCTGGCTGAAGACCTGAAACGCAAGGGTTACGTAAGCCGCACCATCAGCATCAAGCTGCGCTACGACGATTTCCAGATCGTCAGCCGCAACGTCACCGTGCCCGCGCCGGTGGCCGATGCGGCCGCCATCCTGCAGGCTGCGCGCGAGTGCCTCAAACGCGTGCCGCTGCAACGCAAGCTGCGCCTGCTCGGGGTGCGCGCCAGCACCCTCGAAGTACCGGGCGCAGCCGCGCACAAGCCGCTCCCCGTACAGGGCGACCTGTTCAGTTCATAAACGGTTCAGCGCCGCCATCACCGTGTAAAATGGCGCTCTTTTGGTACATTCAATTCAGGACAAGGCAACACTCATGTGGTTCAAGAATCTTCAGATTTATCGTCTGCCGGCCCCGTGGGCCTACACCCCCGAACAACTGGAAGCAGCGCTCGAACCGCACGCGTTTGTTCCTGCCAGCAGCAACGAACTGCTGCGCCAGGGCTGGGACAAGCCGCGTCCTAACGGCGGCCTGGTCCACGTGGTCAACAAGCAAATGCTGATCGTGCTGGGCACCGAGAAAAAACTGCTGCCGTCGAGCGTGATCAACCAGGTGGCCAAGGCCCGCGCCGCCGAGATGGAAGAAGCGCAAGGCTTTGCTCCGGGCAAAAAAGCCATGAAGGAATTGAAAGAACGCGTGGCCGACGAGCTGCTGCCGCGCGCCTTCTCGATCCGTGGCAATGTCTGGACCTGGATCGACCCGGTCAACGGCTGGCTGGTGGTCGATGCGGCCAGCCCGGCCAAGGCCGACGAAGTGATCAAGCTGCTGTTGAAAGCGGTCGATAAACTGCCGCTGGAAAGCCTGCGCGTGCAGCGCTCGCCGGTGGGCGTGATGACCGAATGGCTGCAAACGGACGAGGCGCCGGCCGGTTTCACGGTCGATATGGACACCGAGCTGCGCGCCACGGGCGAGAGCAAGGCTGCCGTGCGCTACGTGCGCCACACGCTGGAACCGGCCGAAGTGCGCCGTCACATCGAAGCGGGCAAGCAGTGCACCCGCCTGGCGCTGACGTGGGACAGCAAGATCTCGTTCGTGCTGACCGAATCGCTGGCGATCAAGAGCGTCAAGGCGCTGGACGTGCTGGCCGAGAAGGAATCGAGCACCCGCAACGATGAAGAGCGTTTTGACGGCGACTTCATGCTGATGACGGGCGAGCTTGCCAAGATGATGGCCGACGTGGTCGAAGCGTTGGGCGGCGAAGCCAAGGCTTAAAGCTTCATCGATGAACCCGGGGTTCTATGGATCCCTGCGTTCGCGGGGATGACGGCTCAAGTGCCAGCGGCTTAAAATCTGTCGTCCTCGCGCATGCGGGGACCCCATAGACAGCATGTTTTACCTACAACGGCTGGAACACCCCAGCCGCTTTGTTTTTCTGCACATTATCCCAGGCAAAAATCTTGCCGTTCATTGCCACGTACACGCCCGGCGGCTGGGTCTGCGCCACGGCGCAGGCAAAGCCGAGATTGAACATCGCATCCGAGTTCGCAATCGAATAGGGAATCATCGCGCCGGTCAGCACGATGGTCTGGCCCAGCTCGGCTGGTCCCAGCACGGCGGCCGTTTGCGGCATGGTGTCGGTACCGTGGATGATGACGATCGCCTTTTCGGTGGCGGCGCGGCACGCGGCCAGGATGCGTTCGCGGTCGGCGTCGACCATGTCGAGCGAATCCATCAGCGGCAACTGTTCCAGCGCCACGTCCACCGTCAGGCGGCAACGCTCGAGCAGGGCGGGCACATGGCTGTCCGCGAAGCCCAGGGTGCCGTTCAGTTCGTTGTAGTGTTTGTCGAAAGTGCCGCCGGTGGCGAGGATGCGCAGGGTCATGGTGAAAGCTCGGTTCAGTAAAAATGATCTGCATCATAACCCAAACCGCTGCGCAAAAAGAATCCGGAAGCCGCCGTCTTCGCACTGGAAATATCGGCGTACTATGCCTATATTGTCTGTTTGCGGGCCCCTCCTGAGGCCCCTGTTCGTGGATAGTCTATGAAAGCACTTGCACCCGGAACTGTCATTTTTCACCGCCATCGCGGCTATGGCGTGATCACGGCCGTCAACTTGCTGACCGGCTGGATTTCCGCGCGCTTCGGCAGCGAAGCGCGCACGCTCGACCTCAATTTATCGACCGACGCCGTGCAGTACGCCGATGGCGAAGCGATCCTGTTCCGCCGCGCGCCGCCCGACCGCATGCCCCACGCGCGGCTGATGGCCGTGGTGCGCGCGCTGCACCAGGCCGGCTATCAGAAACTGTATTTGTATGCGTGGCCCAAGCCGTCCGGCCTGCACTGGCGCTGGCACCTGTTCACCGGCAAGCGCGACTGGATGCAGCGCTCGTGGCGCGAAGGCTGGTACGGCTCCGGCGCCGACTACAACAGCAATCCCGTGATGGGGTGGGGCGACAACCCGGGCGCCTCCACCGAGGAGCTGATCCACGCGCTGGCCAAATTCGACCCGCAAGGACTGGCGCAGGCACTGGGCCGCGACGACGACCACACCGCCTGGTTCGCCAGCGTGTGCGACGCGCTGCTGCCCGGCTATATGTACAGCCTGGACATGCAACGTCCCGCAGGCGCACCGCTGATCGACATGCCGCCGGTGCCGGTGGTCCCGGTGCGCGCTACCTTGCCGCCGTACAGCGGCCCGGACATCACCTGGCCGCCCGGCTGGGCCGGCTTGTGGAGCAAGGTGCATGTGATGCCTGCGCCGCGTGTCAATCTGACCGGCCTGCCGGAAGAAACCGATTGAGAACTGTCCCGGTAGCGAGGGCGCAGCAAAGAAGCACGACACGTCCTGCGTTGACGAGCAACGCCGGCCCCGCTGCCGGGGCATGCAAGCGGCGCTTTGTGCACCACCGGGCTGAAACTAAGGCGACAGTTTGCGCGCGTTGTGCTGGAAATCGGGATTGTTGATCGCATCGAACTTTCCGGCCGCGAAATCGACGATGTTCTGGAATGCATGGCGGAAGTACAGCTCATAGCTGTCCTGCTCCACGTAACCGAGGTGCGGCGTGGCCAGCACGGTCGGAATGCGCAGCAGCGCGCTGGTTGGCGCCAGCGGTTCCGATTCGAATACGTCGAGCGCTGCATAGCCGGGCCGGCCTTGTGTCAGCGCTTGTTCCAGCGCGCCGGTGGCCACCAGCTCGGCGCGGCTGGTGTTGACGAACAGCGCCGTTGGCTGCATGCGCGCCAGGTCGGCAGCGGTGACGATGCCACGGGTGGCGTCGTTCAGGCGCAGGTGCACGCTGAGCACATCGGCCTCGGCAAAAAACGCCTCGCGTGACGCGGCGGCCGCGTAGCCATCGGCCACTGCCTTGTTGCGGCTGGTCTCGCTGCCCCACACCACCACCTGCATGCCGAATGCGCGGCCATAGCCGGCCACCAGCTGGCCGATCTTGCCATAGCCCCAGATACCGAGCTTGCGGCCCTTGAGCACGAAGCCCAGGCCGTTCAATTGCGGATTGACGGAAGCGGTTTGCCACAGTCCGTCGCGCAGGTTGTTCGCGTACGGCACGATCTTGCGCGCTGCCGCCATGATCAGGGCCCAGGTCAGCTCGGCCGGTGCGGTGGGGGAGCCGACACCCTCGGCAATCGCGATGCCCAGCTCGGTCGCGGCCGCCACATCGACATGGCCGGCCAGCTTGCCGGTCTGCGAAATGAGTTTCAGATTGGGCAGCTTGGCCAGCAGCGCACGGTTGAGTGCAGTGCGTTCGCGGATCAGCACCAAGGCATCGAACGGCGCCAGGCGGATTGCCAGCTGGCCGAGGCCGCGTGTTGTATTGTTGAACACTTTTACCTCGTGTCCGTTCAATATCTGATAACTTTTTATTCCGGAGCTCGCGTTCTGGTAATCATCAAGTATGGCGATTTTCATGTCAGTTAACCGATCTTAGGTTGAAATTCGTAGCGGAATAACGGGCGCTGCAAAAAGCTGAATAGCTTACTACTTTAGTCAACAATTTCTCCTACATTTCTGTTGAATCGTGGGGCCAGCGGTGTACAATCGCTCAAAAAATGAACAGCCGAACATCGATTTTGCTGTCACTGCCGGGTTCGCAGAACCTGGTCCCACGACAAGACCGCCGTAGAGTACGCCGAGGCGCCGACCCATCCCGGATGGGCTTCCGCGCGCCAGGCTATTCAAGCTTTATTCAAGCTGATATTGACGACGATCCTGCCGAAAGAATTTTAATTGGCATTGGAGGTAGTATGAATCAGCCCATCATGGGTGGCGTTGCAACGCTGAACGTCCCAGCTTACATCAAGCATCAAAAACTGATCAATTGGGTCACGGAAATCGCCGCGCTGACCAAGCCGGACCGCATTTACTGGTGCGATGGCTCGCAAGAAGAGTACGACCGCCTGTGCGCGGAAATGGTTGCCGCCGGCACCATGAAAAAACTCAACGAAGCCAAGCGTCCGAACTCCTACCTGGCCCTGTCCGATCCGACCGACGTGGCGCGCGTGGAAGACCGCACCTACATCTGCTCGGCCACCAAGGAAGAAGCCGGCCCGACCAACAACTGGATGGCGCCCGACGAAATGCGCGCCACCCTGAACCCGCTGTTCGACGGCGCCATGATCGGCCGCACCATGTACGTCGTGCCGTTCTCGATGGGCCCGTTGGGTTCGCCGATCGCGCACATCGGCGTGGAACTGTCCGACTCGCCGTACGTGGCCGTCAACATGCGCGTGATGACCCGCATGGGCAAGGCCGTCTACGACGTGCTGGGCACCGATGGCGAATTCGTGCCATGCGTACACACCGTCGGCGCACCGCTGGCAGCCGGCCAGAAAGACGTGGCCTGGCCATGCAATGCCACCAAGTACATCGTCCACTACCCGGAAACCCGCGAAATCTGGTCGTACGGTTCGGGCTACGGCGGCAATGCGCTGCTGGGTAAGAAATGCTTCGCTTTGCGTATCGCTTCCACCATGGGTTACCAGGACCAGGCCAAGGATGGCATGGGCTGGTTGGCCGAACACATGCTGATCCTGGGCGTGGAATCGCCGGAAGGCAAGAAGCACTATGTGGCTGCCGCCTTCCCGTCGGCCTGCGGCAAGACCAACTTCGCCATGCTGATCCCGCCAGGCACTTTCGACGGCTGGAAAGTCACCACCATCGGCGACGACATCGCCTGGATCAAGCCGGGCGCCGATGGCCGCCTGTACGCGATCAACCCGGAAGCCGGTTACTTCGGCGTGGCCCCTGGCACCAACGAAAAAACCAACTTCAATTGCATGGCCTCCATGCGTGAAAACACCATCTTCACCAACGTCGCGCTGACCGACGACGGCGACGTCTGGTGGGAAGGCCTGACCAAGCAGGCTCCCGATCACCTGGTGGACTGGCAAGGCAAGGACTGGACCCCGGCGTCCGGGACCAAGGCTGCCCACCCGAATGCGCGCTTTACCGTGGGCGCTACCCAGAATCCCGTCATCGACGCGGCCTGGGACGATCCTGCCGGTGTGCCGATCTCGGCCTTCATCTTCGGCGGTCGTCGTTCGACCACCGTGCCGCTGGTCACCGAAGCGCGTAACTGGGTGGAAGGCGTGTACATGGCCGCCACCATGGGTTCGGAAACCACGGCAGCTGCTGCCGGCCAGATGGGCATCGTGCGCCGCGATCCGTTCGCCATGCTGCCGTTCATGGGCTACAACATGAGCGACTACTTCCAGCACTGGCTCAACCTGGGCGAAAAACTGGGCAAGATCGACGGCGCCACCCTGCCGAAAATCTACTGCGTCAACTGGTTCCGCACCGACGACCAGGGTCATTTCGTCTGGCCTGGCTTCGGCGACAATATGCGCGTGCTCAAGTGGATGCTCGAGCGTATCGAAGGCAAAGCCGGCGGCGTCGAAAACATCTTCGGCACCACCCCGCGCTACGGCGACATTCACTGGGACGGCCTGCCGTTCACGCCTGAAGAATTCGAGACCATCACCTCGATCGACAAGGATGCCTGGCGCGAAGAACTGAAACTGCACGAGGAACTGTTCACCAAGCTGGCCTACCACCTGCCGCAAGAATTGACGGCGGTGAAAGCCGAGCTGGAGAAGCGCCTGGCAAAATAAGCCGGCCTGAGGTGGAGACGGAAGCGACGCATGGAAACATGCGCCGCTTTTTTTCGTGTATGCTGGCTCGGCTGACCGGCTCAACCGACCACTCCTACGCCATCGAGGACCACGTGAACCGCAAGCTCATCATTTTCGACTTCGACGGTACCCTGGCCGACACCTTTCCCTGCTTCGTACGCGTGTTCGACGAAGCGGCGGCCAAATACAAGTTCAAACCGCTCGACCGCGCCAACGCCCAGGCTTTGCGCGGGCTCGATGCGCGCCAGATCATGGCGCTGCACGACATCCCGCTCTGGAAAACCCCGGCCATCGCCCGTTTCATGCGCACCCGCATCGGCGACGAGGCGCATTCGATCACGCTGTTCGCTGGCGTCGAGGCGGCGCTGCGCACGTTGAAGGAGCGCGGCGTGGTGCTCACCATCGTCACCTCGAATGCGCGCGCCAACGTGCAGCGCATCCTTGGCCCCGAGTTGCTGGCGCTGTTCGACCAGGTGGAGTGCGGCGCTGGCCTGTTCGGCAAGCTGCCCAAGGTGCGCAAGGTGCTCGCTGCCACCGGCATCGCGGCAGCCGATACCTTGTTGATCGGCGACGAGATCCGCGATGCGCGTGTGGCGGCGGAAGCGGGCCTCGATTTCGGCGCGGTGGCGTGGGGTTTCAATCATGTCGATGCGCTGGTAGCACAGGGGCCGAAGCGCGTATTTCACCAGGTAGCCGACCTACTGGTCTGAACAAGCGCCCCGGCCCAGCGCAGCGGCACGCAGTTCACGGCGGCATTCGTGCAGCCTGTCACAAAGCGTCACTGGCAGTGGCCGGCTTCGCTTACAGTGCAGGCTCCACCTTTTTTGACCTGCCACCATGACAAATGCAATGACCCGAATGGGCGCCGCCAGCGCCTTGCTGTTTGCCCTGATGCTGGGCGTGGCCCACGCCGATACCGCCGTACCCGACCTCGAAGCGCGCCGCGCGGCGCTGAACTCCCTGATCAAGGAGCAGTGGGACTACACCATGCGCAACAGCCCGGAATGGGCGTCGATGCTGGGCGACAAGCGCTACAACGACAAGCTGTCCGACTTCTCGCAGGCGGGCATCGAGGCCGACATCAAGGCCAGCGCCGACTTCCTCCAGCGCTTCGAGGCGATCGACACCGCCGGCTTTCCCGGCCAGGAGCAGTTGAACAAGGAACTGATGGTGCGCCAGCTGCGCCAGACCGTGGACGGCGCCCGCTTCAAGGACTGGGAGATGCCGCTGGCGCAAAACTCCGGCATCCACATCGACCTGCCGATGATCGTCTCGGCCTGGAATTTCGAGACGGTGAAGGACTACGACGACTACATCTTGCGCCTGCAGGCAGTGCCCCGGCTGTTCGAGGAAAACCGCGTGCAAATGCAGAAGGGCGTGGCCGACGGCCTGATGCCGCCCAAGTTCCTGATTCCGCAGATCGTCAAGCAGTGCGAGGACATGGCTGCGCACAAGCCGGCCGATTCGCCCTATGCGCTGCCACTGAAAAAATTCCCCAAGACCTTCTCGGCCGCCGACAAGGCGCGGTTGACCAAACAGGTTCTGGCCGCAATCAAAAAGGACGTGGCGCCCGCGTATAAAAAACTGGCTGTCTTTACCAAGACCCAGTACCTGCCGCACGGCCGCAAGGACGTGGGCATGTGGTCGCTGCCCGATGGCGCGGCGCGCTACACCTTCAAGGCCAAGGCTTCCACCACCACCGACATGACGCCGGAAGAAATCCACCAACTGGGGCTGGCGGAGGTGGCGCGCATCGAAGCGCAGATGCTGGCGACGGCTCAAAAGCTCGGCTACAGCGACCTGGCGTCGTTCAACAAGACGCTCAAGGAAAACAAGGCACTGCGCCCGACCTCGCGCCAGAATATCGTCGACCTCTATCAGAAGTACACGGACCAGATGTATGCGCAACTGCCGCAGCAGTTCGGCGTGCTGCCGAAGGCCAAAGTGGAGATCACCGAGGTGGAACGCTTCCGCGAAAAAGGCGCGGCGGCGGCGTCGTACCTGCCGGGTTCACCGGACGGCAAGCGCCCGGGCCGGGTGATGGTCAACACTGGGGACTTCCAGGATCGCTCCGTGATCGGCATCGAAACCACGGCGCTGCACGAAGGCGTGCCCGGACACCATATGCAGATCAGCATTGCCCAGGAAATCGTCGGCTTGCCGGACTTCCGCCAGCAGGGCAACTACACGGCGTACGTGGAAGGGTGGGCGCTGTATTCCGAACGGCTGGGCGAAGAGCTGGGCTTTTACAAGGACCCTTACAGCTACTACGGCCACTTGCAGGACGAGATGCTGCGCGCGATCCGGCTGGTGGTCGATACGGGCCTGCACTATAAGCAGTGGAACCGCCAGCAGGTGGTGGACTTCTTCCATGCCCACTCGGCGATCGAGGAAGTGGATGTGCAGAGCGAGACCGACCGCTACATCGTGTGGCCGGGCCAGGCGCTGGGCTACAAGATCGGTCAGTTAAAAATACTGGAACTGCGCGATTATGCGCGCAAGGAACTGGGAGACAGGTTCGACATCCGCAAATTCCACGACCACGTGCTGGGCGCAGGCGCGCTGCCGCTTGATGTGCTGGAGACGCATATCAAGGAGTGGGTGGCGGGGGAGAAGAAGGTGGTAGCCAGCCAGTAAACGCAAATCCGTCATTCTCGCGCACGCGGGGATCCATAGAGCCTGTGCGTCGTGGTAGCTTCGCATTCAGCCAACACAACTTAACCGGGTTATGGATCCCCGCATTCGCGAGGATGACGGATCTTAGGGCGCCAATCTTGCCGGCACCCACATTGGCTTACGCGCTTAATTCAACAACGGTCCGAGGTACTTGCCGGTCACGCTGTTCGCATTGGCCGCCACATCCTCCGGCGTACCGGTGGCAATGATCTTGCCGCCACCGGCACCGCCTTCCGGCCCCAGGTCCACCACCCAGTCGGCCGTCTTGATCACGTCGAGATTGTGCTCGATGATGACCAGCGTGTTGCCCTGGTCGCGCAGGCGATGGATCACCTTCAGCAGCAGATCGATATCGTGGAAGTGCAGGCCGGTGGTCGGCTCGTCCAGGATGTACAGCGTGCGGCCCGTATCGCGCTTGGACAACTCCAGCGACAGTTTGACGCGCTGCGCCTCGCCACCGGACAGCGTGGTCGCGCTTTGCCCCAGCTTGATGTAGCCGAGGCCCACGTCCAGCAGCGTATGCAGCTTGCGCGCGATGACCGGCACCGGCTTGAAGAACTCGTGCGCGTCTTCCACCGTCATGTCGAGGATTTCGGTGATGTTCTTGCCCTTGTACTGCACTTCGAGCGTTTCGCGGTTATAGCGCTTGCCGTGGCAGACGTCGCACGGCACATACACGTCCGGCAGGAAGTGCATCTCGACCTTGATCACGCCATCGCCCTGGCACGCTTCGCAGCGGCCGCCCTTGACGTTGAACGAGAAGCGCCCGGCGCTGTAGCCGCGTTCCTTCGCGGTCGGCACGGTGGCGAACAGGTCGCGGATCGGCGTAAACAGCCCGGTGTAGGTCGCCGGGTTGGAGCGCGGCGTGCGGCCGATCGGCGCCTGGTCCACCGAGATCACCTTGTCGAAGTGTTCCAGGCCGGCGATGGAATCGTGCGGCGCCGGCTCGGTCTGCGAACCGTACAGGTGGCGCGAGAGGGCCGGGAACAGCGTGTCGTTGATCAGCGTCGATTTGCCGGAACCGGACACGCCGGTCACGCACGTCATCAGGCCCACCGGCAGCTTGAGGCTGACCTTTTTCAGGTTGTTGCCGGTGGCGCCAGCGATCACCAGCTGGCGATCGGGATCGGCTTCGTGGCGCTTGGCCGGCACGTCGATCTTGCGGGTGCCGTTCAGGTACTGCGCCGTCAGCGATTTTTTATTCTTGAGGATGTCCTTAAGCGAACCGGCCGCAATTACTTCGCCGCCATGCACGCCGGCGCCGGGACCCATATCGACGATGTAGTCGGCGGTGCGGATCGCGTCTTCGTCGTGCTCCACCACCAGCACGCTGTTGCCGATATCGCGCAGGTGGCGCAGGGTGTCGATCAGGCGGTCGTTGTCGCGCTGGTGCAGGCCGATCGATGGTTCATCGAGCACGTACATCACACCGGTCAGGCCAGAACCGATCTGCGACGCCAGGCGGATACGTTGCGCCTCGCCGCCGGACAGCGTGTCCGCGCTGCGGTCGAGCGACAGGTAGTCGAGGCCGACGTTATTGAGGAACTGCAAACGCGAGATGATTTCTTTGACCACGCGGTCGGCGATTTCCTTCTTGGCGCCCTTGAGCTTCAACTGCTCGAAGAACGACAGCGATTCGCGCAGCGGCTTCTCGGCGATCTCGTAGATCGCCTTTTCCTGCTTGCCGGTGCCGACCTTCACGAAGCGCGCCTCGATGCGCAGGCGCGCGCCCTCGCACGACGGACACTTTTTCTCGTTGATGAACTTGGCCAGTTCTTCCTTGACCGCCATCGAATCGGTTTCGCGGTAGCGGCGCGCCAGGTTGTTGACCACGCCTTCGAAGGTGTGCTCCTTGACCACGGTGCGGCCGCGCTCATTCACGTACGTAAACGGGATCGCGGTCTTGCCCGAGCCGTTTAGGACCGCGTCCTGCGCCGGCTTGGGCAACTGCTCGAACGGCACGTCGAGGTCGAACTCGTAGTACGCGGCCAGGTTGGACAGCATCTGGTAGTAGAACTGGTTGCGTCGGTCCCACCCCTTGACGGCGCCGGAAGCGAGCGACAGGTTGGGGAACGCGACGATGCGTTTCGGGTCGAAGAACTCGATGTGGCCGAGGCCATCGCACTCTGGGCAGGCGCCCATCGGGTTATTGAACGAGAACAGGCGCGGTTCCAGCTCTTGCAGCGAGTAGCCGCACTGGTTGCAGGCGAACTTGTTCGAGTACACGTGTTCGACGGCGGTGTCCATTTCCAGCGCCACGGCGCGGCCGTCGGCCAGGCGCAGCGCGGTCTCGAAGCTTTCGGCCAGGCGCTGCTTGATGTCGGCGTTGACCTTCACGCGGTCGATCACCACGTCGATCGTGTGCTTCTCGGTTTTTTTCAGTTTGGGCAGCTCGTCCACTTCGTAGATCTTGGCTTCATGGGTGCCGCTCTGCACGCGGAAGCGTACAAAACCCTGCGCCTGCATCTGCTCGAACAGGTCAGAATGCTCGCCCTTGCGGTTGGCCACCACGGGCGCCAGTACCATCAATTTCGTCCCCTCGGGCATGGCCAGCACCGCATCGACCATCTGCGACACGGTCTGCGCGGCCAGCGCCTGGTCCGGGTGGTTGATGCAGTACGGTGTACCGACGCGCGCGTACAGCAGGCGCAGGTAATCGTGAATCTCGGTGACCGTGCCGACGGTGGAGCGCGGGTTGTGCGACGTGGCCTTCTGTTCGATCGAGATGGCCGGCGACAGGCCTTCGATCAGGTCCACATCGGGCTTTTCCATCAGTTGCAGGAACTGGCGCGCGTACGCCGACAGCGACTCCACGTAGCGGCGCTGGCCCTCGGCATACAGGGTGTCGAACGCCAGCGACGATTTGCCGGAACCGGACAGCCCGGTGATCACGACCAGCTGGTTGCGCGGCAGGTCGAGACTGATGTTTTTGAGGTTGTGCGTACGTGCGCCGCGAATGCGGATCTGTTCCATGGAGTAAGCCCTTAGATATCAACCCGTCATCATAGCGGGCTTTGAAAAGATGCGCCGTCCTTGCGCTGGATCACGCGCGGGAGGCTTGACACTGTATATAATACCAGTATTTGCTTGCGTCGATTCAACAGGCTTCGGCGCAGAACAGGCTACATGGGTACGGCAGCCAAAATTGGTAGGGCAAGTGGTGGCTCGGCATCCCATTCGTCTATAATCCCTGTTTAGATTTCACTACACAGCCTGCCCACGCGGCCGTTGTTACTCAGGAGTTTTATTCATGGCATCAGTCAACAAAGTCATCATCGTCGGCAATCTGGGTCGCGATCCGGAGATCCGCTACATGCCTAGCGGTGATGCAATCGCCAACATTGCCGTGGCGACCTCATACAAGTCGAAAGACCGCAACACCGGTGAGCAAAAAGAGACCACCGAGTGGCACCGCATCTCGTTCTTCGGCAAGCTGGCCGAAATCGTTGGCCAGTACCTGAAAAAAGGCTCGTCCATCTACGTCGAAGGCCGCCTGCAAACCCGCAAGTACACCGATAAAGACGGCGTCGAAAAGTACGCAACCGACATCGTCGCTGAAAACATGCAAATGCTGGGCGGCCGTCAAGGCGCCGGCGGCATGGACGACGGCGGCGGCTACGGTGGTGGCGCTGGCGGCGGTGGTGGTTACGGCGGTGGCAATGGCGGCGGCGGCGGTTACGACGCGCCACCACAGCGCCAGGCCGCACCTCAGCAACAACGCCCGGCCATGGCGCCACCGGCACCACGCCCGGCACCAAAGCCGGCGCCGAATTTCTCGGATATGGATGACGATATACCGTTCTAATTCAGAGTAAACGTATTTCCGTCGATTCAAGCCCACTCTTTACCGTAGAGAGTGGGCTTTTTCTTTGATTATTTCGTTTTCCCCTTGGAAAGAGGCGGGGAATATTAAGAACGCTCCCAGAGACTCAATGTAATCGAAAAATTCACGAATTAGCATTCCTAAATTTCAGAATGATGGCAGAATAGGTCGAAGAAGTATAATCGTGATAGTTAGCGTAACAAGTAACTTGCCTATAATGATCGAATTTTGCAGATGGTCCGTTCTGTTTAGCTTATGGAGTGATGGTTCAATGTTTAGCCAGAAAAGTGTTAGCAACATTCCAATCGGAAAATAGTCAATGGATTTGGAGTTAAGCAGGGAGGGACTGAGAAGCACGGCCGTTCCTATGCAGCACAATGGGAGCAAAGCAAGCAACACCATGACTCGGTCACGGTACCCTTGTAACTTCTTAATCACCATGTCAGCGACCAAAATCATACTTACGCCTAAAGCAAGAAAACCAAAATGTCCCATTTTTATCCTTCATCGTGTGAAATCTATGCAGACCAATTCTAACGCAGATCAGCTCATCCAAGCGGTAGTAAACGATACATCGAATGGGCTACTGATGACCTATCTTGAGAAAATTTTGAGAGATCCTCAGCGGTTGAGGGAAATCGCACGGAGCTCATACAGGCATCAATTGGGATTTCTAAAAATTGCACTTCGAAATGATCCAAGTGGGCACTCACTAAGGCTACATATCTGGGATAGTAACACCATTGCTTTGGAAGACATTCATTCCCATTGCGCTGATTTTATGTCACGTGTCGTTTCAGGTGGCATTGAAGAAAGCCGTTATGAACTGGAACCAGGGGCTAATTTTAGTCTATTTCGCTATCGTTTTGACGAGAGAGCCTGCCGACACATAGCACAAAAAAATGGCATGACTAATGTATTTCAGACGAGTAAGGTAACTTTTTTAGAAGGTGCAATTTATCAACGTAAGTCGCATGAGTTACATACCGTAAGAAATATAGATTCAAAAACAATAACATTATCTGCGTGGGGCATTCGTTCTAAAGATGCAATTGTTTTAAAATCAGCGTCGGCTCGTGCTGAAGATTGTGTGGCTGCAATCGGCGTGTCGCCGAATCTAGTGAGGACCGTGCTAACTGACATTGTGGGAGGTTGAATGCTTCTACCTAGCCAGGATATCGAGTCTTTGTGCGTGCCAACCAGCACAAGACTGATCGAGCCATTTGATAAAGAGAATTTACGAGGAAGTTCATATGACCTCACAATTGGAGAGGAATACTATGTAGGGCAGGATCTCAGCGGCACTAAGTTAACCACAGAAAAGCTAGAACCCGCCCAAGCTTTTTGGATTCCACCTCATGCAGTATGCTTTATTCTATCAACCGAAACTCTTAACCTTCCAAAAGGCATATCTGCTAGAGTTTCTTTGCGCATGTCTTACATCTATGATGGGCTTGTTTTGACCTCTCAGCCCCCATTTGATCCGGGTTATAAAGGCCGTGCTATTTTTATGTTACATAATCTTTCATCTGAATCAATTTCTATGCGCAGGGGCGAGCGGGTAGCAACAATCGAGTTCTTGGAACTACGATCCAACACTACGTTAAGTAAAGTGCATAGGTCTGTACAAACACTTGGGGGGCAGATAGATCGACCGTTGACGAGTAGCTTGTCCAAAATTGCGAGTCAATCAAGAGCGGCTTACAATCAAGTACAAGTCATGACCGGGCAAATGTTTTTGTTCGCAGGGCTGATTGTGGCAGTGTTGGCGGTACCAGGATTTTTTTCTTTTACGAACATACTCGATCGAGTAAATGAACAAAAAGCGGAGATCGCTGAGCAAAAAAAACAGTTGCAAGAATACAAAGACGCCTTGGATGCTGTGAAGTTGAGAATAAACCAAGAGCTAGATCCAAAAGGAAAGTCACAGGGGCAGCAAGCAAAACCTGAATCAAGAGTGGAGGGATAATGGTACGGCTAACTGATATTGGTGAAAAGGCTTTCCTTTCAAGCTTATTGCCGCAACTTGCGGTGGACCCGTCCTTCGTCAATGGCTTCGGACATGATGCCAGTATTATCGACGTAGGGCTGGCTCAAAACTTGGCGGTGAAAATTGATCGAGCCCCTTATCCTGTGGCCTTGCGCCATGGGTTGGGTACATATAATACTTGGGGACGTTTAGCAGTTGTAGCTAATGTTAGTGACTTACTAGCGGTAGGTGCGTTACCCAAGGCGATGATGCTATCTATGGTTTTGCCCCGAGAATTTTCCGCTGTCGATGCGCGGGCGATTGTTGAAGGCTGCGCTGAGGCATGCATAGATCATGGTATCGCATTCTTAGGTGGCGATACCAAGGAAGGTTCTAGCGCTCAAATAGTAGGTGCAGCATGGGGTATCGTTGAAAAGCAACGACGCCTAGGTAGGGCCAAAGCGGGATTGGGAGATGCTTTGTTTGTTGCGGGTTCTTTGGGCGGATTTGCTGCCGCCCTCACTCTAATGCGAAAACAACAAGGCCATGGTGCGGGGAATGACCGCTTCACTCAAGTTTTAACTTTGCCAACTGCTCGCATCAAGGAAGGTGAGTTATTACGCAAAGACGAAGCCATCGTGGCCGCGTGCGATCTTAGTGACGGTTTAGCTGAGGCCATTGATATTTTTTGCGGCGTAGACATCGGCATCACTTTAAACGAAGCACGGTTGCCGCTGCATGCACTTGTTGCTGAGGCAGCCTCGGTTACAGGTGCTCCAGGCTGGCGCTTTGCACTTGCTGCCGGTGATTGGGCTGTTGCTTTTGTAGTCAACAAGTCTCAGGTGAGCAGCTTCCAAGCAGCCATTGAAAATAAATTTGACGTCCATCAGTTGGGATCGTTTGATGACAGCGGAAGTAAGCGGATCCGGGACTCGAACGGGGTATTACACCCAATTCCACATTTTATAAACGAGCAATTCAAGAGTCGCATCGAAGACGAGGGGATTTATCTGGAACTGTTGCTAGGAAAGGCCCTTGATTAGCAGATTTTATCAACGCTTGTCAGTTTTACTTTTCTTCTATTGAGGCAGCGGTTTGCCTCCGCGCCCGGCGCCGCTGCAACCATCCCGCATCCCGCATCCTGCAGACGCCGCCCGACAATATTATCTCGCGCCACGTCGTGGATATCCTTCTCCAATCCCAGCACCGCGAATAAGTGAAAACAATTCCCCATCGTAACCGAGCTACTTCCCAACTTGATTCTCGATAAGGTATGGCGGCTAATACCAGCTCGGGATGCGACAGTTTCAGCCGAAAGATGACGGCGCAAACGCGCGTCCTTTAGCTGAACCTCCAGCGTTGTAGCGTCCTGACCGAGTTGGGAAATAGAAATTGTCGGTGGCTTAGGCATAACGTCACCTATTATTTCCAAAAAGCCGGCTATTTGTAAAAAATAGATTACGCTTTCGATAAGATAGTAGGTCTGCTTTACCCATGCGGCGACGGATCCGCCGCCGCCCCCAAGCTGCTCTTCTCGCTCTTCTGCTCCACCAGCGTCGTCATCAATATCACCGTCAACAACTCCGCCTGCGGCGAGGCATCGAGTAACTCGATGCTGTGCCGCGTCCGCAAGGTCATGATCTTGGCCTGCGCCCTGGCCATGACCTGACCGTGGCGTGACAGCTCGAAACCCATATCCCACAAGCCGCCGCGCAAGATAGCGCCGTCAAAGCGTCCACCCACGACGGCCACTTGCCGCCGCCAGCTCCACAGCTTGCCGCGCAGCTCGAAATTTTCGTCATTGGTATGCACGTACCAGGTGGGGGCGAATGACAGGAATTTGCGCCTGACCACCGCCACTTCGCAGCCGTCTTGCGTGATGCGCCATGGACGGATGAACCAGCGCCACTGGGCGGCAGCTTCGTACACGACATTGTCGTCGTCATCGGTGATCTGGATTTTTCCTAGTAGTGACAGCAGCTTGCGGGCGATGTGCAGCGTTTTGGGGGCGGCGTAATCGTTCATGGTGGCCTTTCGGCTGTGGGTTCGCTGCGATTCTACAACTTCGCCGCAAGACAGGCTTTTTCAGCCATGCTGGTTCTTCTGAACGGGTGGCATGTCACGCATTGTGCTTTATCCGCCTCTCATCAGGCATGCGGCCCTGTCCTAAGAGAGGGCATGGCTGGTACCTGACCCGATGGCAGGTGGAATGCGGGGCATGGCTGGGTATAGTGGACTGACGATTTTCCACCTTCAAGGAGTCATCCATGATCACCCATACCTTCCGCAACCGCATTGCATCCGCCATGCTGTCCCTCGCCCTGGTTGCTCCGGCGCTGGCGCTGGCTGCGCCCGACGTCGCGGTCGCGCCGCAGTACGACACCACGCACGTGTATGTGGCCAACGCCGATCTCGATGCGTTCGTCGCCAGCTTTGTCGGCATCTTCGGTGGCCAAGCCTCTCCGCGCGCGGTGTTTACGGTCACGCCCACGCCAAGCAAGACCGCGTCGCAATACGTGCAGACGCCGGTGGGCATGCTGTCGGTGTTCGCGTTCCAGACGCCGATCCCGTACGGCTTCGGCGCAGAACGCACCGGCTACCTGGTCACCGATATCCAGGCGGCGCGCGATGCTGCGGTGGAAGCGGGGGCCGACGTGGTGGTGGAGCCGTTCGATGACCCGATCGGCAAGGATGTGCTGATCCAGTGGGCCGGCGGTGTCAACATGCAGCTGTACTGGCATACCAGGGCGCCGTCGTACGCGCCGCTGCACTCGGTGCCGGACAACCGCGTGTACATATCAAAAGTCTCGGCCGATAAATTCCTCAATCAGTTCAAGACCTTCGCCCATGCGAAGATCGTGGCCGACAGCCAGATCGACGGTGGCGAAATCGGCCGCGCCGGCGACACCATCCGCCGCGTGCAGCTCGTATCGACATTCGGCAAGATGACGGTGTTCGTCACCGACGGCAAGCTGACCTTCCCGTACGGCCGCGAGACCACCGGCTACCAGGTGGACGACATGGCGGACACGCTGAACAAGGCTGCTGCCAACGGCGCCACCGTGCTGGCCGCGCCGCGCCAGACCAGTACCGGCAACATGACGGCAATGCTGCAATTCCCGGGCGGTTACATCAGCGAGATACACGATGCAGCCAAGCGTTAACGCCAGCCGCAAGGCCGCGCGCTGCAAGCGCTCAACGAAGTTGCTGGTCTTGCTGGCCAGCGCGAGCGCACTGTCCGGGGTGGCTACCGCACAGGTGCCCGCTGCGGGACCCGCAGGGGCGCCAACGGCAGCAGCAACTGCAACACCAGCGGCAACGGCAGCAGCGCCGGCAACGGCAATGCCAGCGGCAGGAGCGATGGTGGCAGCAACGACGGCACCAGCGCCAACAATAGCAACGGCGCCTGCACTGGCGCCAACGATAGCAACGGCGCCTGCACCAGCGCCAACAGCATGCAACGCCAAGCGCCCGGCCATCAACTTCAATCGCTGGGCCGAGAACTGGGACGTGCTGGCCAGCTCCTGCCTGCCGCGCCAGCCGCTCGACGGCCTCAAGTACATCCCGTTTGGCAATGGCAGTTCTTACCTGTCGCTGGGCGCCGGCTTGCGCGAGCGTTACGAGCATATCGATGCGCCATCGTATGGCGCCGGCGCCGCACCGGCCGACGGCTACGTGATCCAGCGCGCCAACGTCCATGCGGACCTGCGACTGGGGCCGTACGTACAAGTGTTCGGCCAGCTGGTCGACGCGCGCACGTTCGACAAGAAGACGATTGCCCCGCCCGACCGCGACAAGCTCGATGTCGAGCAGCTGTTCGTGACCGTGGCCGTGCCCACGGCGGACGGCGCGGTCAAAATGCGCGTGGGCCGGCAGGAGATGGCGTTCGACTTGCAGCGCTTTATCGCCGCGCGCGACGGCCCCAATGTGCGCCAGTCGTTCGACGGGGTGTGGGCCGACTGGGAACATGGCCCGTGGCGCGTGATCGGCTACGTGACGCAGCCGGTACAAAACCGCAGCGAAAAATCGTTCGACGATTATTCCAACGGCCACCTGACCCTGAACGGCCTGCGCCTGGAACGGCAGGGATTCGGGCCGGGCGACATCTCCGGCTACTACTCGCGCTACCGGCGCGACGATGCGCGCTTCCTCGACGCCACCGGCAATGAACGCCGCGACGTCTATGATTTACGCTACAGCGGCATCACCGGCAACGTGGACTGGGACGTGGAGGGCATGCTGCAACACGGCCAGGTCGGCGCCAAGCGTGCATCAAGCTGGGCGCTGGGCTCGATCGCCGGCTATACCTTTGCCAATGCGACCTGGTCGCCGCGCGTGGGCCTGCAATTCGACATGGCCTCGGGCGACAGGCACGCCGGAGACGGCAAGCTGGGCACCTTCAACCCGCTGTTCGCCAACGGCTATTATTTCTCGCTGGCGGGCCTGACCGGCTACAGCAACCTGGTACACGTAAAACCCTCGATCAAGATCAAGCCGATCAAGTCCTTGAGCGTGACCACGGCGCTGGGCCTGCAATGGCGCCAGACCACGGGCGACGCGGTGTACGTACAAAGCATGGCCGGCGTGCCGCGCACGGCGGGCCAGGGCTCACGCTGGACCGGCGCCTACGCCCAGCTGCGCACCGACTGGGCGGTCACGCCGAATGTGACGGCGTCGCTGGAGGCGGTGCACTTCCAGGTGGGCGACAGCTTGCGTCGCGCTGGCGGGCGCGATGTGGATTACCTGGGGATGGAACTGAAGTTCGGGTGGTAACAACTGCGCACTTACCCCCGCCGCAACCGCACCGCCAACCGCTGGCTCGCCCCATGCACCAGCGGTCCGCACACCATCACCACCGTAAATGCCGCTGGCCACGCGGCCATGAAGGCATACCGCCAGCGCGATAAAAAGTCGGGATGCAGCCCGATGTTGAGCCAGGTCACCCAGCCGCTCATCATCGACGACATCAGCAGGGACATCAGCAGCGCAAATACCAGGCGCAGACGGAACATATCGGACATTGCATCTCCTTCGTCAATTGAAAGACACAGCGTAGTCGCTTGCAACTATCTATACTAGAGCGATAAATCCAATTTCAAATTCCGGAAATGCAATCATGCTCGATGACCTGGCCCTGTTCGTGACCATCGTGGAGGAGGGCAGTCTGAACGCTGCCGCCATCCGCGAAAACCTGCCGCCGGCCACCGTGACGCGGCGGCTGCAAAAGCTCGAGGGTGAACTCGGCTACCGCCTGCTCAACCGCAGCGCGCGCCGCTTGCAGCCTACCGCAGAGGGCTGGCAGTACTACGAGCGCTGCCGGCCGCTGGTGCGGGCGCTGCGCCAGGCCACGCAGCAGCTCGACGCCAGCCTGTCCGATATCTCGGGCACGATCCGGGTGCTGGCGCCGGTTAACTTTGCCAGCGGCCTGCTCACTCCGGCATGGGCCAGCTTCATGCACCAGTACCCGGACATCAGGCTCGAACTGGAATTGTCGAACCGCCTGCAAGACCTGGTGGCCAGCGGCGCCGACCTGGCCATACGCGTCGGTGCGCTCGACGATTCGTCGCTGATGCAGCGGCGCCTGGGCAGCGCCGGCCTGGTGATGGTGGCGGCGCCGTCGTACCTGGCGCGCGCGGGCGTGCCGCAGGACCCGTCGCAACTGGCGCAGCACGAGCTGATCGTGGCCGAGCCGCTGCGTACCTGGCGCCTGCGCCGGCCCGGTGACGGCGCCGAAGTCGTGATTTCGCCGCAGGCCCAGGCGCGGCTGCGCGTCAACGAAATGCGGCTGGCGGTCGAGATGGCGCATGCGGGACTGGGTATCTTGCTGTGTCCCTTGCTGCAAAGCCGGCTCGAAGTGGCCGATGGCAGCCTGGTGCAGGTGCTGCCCGCATGGATGCCGGAGCCGCGCCACGTGTACGCGGTCTGGACCCAGCGCCGCTACCTGCCGGCGCGGGTACGGGTGCTGCTCGAACACCTGGCCGAATTTGCCGCCAGCAGCCCCTTGCTGCAACAATAAGCAAGACAGTAGCCAGCAAGAAACCAGTTGTGTTCTACAGCGAACATAGTGTGGACAGGGATGCCCCTAGAATCGATGAGGACGATTCCCGTATTTTCTTCATTTCCAGGACACCCCATGAAAAAACTGATGCTAGCCTTTGGCGTGGTTCACGCCATCACCGCCCTGCTGTTTGCCGCCGGCGGCATATGCCTGATCGTGATCGGCGCCCAGATCGGCTGGGAGGCCATGTCGGCCGGTGAAGCCGGATTGACCGCCGCCCAGGACGTGATCGAGGCGATCGGCATCCTGGCCGCCGCCGTGGTGGCCTTGCAGATCGCCGAAACCATCGTCGAGGAAGAAGTCGTGCGCGATGCCGACATCAGCGCGCCCACCCGCGTGCGCCGCTTCCTGTCGCGCTTTTTCGTGGTGGTGGTCGTGGCGCTCGGTATCGAGGGTTTGGTGGCGACATTCCACGCCGTGCACGATGACTTGAGCGAACTGGTTTATGCGGCAGCCCTGATCGGCAGCGTCGGTATCCTGCTGGCGGCATGGGGCGTATTCGTGCACCTGAACCGCTCGGCCGAGGAGCTGGAACCCGATGCGATGCAGGATGCCAAGAACGAGGACGAAAAAATCACGGGCGAATAAGAACCAATAAGAACCAATAAGAACCCAAGCGTCACTGGCGTGCTGCCAATCCACAGCCGCCGGTATAACGGGCCGGATCTCGCCAAAGATCCGGCCCGTTCTTGTTGACCGGTTTGACCGTTCAGCGCAGTGCAGTCGTATAGGTCAGCGACCCATACGCCTTGCGCCGCCCGCTGCCCGTGGTCAGCGCGCTGGTGTTTTGCAGCGAGAACGACAGCGACGAGTCACCCCAGCCATAGGCGATGCCGGCCTGGCCGATCACCTGCGATTCGCGCAGCTCGGCGCGGGTGCCGCCCGGCGGCAGGTCGTTGCTGATGCCGGCGTGCGAGAAGAAGTGGTCGCCGTGCACGGCCAGGTACGCCATCCAGCCACGGCCGAAAATCAGGGGATCGCCGCTGCGCGCCAGTTGCCGCACCGACGACGCGTAACTGCGCTTGAGCGACGTGCCATACCGCAGCATCACGCTGCCGCCCACTGATGACAACATATTGCCGGCCTCGGCGCCGCCAAGCACGATCGCGTCCAGCGAAGGCGCCGCGCTGTTGCCGTCGCCGCTGGCAAAGCGCATCGCGCGGTAGCGCTCGATGCCGTACAGCAGCCGGTTCGAGACCTGGCTGTCCCAGCCCTGGGGGCGGGTCGATCCCGTGATGCGGTGGATAAAGGTCTGTGCCTGGCGCGCGCCCGACGCGGGTCCGATCATGCCGAGGTTGAGGCTGAACATGTCGGCCACATCGCCTTGCACCGACACCTGCGCCGCGCGCACCCACAGCGCGCCCAGGTATGGCGCGTCCATCGGGTTCGGCTCCCTGGTGGTGATGTCGCGCGGGGTGATCATGACCTGGTTGAGCGAGACCGACGTCATCGCCGCCGGTCCCACGGCCAGGAACGGCGCGACCGGCGCCAGCAGCCAGTGCGGCGCCAGTTCCGTTTCGCCGGGCGCCGTGCTGCGCACGTAGGCGATGGCCAGGCCGTTGGTGTAGCCGCCACCGTCGGTACCGGCAAAGACATCGTTTTGCAGCATCGCCGCCAGGTGCTTTTCCTCGGCACGGGCAGTGCCGGTAACAGCGAGGGTGCTCAAGGTGAACAAGGCAAAGGAAATGCGTGCGGCAAGTGGTGTCGGTGTCATGATGAATAGAAGGAAGGGATGGTTGGCGGAATGCCGAGGCCATACCATCGAGTCTGCGCACCGGCCTGAGCCCGGTCAAGCGAACGTGGGCCGCGAGCGTGAGAAAGGACACCGTGCAGGGAAAATAGTCATCATTTTGGGAGAGGCGCAGCGCACCCTGGGTGAGCGATCTCTCATCTCAAAGGCCGGTTACCTCGATTTCGGCTTGCGCGCGATGATGTCGGCGATCTGCTTCTTTTCCTTGTCGGTAGCCTTGCGCAGCAGCGTTTCGTGCTGCTCGGCCACCTCCAGCGCGCGCTCGATGTCGGGCGTGATCGCCGCCGCCTTGCCGATGCGGTAGGTGACATAACCGGTCACCAGGCAGGCCGCCAGCGCGCAGGCGATATAGCCGGCGTTCCACCAGGCGGCGCGGCCGTGGGCGCGATGGAGGTCGCTGCAGACGTGCTCGGCCTGCCTGGTGACGGCGGTCAGTTGCGCCACGGACGCGGCCACTGCCTTGGTGGCCGCTTCGGTCGCCGCGCGCGCGGCTTCGCTGGCGCTGGCTTCCACGATGGCAGCGGCGCGCGCCTCCACCTGGGCGGCTGCGGCGATGCGGTCGTCGATCTGGTTGAGGCTGATATTCGCCATGCGGATCAGCTTGTCGCAGCTGGCCACCTGGCGCGTAAAATTTTGCAGGTCCGCCTGCAAGCGTTCGGCCTGGGTGTTGAAGAACTCGCCTTGCGGATGCGCGGTCAGGTCGTCTTTGTTCATCAGGGCTTCCGATAGAAAAGGGGCGTGCTGCACACCGTGCAACACGCCCCTATCATACCGTTTTGGCGCCGCTTAGTTGGTGACCGTCAAAGTCAGGGTCGTACCGCTATAGGTTGGCGTCACCTTGGCAAAGCCCGCCACCGTGATGGTGGTGAACGTGCCTTGCAGGCGGCCAGCGCCGAGCACGGTGATGGTGTCGCCTGCTTTCGGCTTGTAGCTGCCCGGGAACTTGATGCTCAGCGCGCCGCCGCCGATGGTGGCGTCGCCAGCCACGGTCAGGCCGGCCTGGGTAGCGGACAGGGCATTGATTTCCAGCACAGTGGCGCCGGCCAGCTGGGTGTACTTGGCGGCCTTGACCGGGGTCGCCGCATTGGCGACCAGGGTGCCGCCACTCACGTACACGTCACCGGCGCCAAACGCGGTGCTCGAGATCGCTTCCAGGATGCCGGCGGTCAGCTCGGTGCCGCCGGTCCAGGTGTTGTTGCCGCCCAGTTTCAGCGCGCCCGTGCCTTGCTTGACCAGCTTGCCGGTGCCGCTGATGTTGTTGCGCCAGCGGTCGGCCGCGTTGAAGCCGCCCTTCGATGCATCCATGTTGACCACGACATTGCCCTTGAAAGCGGCATAGCCGTCGGCTGCCGCGAACAGGTTCAAACGGCCCCAGCCTTCAGCATCGTCCATCACCGGGTAGCCGGAAGCGAGGGCGGTGGTTTTGAGTACCACGCGGCGCTGCTCCGCGCTCAAATACGGCAAGCGGGTTTCGATCAGCACCTCGGCGCCCTTCGGCACCACTGCCGCTGCCGTGGTGCTGGCGATCTGCGGGAAGCCGTAGGTGCTGCGGCGGATGTAGTTGGCCTTGTTGGTGGCGTAGTCGGCAAAGCGGTCGGTGCTCAGCGTGCCCGATTGCGCGAACGACGCGTACGTGGTGGCGGTGGTGGACGTGGCCGCCATCAGCGTGGTGTGGGCCTGGGCGTAGGCGTTGGCTTTCAGGGCCTGGTTGGCCGGGTCGGCCAGGTTGCCGGCGACGACAGCCTCGCCGTGGATACGGCCGCTCAACACGTCCAGCGGCGAGTGCATGCCGGCCAGGATGCGCGATTCGCCCAGTTCCAGGCCACGGCTCAAGATTTCCTGGAAGCGTTCCGGCACCACGTAGGCCATCGCCAGCGCGTTGCGCATCGCTTCGGCCGAGTGGCCGCTGGTGAACCCGCCGTCGGTGGCCGGGGTGCTCGAACGCGCTGGCAGCAGCGCCGGCACCACCTGCACCGCGCTGCTCCAGCGGAACGGACGCGCATACTTGTAGAAGCGCTTGGCCGGTTCGGTCGAACCGTTGGCGCCGACCATGTTGACGAAATCGACCACGGTGCCGAAGTTGGCGTTGGCGGTGCCGCCCACGCCGTTGTTGTTGCCGCCGTCGTTGTACAGCACGGTGGTGGCGTCGGCCGGCACGTTATTGATGGTGGTAGTCTGCTGCGTCGAGGCGCGCCAGGCGGCGGTCAGCGGGCCCATCGCATCGGTCACGCTGTAGCCCTTGCCACGGCGGTCGTCGAAGTAGGCCAGCGTGGTCTGCTCGGCGGTGCGGCCGGTGGTGGCCTTGACCACGTAATCGATATTGTAGTTGTGGACGGTGGCGTTGCGGATGGTGCCGCCGTTGGTGCCATCGTTCGGCACGCCGGTCCAGGCGGAGGCGGCGACGGCAGGGAAGGTGCCCACGGCCGGGGCGGTCTGGCCCGCATCGACCAGCTGGGTGAGCGGGGTCCAGATGTCGAGCATGCCGGCCAGCACGCGCACGCCGGCGTTGGTTTCGAGCGTGGCATAGCGGGCGTCGCCGCGCTGGTTGGTGGCGATGGTGTCCACAAACGCGGTCACGCTTGGTACCGGCGCCGTATCGGCCGCACCCTGGTCGGCCGGTGCGGCCGGAATGACCAGCGGGCCTTCATGGTAGGTGCCACCGCAGGCGCTGAGCGCGACGGCGATGCTGAGGGCGAGGATGAGCGGGCGTGGCGAAACTTGCATGTCGAGTCCAGGGCGGATGAAGGAGGCCATAGGGTAATGACTGGATATGACGTGCTTGTTACAAGCGGGGGTGCCGGATGAAAAAAATTCTCGCCTGACGTTGTTTGCTACAATGGCCCGGTGAAAAAACTCCTGCTCATTTTTCTGCTGACCATCTTGCCGATCCAGTACGCCTGGTCGATGGCGGCCGTCTATTGCCAGCACGAGGAAAGCAGCCAGCAGCATCCTGCCACCCATTTCGGTCATCACGGTCACCAGCACCAGGCGCAAGCCGGCGACGATGACGACGATGGCGATGACCAGCAGCCGGGCAAGACCAAGGCCCACAGCGACTGCGAAGTCTGCCACCACGCGGTGCAGGCCTCGGTGCTCGACGAGCACGGCGTGGCCGCACCGGTCACCGCCACCGGTTACGCGCCGCCGCTCACTCCCCAGTATCTATCCCATATTGCCGAAGGGCCGCCCCGGCCCAATTGGCTGCTCGTTGCTTAGAACCTGTTTCGGTAGGGAAGAGGCGCGCAAGCAGCGCCTCATTCCCTGCCGCGACAGGTTCTCCAGCGACGAGACGTTCGTTTAACCCCTGACGCCACCGTCTCGTCGAATTTCCCTTTATTCTGGAGAATTCGATGGTCAAGTATTTCCTGCCGCTCTGTGTAGCGGCATGGCCGGCGTTCGCGCTGGCCGCATCTTTCAATCTGCCCGCATCGGAGCCGGCCGCACCGCTCACCTTGCAGACTGCGCTGGCGCTGGCTGCCGACGCCAATGCCGACCTGTCGGCCGCCCGCCACGAGCTGTCGGCCACCGACGGCGCCGTGCAACAGGCCGGCCTGCTGCCCAACCCCACGCTCGAAGTCGAACGTGTCGATCGCAAGCGCGCCGACGATGTCCGCGAAACCACGTTTTTGATCAGCCAGCCGCTGGAACTGGGCGGCAAGCGCGGCGCCCGCGTGCAGGCCGCCGAGCGTGGCCGCGACAGCGCCGCTGCCGCGCTCACCGCGCGCCAGGCCGAGATCCGCGCCAATGTGATCGACGCCTGGTTTGCCGTGCTGGCCGCGCAGGAGCAACTGCGGCTGGCCCAGGAATCGTCGGAACTGGCGCAGCGCGCGGCGCAAGCCACCGGCCGTCGCGTGGTCGCCGGCAAGGTCTCGCCGGTGGAGGAAACGCGGGCCAAGGTGGCGGCCGCCTCGGTCACGCTGGAACTGCTGCGCGCACGCAGCGAACTGGCGGTGGCGCGAAAAAAATTGTCGGCAATGTGGGGCAACCCGTCGCCACGGTTTGAAAAAGCCGATGGCGATATCGACCAGTTGCCGGCGCTGCCCGACCAGGCCATGCTGCACCACCGGCTGGCGCAGGCGCCGGCGATGGCGCTGGCGCGCTCGGAACTGGCCAGCCGGCAGTCGCTGGCGCAGGTGGAGCTGTCCAGGCGCGTGCCGGACGTCACCCTCAACCTGGGCAGCAAGCGCTCGGAGGAACTGGGCCGCTCGCAATTGATCGTGGGCTTCTCGGTGCCGCTGCCGCTGTTCGACCGCAACCAGGGCAATGTACTGGAGACTGCGCGCCGGGTGGACAAGGCAAGGGATGAACTGTCATCGACCGCGCTGCGGCTGGACTCGGACCTGGCGCAGGCGCGCGAGGATTTCGACCTGGCCCGCGAGCAGGCGCTGGCGCTGCGCACCGACATCGTGCCCGGCGCCCAAAGCGCCTACGCCGCCGCCACGACCGGCTTTGAAAACGGCAAGTTCGGCTTCCTCGACGTGCTCGATGCCCAACGTACGCTGCTCGACGCCCGGTCCCAATACCTGAACGCCCTGGCCCAGGCGCACCGCGCCCATGCTGCCATCACCCGCATCCTCGGAGCAGAACAATGAACAAGAAACAAAAAATCATCATCGCCGTGATGGCGGTCATCGGCCTGCTGCTGGCCGCGTGGATCCTGGCGCCGAAACAGGCCGGCGAGTCGCACGACGACCACGGCCACGATGGCAAGGAAAAAGCGCCGGCCAAGGCGGCCGCAGCGCCGCCTGCGGGTGAACTCGCGCACGCGGATGGAGAGGTCCCGGAAAAAATCGTCCTCGATGCCGCCCAGGTAAAAGCCGCCGGCATCGCGCTGGCCGCCGCCGCGCCGGCAAAAATCAGCGTGGTGACATCGCTGCCCGGCGAGATCCGTTTTAACGAAGACCGCACCGCCCACGTGGTGCCCAAGCTGGCCGGCGTGGTGATGGAAGTGCACGCGGACCTGGGCCAGAGCGTGAAACAGGGGCAGGTGCTGGCGGTGATCGCCAGCAGCGGCTTGTCCGACCAGCGCAGCGAGCTGCTGTCGGCGCAGCGCCGCCTGGCCCTGGCATCGACCACGCTCGAGCGCGAAAAGCGCCTGTGGCAGGACAAGATCTCGGCCGAGCAGGACTATTTGCAGGCGCAGCAGGCCATGAGCGAGGCGGAAATCGCGGTGCAGAATGCGCGCCAGAAGCTCAGCGCCATTGGCGCCGGCGTTGGGTCTGGTACCGGTTCCGGCTCCGGAAAAAACCTCAATCGACTGGAACTGCGCGCGCCATTTTCTGGCGTGGTGATGGAAAAACACCTGGCGCAGGGCGAGGCGGTCAAGGAAGACGCCATCGTGTTTACGCTGTCGGACCTGTCCACGGTGTGGGCCGAAATTGCCGTGCCGCCGCGCGACCTCAACCTGATGCGAGTGGGCGAGACGGTCACCGTCAAGGCCACCGCCTTTGCCGCCGAAGCCAAGGGCAAGATCATCTACGTGGGCGAGCTGCTGGGCGAGCAAACCCGCACCGCCAAGGCGCGCGTGGCGCTGGCCAACCCGGACCGCGCCTGGCGCCCGGGCCTGTTCATCACGGTCGATGTGCTCTCCGGGTCTGCCAATCGTAACGCCAATGCGGCCGATGCGGCGGTGGCCGTGGCGTCCGACGCGGTGCAGATGGTCGAGGAAAGGCCGGTGGTGTTCGTCGAAACAGCGGGGGGCTTCCTGGCGCAGCCGGTAAAGCTGGGGCGCAGCGACGGCAAGATGACCGAAGTGCTGGCCGGCCTTAAGCCGGGCGTGCGCTACGTCGCTACCGGCAGCTTCGTGCTGAAGGCGGAGCTGGGCAAAGACAGCGCCGAACACACCCACTGAGACCGGAGACCCTATGTTCGAACGTCTGATTCAATTCGCCATCGGCCAGCGGTCGCTGGTGATGCTGGTGGTTGCCGCCATGGCGGCGCTGGGCATCTACAACTATCAAAAGCTGCCGATCGACGCGGTGCCCGACATCACCAACGTGCAGGTGCAGATCAACACGTCGGCGCCCGGCTACTCGCCGCTTGAAACCGAGCAGCGCGTGACCTTCCCGCTCGAAACCGTGATGGCCGGCCTGCCGCACCTCGAGCAAACCCGCTCGCTGTCGCGCTACGGCCTGTCGCAGATCACCGTGATCTTCAAGGATGGCACCGACATTTTCTTCGCCCGGCAGATGGTCAATGAACGCCTGCAGGAAGCGCGCAACCAGCTGCCGGCCGGCGTGTCGCCGGCGATGGGGCCAATTTCCACCGGCCTCGGTGAAATCTACCTGTGGACGGTGGAAGCGAAAGAGGGCGCCAAAAAAGCTGACGGCACGCCATACACGCCCACCGACCTGCGCGAGATCCAGGACTGGATCATCAAGCCGCAGCTGCGCAACGTGCCGGGCGTGACCGAGATCAATTCGATCGGCGGTTACGCCAAGGAGTACCAGGTGGCGCCCGATCCGCAGCGCCTGGCATCGTATGGGCTGACCTTGCAGGACGTGGTGGCGGCGCTCAACCGCAACAACGGCAACGCCAGCGCCGGCTACATCGAAAAGCGCGGCGAGCAGTTGCTGGTGCGCGCGCCGGGACAGGTGCAGTCCTTGGACGACATCCGCAACATCATCCTGGCCAATGCCGGCGGGGTGCCGGTGCGCGTGCGCGACGTGGCCGAGGTGCTGATCGGGCGCGAGCTGCGTACCGGGGCGGCCACCGAAAATGGTCGCGAGGTGGTGCTGGGCACGGTGTTCATGCTGATCGGCCAGAACAGCCGCGCCGTATCGCAGGCGGTGGACCAGAAAATGGTGGAGATCAACCGCAGCCTGCCGGCCGGAGTAGAAGCGATCACCGTGTACGACCGCACCGTGCTGGTGGACAAGGCGATCAACACGGTCAGGAAAAACCTGCTGGAAGGGGCGGTCCTGGTGATCGCGGTGCTGTTTGTCTTCCTCGGTAATATCCGCGCGGCGCTGATTACCGCCATGGTGATCCCGTTGTCGATGCTGTTTACTTTTACCGGCATGGTCACCTTCAAGGTCAGCGCCAATCTGCTGAGCCTTGGTGCGCTGGACTTCGGCATCATAGTCGATGGCGCGGTGGTGATCGTGGAGAACTGCGTGCGTCGCCTGGCGCACGCGCAGGCGCAGGCGGGTCGCAAGCTCACCCGCGCCGAGCGGTTTGTCGAGGTGTTCGCGGCAGCGAAGGAGGCGCGCCGTCCGCTGCTGTACGGCCAGTTGATCATCATGGTCGTGTACCTGCCGATCTTCGCGCTCACCGGCGTGGAGGGGCGCATGTTCCACCCGATGGCGCTGACGGTGGTGATGGCGCTGGCTGGCGCCATGCTGCTGTCGATCACCTTCATTCCGGCCGCCGTGGCGCTGTTCATCGGCGACAACGTGGTGGAAAAGGAGCACAAGCAGCTGGGGGCCTGGTATGGCCGCGTGCTCGAACGCGTGCTGGCCAATACGCCGGTGGTGCTGGCGTTTGCCGGCATCGCGGTGGTGCTGTCGGTGCTGCTGGCCACGCGCCTGGGCAGCGAGTTCGTGCCGAGCCTGAACGAAGGCGATTTCGCCATCCAGGCGCTGCGCATCCCCGGCACCAGCCTGACGCAGTCGGTGGCAATGCAAAAACAGATCGAGGTCACGCTCAAGAACAAATACCCCGAGATCGACCGCATTTTTGCGCGCACCGGCACGGCGGAAATCGCATCCGACCCGATGCCGCCGAATATTTCGGATGGCTACATCATGCTCAAGCCGCAGTCGGAGTGGCCCAAACCTCGTAAAACGCGCGACGAGCTGCTGCAAGATATCCAGGCCACGCTGGCGCGCCTGCCCGGCAACGGCTACGAGTTCTCGCAGCCGATCCAGCTGCGCTTTAACGAATTGATCTCGGGCGTGCGCAGTGACGTGGCGGTCAAGCTGTTCGGCGACGACACGCAGGTGCTGAACGACACCGCCGCGAAAATCGCCGCCACCCTGGGCAGCGTAGCCGGCGCCGCCGAAGTGAAGGTGGAGCAGACCACCGGCCTGCCGATGCTGACCGTGCAGATCGACCGCGAGAAAACCGCGCGCTATGGCCTCAACGTGGGCGACGTGCAGGACACGATTGCCACCGCCATCGGCGGCACCGAGGCCGGTACGCTGTTCGAGGGCGACCGCCGCTTCGACATCGTGGTGCGGCTGCCGGACGCACAGCGCCAGGACCTGGAAGCCTTGCGCCGGCTGCCGGTGCCGCTGCCCAGGGGCGCGGCTGGCGTCAACTTCATCCCGCTTGGCGAGGTGGCCAGTTTCACCATCGCGCCCGGTCCCAACCAGATCAGCCGCGAGGACGGCAAGCGCCGCGTGGTCATCAGCGCCAATGTGCGCGGGCGCGACATCGGCTCGTTCGTGGCCGAGGCGGAAAGCACGCTGCGCACCCAGGTCCAGGTGCCGCCCGGCTACTGGACTGCGTGGGGCGGCCAGTTCGAGCAACTGCAGTCGGCGTCGCAGCGCCTGCAACTGGTGGTGCCGCTGGCCCTGGCGCTGGTGCTGATCCTGCTGTTTGCCATGTTCGGCAGCATGAAAGATGGTTTGCTGGTGTTTAGCGGCATCCCGTTCGCGCTCACCGGCGGCATCGCCGCGCTGGCGCTGCGCGGCATCCCGTTGTCGATTTCGGCGGCGGTGGGCTTTATTGCGCTGTCGGGCGTGGCGGTGCTCAACGGCCTGGTGCTGATTTCGTTCATCCGCAAGCTGCGCGACGACGGCCTGACGGTGGAGCAGGCGATCCGGGCGGGCGCGCTGGGCCGGCTGCGGCCGGTGCTGATGACGGCGCTGGTGGCGTCGCTGGGCTTCGTGCCGATGGCGCTGGCCACCGGCACCGGCGCCGAGGTGCAGCGCCCGCTGGCGACGGTGGTCATCGGCGGCATCCTGTCGTCCACTGCCCTGACTTTGTTGGTGTTGCCATTGTTGTATCGGCTGGTGCATGGCCGCAGCAGGCAGGCAGCCTGAGGCCAACCCGGTGCGCGCAGCAGTGTACAAACGGTACAATCTGCGGCGCGCACCGGGCGCGGCCTTATTGAAGAGATCACCAGATGCAGGAATTTGAAAAATGGCTGGCGCGGGTATTGTTACTCAATAGTGCGCTGGCGCTGGGCGTCAGCCTCGGTTTGCTGGGCGAGCCGCAATATGGCGACGCGCTGGCCGTGCTGTTCGGCGTGGCCATGCTTGGCTTCCTGGCGGCGGTGCTTTCGCTCAAGCGCATGATCAGTGGGCTGATCGGCGGCATTCTCTATTACCTGCCCCAGGTGGGCAGCTATTTCCCCTACGACGGCAGCTGGCAGTTCAGCGTCAAGGCGGGCGTGAGCCTGGGCCTGGTGGCGCGCTTCGGCCACGGCGTGTTCGTCCTCAACATGGTGGCGCTGGCCTTGTTGGCCGCCACGGCGGTGATGCTGGCCTGGCGCCTGCGTCGCCGATCCCCTCCAGCGTCTTCAGCACGCTGAACCCCTACCCAACAGCAAGTCATTGCACTGTCACAATATTAATGCAGAGTATCATTTCACAAAGTTACAGAAGTGAAATACTGTTACGGAAACGATGCTTTATTGCCATTAATCAAGGTTAATTCTGTGAAAGTAATGCAAGGTAGTCGATTTTGCATCTTTATTGCCCCCTAAATATTGCCGAAAAGTTGGTTGCGGCAACGAGACACGGCATCAAATAAATTCTTTTCAGCAAGTAACTCGGCTATACTTCGCGCTACTTCGGGCGTTCCGGGTAGCTGGTCAGCTCCCCAGCGGTTGAAAAAAACCTATTTTATTCAAAGACTTATGTTTTTGGATGCGCAATGAATCAAGCTGCATTGGAATATTTTTCCTGACGGGAATAAGTTTACTTAGTGGAAGATTCGCGCCGGTCGCCCTGTAACCATGCCGCCGGCTGTCTTTCTCATTGGGCGCTTTGCCCCCGGATTCTTGTGGTGAATTAGATAAGTAATATTTTTTGCATATTGCGCAACGAAAAAAGCTCCTACCGTTTGCTAAAGTTAACATTTTTGTTGACGTAAAGAACGATACGAGCGCCTTGTTGCGACGGTAGTCACGGGTTGGTTGTAAATACATATTAATAAAACGGCATATTGCCACTGACGAAGGCCAACGACGACGGACAGGGCCGTCGTTAACTTTTGGACAGACATCGAATCAGCGCCTTCTTTTAGGAGAATTACAATGGGCTATTTCACCGGTTTAAGCACGCAAAACGTTGCCGCAATTTCCACCACGCAGATCGCTGCGCTGGGGACTTCCAATTTCACGGATCTGACGTCTGATCAGATTGTGGCGCTGACCACCGACCAGGTGATTGCGCTGCGTTCGCAGCAAATAGCCGCCATCTCCACGGGCACCATTTCGCGCATGGCCACCGAGGACTTCGCCGCCCTCACCACCAGCGCCCTGGGCGGCCTGACCACTGCGCAAGTACGTGCGCTGTCGTCCGACCAGATCGTGGCACTGACCACCAGCCAGGCTGGCGCGCTGACCACCGCGCAAGTTGCCGCCTTCGGCACCGACGCCATCGTCGCACTGGAAACCGCTGATTTCGTCGCCCTCAAGACCGCGTCGATCGCGGCCCTGACCACCGCCCAGGTCAAGGCCCTGACGACCAGCCAGATCGTCGCGCTGTCCACCGCCGCCGCCAACGCCCTGACCAGCCAGCAAGTTGCCGCCTTCACCACCGACGCCATCGTTGCGCTGGAAACGGCCGACCTGGCCGCCCTGAAAACCGCCTCGATCGCCGCGCTGACCAGCGCGCAAGTGGCCGCCCTGACCACCACCCAGGTGCAGGCGCTGTCCACTGCTGCGCTGTCGGCCATCTCCACGGCCAATATCGCCAACGGCCTGACCACTGACCAGATCGTCGCCCTGTCGTCGAGCCAGGTTGCGGGCCTGACCACCGCGCAAGTGGCCGCGCTGTCGACCGCCAGCATCGTTGCGCTGGAAACGGCCGACCTGGCCGGCCTGACCACCGCCGGTGTTGCCTCCCTGCGCACGGCGCAAGTGGCTGCCCTGACGACCGGCCAACTGGTCACCCTGTCCACCAACCAGATCGCCGCGCTGACCACCGCCGGCGCTGCCGCACTGACCACCGACCAGATCGTTGCCTTGACCACCACCCAGGCTGGCGCCCTGACCAGCCAGCAAGTGGCCGGCCTGTCCACCGCCGCGATTGCCGCCCTGGAAACCGCCGACTTCGCTGCGCTGAAAACCGCCAGCCTGGCTGCGCTGACCACCAACCAGGTGCGTGCGCTGACTACCGACCAGGTGGTTGCCTTGAGCACCGCCGGCGCCAATGCGCTGACCACCCAGCAAGTTGCCGCTCTGACCACCGACGCCATTGTGGCGCTGGAAACTGCCGACCTGGTTGCGCTGAAAACTGCGGCAATCGCCGGCCTGACCTCGGCGCAAGTGGCCGCGATCACCACCGCCCAGGTGCAAGCACTGTCCACCGCTGCGCTGTCGGCCATCTCCACCGCCAACATCGCCAACGGTCTGACCACCGACCAGATCGTTGCCCTGTCGTCGAGCCAGGTTGCCGGTCTGACCACCGCGCAAGTGGCCGCGCTGTCGACCGCCAGCATCGTTGCGCTGGAAACGGCCGACCTGGCCGGCCTGTCCACCGCTGACATCGCCGCCCTGCGCACCGTGCAGGTGGCCGCCCTGACCACCGGTCAACTGGTCACCCTGTCCACCAACCAGATCGCCGCGCTGACCACCGCCGGCGCTGCCGCGCTGACCACCGACCAGATCGTTGCCCTGACCACCACCCAAGCCGGCGCACTGACCAGCCAGCAAGTGTCCGGCCTGTCCACCGCCGCGATTGCCGCCTTGGAAACGGCCGACTTCGCCGCCCTGAAAACCGCCAGCCTGGCTGCGCTGACCACCAACCAGGTGCGTGCGCTGACCACCGACCAGGTGGTTGCCTTGAACACCGCCGGCGCCGCTGCGCTGACCACGCAGCAAGTGGCCGCGTTCACCACCGACGCCATCGTCGCGCTGGAAACGGCCGACCTGGCCGCCCTTAAAACCGCGTCGTTTGCCGCACTGACGTCGGCGCAAGTGGCCGCGATCACCACCGCCCAGGTACAAGCACTGTCCACCGCTGCGCTGTCGGCCATCTCCACCGCCAATATCGCCAATGGCCTGACCACCGACCAGATCGTTGCCCTGTCGTCGAGCCAGGTTGCCGGCCTGACCACCGCGCAAGTGGCGGCGTTGTCCACCAATAGCATCGTCGCGCTGGAAACGGCCGACCTGGCCGGCCTGTCCACCGCCGATATCGCCGCCCTGAAAACTGCGCAGGTTGCCGCCCTGACCACCGACCAGCTGGTGGCCCTGTCGAGCACCCAGGTGGCTGCCTTTACCACCGCCGGCGCTGCTGCGCTGACCACTGACCAGATCGTTGCCCTGACCACGGCCCAAGCCGGTGCGCTGACCAGCCAGCAAGTCGCTGCGCTGTCCACCAACGCCATCGTGGCGCTGGAAACGGCCGACTTCGCCGCGCTGAAAACCGCTGCTGTCGCCGCATTGACCACCAACCAGATCAAGGCGCTGACCACCGACCAGGTCGTTGCACTGACCACGGCCGGCGCTGGTGCGCTGACCACCCAGCAAGTTGCCGCCTTCACCACCGACGCCATCGTCGCACTGGAAACGGCCGACCTGCGTGGCCTGGATACCGCCTCGTTTGCCGCGCTGACCTCGGCCCAGGTTGCCGCCCTGACCACCGTCCAGGTACAAAGCCTGAGCACGTCGGCCCTGGCTGCATTGACCACGGCGAACATCGCCAACGGCCTGACCACCGACCAGATCGTTGCACTGAGCTCGAGCCAGGTTGCCGGTCTGACCACCGCGCAAGTCGGCGCGTTGTCCACCAATAGCATCGTCGCGCTGGAAACGGCCGACCTGGCCGGTCTCTCCACCGCCGCCATCGCTGCCCTGAAAACCACGCAAGTTGCCGCGCTGACCACCGACCAGGTAGTTGCCCTGTCGAACACCCAGGTGGCAGCGTTCACCACCGCCGGTATCGCCGCGCTGACCACCGACCAGGTGGTTGCCTTGACCACCGGCCAGGCCAATGCGTTGACCACCGCGCAAGTGGCAGCCCTGTCCACCAACGCCATCGTGGCGCTGGAAACGGCCGACTTTGCCGCGCTGAAAACCGCCGGTGTTGCCGCTCTGACCACCAACCAGATCCGCGCCCTGACCACCGACCAGGTCGTCGCACTGACCACCGCTGGCGCCGGCGCGCTGACCACCCAGCAAGTTGCCGCCTTCACCACCGACGCCATCGTCGCCCTGGAAACGGCCGACCTGCGTGGCCTGGACACCGCTTCGTACGCTGCGCTGACCTCGGCGCAAGTCGCTGCCCTGACCACGGCCCAGGTGCAGAGCCTGAGCACGACGGGTCTGGCCGCCCTGACCACGGCCAATATCGCCAACGGCCTGACTACCGACCAGATCGTCGCCCTGACCTCGAGCCAGATCGCCGGTCTGACCACCGCGCAAGTGGGTGCCTTGTCCACGGCCAGCATCGTCGCGCTGGAAACGGCCGACCTGGCCGGCCTGACCACCGCCGGCGTCGCCGCCCTGAAAACGGCACAAGTCGCCGCCCTGACGACCGACCAGCTGGTGGCCCTGTCCACCAACCAAATCGTCGCGCTGACCACCGCTGGCGCTGCCGCTCTGACCACCGACCAGATCGTTGCTCTGACCACCAACCAGGCCGGCGCACTGACCAGCCAGCAAGTGGACGGCCTGTCCACCGCCGCGATTGCCGCCCTGGAAACGGCCGACTTCGCTGCGCTGAAAACCTCCAGCCTGGCCGCGTTGACCACCAACCAGGTACGCGCCCTGACCACCGACCAGATCGTGGCCTTGAGTACCATCGCCGCCAACGCGCTGACCACCGCGCAAGTGGCTGCCCTGACCACCGACGCCATCGTGGCGCTGGAAACGGCCGATTTCGCTGCGCTGAAAACTGCCGCAATCGCCGGTCTGACCTCGGCGCAAGTGGCCGCGATCACCACCGCGCAGGTGCAGGCCCTGACCACCGCGTCGCTGGCCGCACTGTCCACGGCCAATATCGCCAACGGCCTGACCACCGACCAGGTTGTCGCGCTGAGCTCGAGCCAGGTTGCGGCCCTGACCACCGCGCAAGTGGGCGCGTTGTCCACCAATAGCATCGTCGCGCTGGAAACGGCCGATCTGGCCGGCCTGACCACCGCCGGTGTCGCCGCCCTGAAAACGGCACAGGTCGCCGCCCTGACGACCGACCAGCTGGTGGCCCTGTCCACCAACCAGATCGTCGCGCTGACCACCGCCGGCGCTGCCGCGCTGACCACCGACCAGATCGTTGCCTTGACCACCACCCAGGCCGGCGCCCTGACCAGCCAGCAAGTGGCCGGCCTGTCCACCGCCGCGATTGCCGCCCTGGAAACGGCCGACTTCGCTGCGCTGAAAACCGCCAGCCTGGCTGCGCTGACCACCAACCAGGTGCGTGCGCTGACCACCGACCAGGTGGTTGCCTTGAACACCGCCGGCGCCGCGGCGCTGACCACGCAGCAAGTGGCCGCGTTCACCACCGACGCCATCGTCGCGCTGGAAACGGTTGACCTGGCGGCACTGAAAACCGCGTCGTTCGCCGCGCTGACCTCGGCGCAGGTGGCCGCGATCACCACCGCCCAGGTGCAAGCGCTGTCCACCGCTGCGCTGTCGGCCATCTCCACGGCCAATATCGCCAGCGGCCTGACCACCGACCAGATCGTCGCCCTGTCGTCGAGCCAGGTTGCCGGTCTGACCACCGCGCAAGTGGCGGCGTTGTCCACCAATAGCATCGTCGCGCTGGAAACGGCCGACCTGGCCGGCCTGTCCACCGCCGACATCGCCGCCCTGAAAACCGCGCAGGTTGCCGCCCTGACCACCGACCAGCTGGTGGCCCTGTCGAGCACCCAGGTGGCTGCCTTTACCACCGCCGGCGCTGCTGCGCTGACCACCGACCAGATCGTTGCCCTGACCACGGCCCAAGCCGGTGCGCTGACCAGCCAGCAAGTCGCTGCGCTGTCCACCAACGCCATCGTGGCGCTGGAAACGGCCGACTTCGCCGCTCTGAAAACCGCTGCTGTCGCCGCGCTGACCACCAACCAGATCCGCGCCCTGACCACCGACCAGGTGGTTGCGCTGACCACGGCTGGCGCTGGTGCGCTGACCACCCAGCAAGTCGCCGCCTTCACCACCGACGCCATCGTCGCGCTGGAAACGGCCGACCTGCGTGGCCTGGACACCGCTTCGTACGCCGCGCTGACCTCGGCGCAAGTCGCTGCCCTGACCACGGCCCAGGTGCAGAGCCTGAGCACGACGGGCCTGGCCGCCCTGACCACGGCAAATATCGCCAACGGCCTGACCACGGACCAGATCGTCGCTCTGACCTCGAACCAGATCGCCGGCCTGACCACGGCCCAGGTTGGCGCCTTGTCCACCAACAGCATCGTTGCGCTGGAAACGGCCGACCTTGCCGGCCTGACCACCGCCGGCGTCGCGGCGCTGAAAACGGCGCAAGTTGCCGCGCTGACGACCGACCAGGTGGTTGCCTTGTCGAACACCCAGCTGGCTGCCGTGACCACCACCGGTATCGCCGCGCTGACCACCGACCAGGTCGTCGCCTTGACCACCGGCCAGGCCAACGCGCTGACCACGGCGCAAGCGGCAGCCCTGTCCACCAACGCCATCGTGGCGCTGGAGACGGCTGATTTCGCCGCGCTGAAAACCGCCAGCCTGGCCGCGCTGACCACCAGCCAGATCCGCGCCCTGACCACCGACCAGATCGTGGCCCTGAGCACCACCGCCGCCAACGCGCTGACCACGCAGCAAGTCGCCGCCCTGACCACCGACGCCATCGTGGCGCTGGAAACGGCCGACCTTGCCGCGCTGAAAACCGCTGCCATTGCCGGCCTGACCTCGGCGCAAGTGGCCGCGATCACCACCGCGCAAGTGCAGGCGCTGACCACCGCGTCGCTGTCGGCCCTGTCCACGGCCAACATTGCCAACGGCCTGACCACCGACCAGATCGTGGCGTTGAGCTCGAGCCAGGTCGCTGGCCTGACCACCGCGCAAGTGGGGGCGTTGTCGACCGCCAGCATCGTTGCGCTGGAAACGGCCGACCTGGCCGGCCTGACCACCGCTGGCGTTGCCGCGCTGAAATCGACGCAGATCGCCGCGTTGACCACCGACCAGGTGGCAGCATTGTCCAGCACCCAGCTGGCGGCCTTCACCACCGCCGGCATCCGTGCCCTGACCACCGACCAGGTGGTGGCGTTGACCACTGCCCAGGCTGGCGCACTTGGCACGCTGCAAGTGGCTGCACTGACCACCAATGCGGTTGCCGCGCTGGAAACGGCCGACCTGAACGCGCTGAAATCGACGTCGATTGCCGCGCTGACCACCACCCAGCTGCGTGCACTGACCACCGACCAGATCGGCAGCCTGACGACCGCGGCACTGGGCGCGCTGACCACGGCGCAAGTGGCCAACGGTCTGACGACCGACCAGATCGTTGCGCTGGGCACCAGCCAGGCCGCTGCGCTGAGCACCCTGCAGGTCTCGTCGCTGAGCACGACCAGTGTTGCTGCACTGGAAACGCAGGACCTGAACGCACTGAAAACGGAAGCGGTTGCCGCCCTGCGCACCAACCAGCTCGCTGCCATCACCACCGACCAGCTGTCGGCGCTGACCACGACCCAGATCGCCAGCCTGAGCACCACGGCCCTGGCCGCCGGCCTGACCACTGCACAAGCAGTGGCGCTGTCGAGCGACCAGATCAACGCGCTGACCAGCACCCAGCTGCGCGCGCTGTCCACCAGCAGCATCGCTGCCCTGGAGACTGCCGACATCGTGGCGCTGAAAACCGCGTCGCTGGCGGCGCTGACCACGCAGCAGTTCGTGAAGTTGACCACCGACCAGTTCGTGGCACTGTCCACCGACCAGATCAAGGCGCTGACCATGGCCCAGGTCGATGCGCTGTACGCCACGACGACGCTGAAAGCGGCGATCACGGCCGACCAGCAAGCAGCGATGCCACTGTCGAGCCCTATCGTTCTCGATCTGAACGGCAACGGCATCAACACCCTCAACCTGTCGGCCGGCGTGCAGTTCGATCTGCTGGCCACCGGTAACAAATCCAACGTCGGTTGGGTGGGTGGTGGCGATGGCCTGCTGGTCCTGGACCGCAACGGCGACGGCGTGATCAACAACGGTAGCGAACTGTTCGGCGAGGGCACCACCCTGGCCAACGGCCAGAAAGCGGCCAACGGCTACCAGGCGCTGGCGGAACTCGATGTCAACGGCGACGGCGTAATCGATGCCAAGGACACCCAGTTCAACAACCTGCGCGTGTGGGTCGATGGCAATGCCGACGGCGTCAGCCAGGCCGATGAACTGAAGTCGCTGGCCGACCTCAACATCGCCAAGCTGAACCTCGACGTGCAGAAAACGTCCATCGTCGATAACGGCAACCTGATCGGCATGGTCTCGACCTTCGAGACCACCGACGGCGCCGTGCACCAGGCAGCGGACGTCTGGTTCCAGGACAGCAGCAAGACTGCCGGCAGCCTGACCTCGTCGGTGAGCAGCCTGTCGAACGCCTTGTCGAGCTTTGACGCGGCAGCCACCAGCACCGCCAACACGGCCAAGCTGGAACTGCCATCGAGCGTGAACTCGCAAGTGGCCGCCATGGCCAGCGCCATCGGCAACTTCGAGCACAAGCTGACCGCCTCGACCCACCAGGCGGCCACCGAAGACTCGCTGCGCCTCAAAGCGCTGCAAGGCGGCCATGGCCAAGGCATCCTGGCAGCCAAGTAAGCTGACGTAGTTGCACCATGAGAGCGGCAAGACCTGCGGGTCTTGCCGTTTTTTTTTCGGAGCACGCAGCGATTTCATCTGTCGAACAGAAATGTAAAATGGGTTGTGCTTCCAAACAACAAAATCCCCCGAAGCAACACCTTGGCGGGTAAAATTCCAAGGCTGGTATCACTCCGGTTCCCCACTCCCACCAGGCCCTATGCAAGATAAATTTCCCCACACCGCGGTACAGTGCCTGACAGCGATCGCACAGCATCACGGCCTGCAAATCAACCCCGAACGCCTGATCGACGAGTACGCGCTGCGCGCGGAAGAGCCGGGCAACGGCATGCTGCTGCGCATGGCGTCCGAGATCGGCCTGAAAGCCAAGGCCGACAAGCTGACCTGGTCGCGCCTGCTGGCGCAGGGCGGCGTGTTCCCGCTGATGGCGCGCCTGATCAGCGGCAACATGGTCATCATCGTCGGCGTCAAGCCGGGCGAGGACGGCGCCCCCGACCAGGTGGCGGTACTGAACCCGGCGCTGGCCAACGCCACCGTGATCATGGTCGCGCGCGCCGAGTTCGAGCAGCGCTGGCAGGGCGAGGTGCTGTTCGTCAAGCGCGAGCACAAGTTTACCGACCCGCACCAGCCGTTCGGCCTGCGCTGGTTCATTCCCGAAATCCTGCGCCAGAAGGCGGCGTTCCGCGACATTTTCATTGCCGCCATCGCCATGCAGATCCTGGCGCTGGCGTCGCCGATCTTCTTCCAGCTGGTGATCGACAAGGTGCTCACGCACCAGAGCGTGACGACCTTGCAGGTGCTGGCCGTGGGCATCACCATGGCGCTGGTGTTCGACGCGCTGTTCGGCTTCCTGCGCCAGACCCTGACGCTCGCCGCCAGTAATAAAATCGACATGCGCCTGACGCGCCGCGTGTTCGGCCACCTGCTGTCCCTGCCCATCGACTTTTTCGAGACCACCAGCGCCGGCGTCATCACGCGCCACATGCAGCAGCTCGAAAAGATCCGCAGCTTCCTTACCGGCCGGCTGTTCTTCACCGCGCTCGACCTGATCTCGCTGCTGGTGTTCATTCCGATTTTGTTCAGCTACTCGTTCAAGCTGACCCTGATCGTGCTGCTGTTCGCGGCGCTGATCGGCGGCGTGGTGCTGGCCATGGTGCCCACCTTCCAGCGCCGCCTCAACGCGCTGTACACGGCCGAGGGCCAGCGCCAGGGCATGCTGGTGGAAACCATCCACGGCATGCGCACGGTCAAGGCGCTGGCGATCGAGGCGTCACAGCGCCGCACCTGGGACCAGCGCTCGGCCGAGGCGATCACCATGCACTTCCGGGTGGGGCAGATTTCGATCGCCGGCAATGCCGTCACCGATTTCCTCGGCAAGCTGCTGCCGGTCACGCTGATCGTGGTGGGCGCGGCCGACGTGTTCGACAGTACCCTGTCGGTCGGTGCGCTGATCGCGTTCCAGATGCTGTCGGGCCGCGTCACGCAGCCGCTCATTTCGCTCGTCGGCCTGGTCAACGAATACCAGGAAACCGCGCTGTCGGTGCGCATGCTGGGCGAGGTGATGAACCGCGCGCCGGAAGGCCGCGCCGGCGCCACCGGCCTGCGTCCGCAACTGGATGGCGAAATCAGGTTCGACAACGTGATCTTCCGCTATCCCGGTGCGCAGAACCTGGCCCTCAACAAGGCCAGCTTTACCATCGAGCAGGGCACGGTGGTGGGTATCGTCGGCCGTTCCGGTTCCGGCAAGACCACCTTGACCAAGCTGATCCAGGGCCTGTACCCGCTACAGGAAGGCATCGTCCGCTTCGACGGCATCGACGCGCGCGAGATCGAGCTGTCGCACCTGCGGCGCCAGATCGGCGTGGTGTTGCAGGAGAATTTCCTGTTCCGCGGCACGGTGCGCGAGAACCTGTCGGTGACCAAGCCCGATGCCCCGTTCGAGGAACTGGTGGCGGCAGCCGTCGCGGCCGGCGCCGACGAATTCATCGAGCGGCTGCCCCAGGGCTACGACACCATCCTGGAAGAGAACGCCTCCAACCTGTCCGGCGGCCAGAAGCAGCGACTGTCGATCGCGCGCACGCTGGTGGCGCGCCCGCGCATCCTTATCCTGGACGAGGCCGCCTCCGCGCTGGACCCGGAATCGGAAGCGATCTTCATTAAAAATCTGTCGAAGATCGCGGTGGGCCGCACGGTGGTGATGATTTCGCACCGCCTGTCCACGCTGGTCAATGCCGACAAAATCATGGTCATGCAGCAAGGCTCCCTGGTGGATGCCGGCCGGCATGAAGAACTGCTTACCCGTAGCGACACTTACCAGCATTTATGGAACCAGCAAACAAGCCACCTGTAAATCCGGCCAAGGTCCGCCAGCAAAAGGATCAGACCGAGATCGACTTCCTGCCGGACGCCGACGCCATCGAGCGCGGCCCGCTGCCGCGCTTCGTGCAACTGACCCTGCACCTGCTGGTGCTCACGCTGGTCGGCTTCATCGTCTGGGCCAGCGTCTCGCCGATCGACAAGGTCGTCATCGCCCATGGCCGCCTGGTCAACCCGCTGCCGAATATCGTGCTGCAGCCGCTCGATACGTCGATTATCCAGAGCATCGACGTGCGGGTGGGACAAATCGTCAAAAAGGGCCAGTTGCTGGCCACGCTCGACCCCACCTTCAGCGCGGCCGATGAAAGCCAGCTGCGCATCCGTCTCGACAGCCTGAACAACCAGGCCGCCGGCCTGCGTGCCGAACTGGGCGGCAAGGCTGGCAGCACCGAGGCGGGCAGCGACGACGCCCGCCTGCAGCAGCAGCTGTCGCTGGAACGGCGCGGCAACTACGAGGCGCAAAAATCGAAGATGGATCAGAACATCGCACGCCTGCGCGCCGGCCTGGAAACCAACAAGCACGACCAGGTGGTGCTGGCCCAGCGCGTCAAATCCCTGCGCGAAGTGGAGGCGATGCAGGAGCAACTGGTCGCCGAGAACTTCGGCGCCAAGATGCATTTGCTCGAAGCGCGCGACCGCCGCCTGGAAGTCGAGCGCGACATGGATATGCAGCGCAACAAGGCGGTCGAGATGGCCAGCGAACTGGCGTCGGTACAGGCCGAGCGCGCCGCGTTCGAGCGCAGCTGGCGGCAAAAGGCGATGGAAGATCTGCTGTCCGCCACGCGCGACCGCGACGGCATCAACGAGCAGCTGTCGAAGGCCGACAAGCGCCTGAAAATGGTGCAGATGGTCGCGCCAGCCGACGGCGTGGTGCTGGAAATCGCCAAGTTCTCGGTGGGGTCCGTGATCCGCGAGGCCGAACAGATGTTCACGCTGGTGCCGCTGGGCGCCGAGCTGGAAGCGGAAGTGCAGATCGACTCGGTCGATATCGGCTTCATCAAGACCGGCATGCCGGCCCACATCAAGGTCGATGCGTTCACGTTCATGAAGCACGGCATGTTGGAGGGCAAGGTGCGCACGGTGAGCCAGGATTCGTTCAAGCGCGACACCGCCGACAAGAACGGCGGCGGCCTCGACACCTATTACCTGAGCCGGATTCCGTACACGGGGGCATTGAAGAAGGTGGCGCCGGGCACGCAACTGCTGCCCGGTATGACGGTCTCGGCGGAAATCGTGGTGGGCCAGCGCACCGTGATGTCGTACCTGCTGTACCCGCTCACGCGGGCGCTGGACGAGTCGATACGCGAACCGTAATCCGGCACCAATGTCGGTAACGAAAACCGCTGCTTGTCAGCGGCGGCGGTTCCTGTATCGATGCTGGATTACTCTGCTGCAGGCGCGTCCGGCGTTAGATATCGGATGATGCGGGCGCCTTCCAGCAAGACCGTGAATTGCCAGACCGTTGGCGCGCGCCGTGGGCCTGTGCTGCCTAACCGGAATTGAGCACGCGTTTGAACGCCCCTTCGAGGGCGGCTGGATGATGCGGCATCGGTCGATATGAGATATAAAATTCTTTTCGAAATGACAGATCAGACTTGCCGGAGAGTGGCCACGTAGTCTCGGTAGCGCTGGTGTGCCGGCGCCATTTGCACGAATACGTCGTGCAAACGGGCGCTGACGTCGGCCACCTGGGCCTCCAGCGCGAGTAACTCTTCGGTGTTGATGACGCCGGCCTCATGACTGACAACGAGCAGATCGATGTAGTCCGAAAAACAGTTGCCGAAATACGGATTGGCATTGATATTGGAATTCGACTCGAGCCGGGGGTCGTGGCGGAAATAAGTGAGCTCTTCATCGATATAGAAGGCCTGGCCGTCGCGCGCCAGGTTGATGTAAGCCGCCACGTCCGCCAGACCGCGCGTGAAATCGTGGCGGCCGATGCGGAACAGGTCCTTGTAGCCGATCGCCCACAACTTATCGCGGCGGAACATGATGCTGGAAAATTCGCCAACAAAGTTGCGCATGCCCAAAGCCATCGAGCGCTGCATGTCGCGCCCGTCGAGGTTGCCGTTGGCCTCGTAGGGGCGGCGGACATCGGTGCGCTGGTTGTCGGAATTGATGACCTGCGAAGCGGAAAAGATCAGCTGGTTTTGCGGCGACATTTCCATTGCCGACACCATGCGCTCGATACAAAACGGATGCAGCAGGTCGTCGTCGAACAGCGGCTTGATGTACTTGCCCTTGGCAGAGAACAGCACCGACAGCACATTGTCCTCGCGGATCACCGTGTTGCGCTGATAAATTACCCACGGAAAGCGCGCACAGATATCCTTGATATCCTCGGTGGGACAGTTATCGCTGACCAGGATTTCCGTGTTCAGGTAAGTCTGTCCGATGGCTGAACGTAAACATGCCTCGAAATGGACTGCCTTGTACGACGGGATGACAATGCTGACTTTGGGTAGAGACATGATGGCTGTAGTAACCGGAGTAACCGGAGTAGCGATAACAGCTGCAAGCAGGCTTCTGGCCGGCAGCCGGCGTCTGGATCGAAGGGTCTCGAAGTTGATTTTAAATAATGACAGATGAAATGCCGCGTTGCAAGTCTGGGACACCGCAGAAGGCGTGCCCTGCGGCTAGCTGGCCACTGCCGTGATCACATATTGCCACGGCAACGCATCTTCCACCGCCTGTACCGGATCGATGCCCGACGCGCCGGCCATCAGGCGGATCGCCGCCAGGTACTTTTCACGGGCCGGTTCGTCGATGATGCGGGCGCTGCCGCCGCTGACCTGGAAACCCGCCTGCTGGAACAGGTCAAGCGCAGTGCCGCGCGTAAATACCCGCTTGCGCGACTTGTCCAGTCCATCGGCGCCGTAGCGCAGGTCGCCCGCGTTCAGCCGTGCCTGGGTGCTCCAGTGCTGGAAGTTGTTGATTGTGGCAACGATCTTGCCGCCGGGGGCGATGCTGGTGCGGATTTTTTGCAGCAGGCTCCACGGGTCGTCCATGTGCTCGAGCGACTGGTCCAAAATCCAGCAGTCGGCGCCGCGCACGTGGTCCCAGAAGGCTGCACCGGTGGTGTCGATGTGGTCGTGGAACACGAAGTCGCAATGCTGGCGGGCGGCCTGGGCCGGGCCTGGTTCCGCTTCGATGCCGGTGATGTTGCAGACCGGGTTACGCTGGCGGTATGCGCGCGCGAACGTGCCGTCGCCGCAGCCCACTTCCACCAGCTTGCGCGCCGTTACCGGCACGAATTGCAGCAGGTCGACATTGACCGTGGTGGCGGCGCCGGGCAGGTCGTAGTGGTGGGCCAGGACCGGCTTTACCGTACCGGCTGCGGAGCGCTGCAGGAAGCGGGGCGTGTGGGCGCCGGCGCCGCCTGCGAGATCGGCACGCACCCAGTCGAGGTGCCTGATCAGGTCCGGATTGCCGCCGTGGTCGAGGGCCAGCATGGCGGCGATCAGCGGCGCGCCGTGCTTGATCGGCAGGGGCCACTGGCGCACCACGTCGAGGTTGACCAGCAGGCAGGCCGGATCCAGGTAGCGCAAGGCGCCGTCGGGGCGGGCATAACCGAGTTCGTTCACCGCGTGGATGGCGCCCACGCCATACATGCCGGGCGCCAGCTCGGCGTGCAATGCCGCCAGCAGGCCGTCATTGACCAGCTCCACGTCGGGAGCGAGCAGCAGCGCCTCGCCCGACAGGCCCAGGTGCTCGATGGCCCAGGCCAGGCCGGGGCCGTGGCCGATGTCGTAGCCAAAAGCGATGAACTCGACATTGTCGTACCGGGCGGCGATGGCGCGGATGCGCTCGGCGACGTCCGGGTTGGAACCGTCGATGATGGTCACGCGGTTGCTGTGGAAGCGGCGCACACTGGCCAGCAAGGTGTCGATCTGTTGCGGCGCATTGTGCGAGACGGTGATGATCGGAATCTGGTCCAGCCTTGCCGGCACGGTTGCCGGCGAGGGCCGTACGGCGTGCGCCGGTGCGGGCAGGCGCGGTGCGGCTGGCTTGGCCACGCGCTGCAAGGCCGCCTCGAAGTTGCGCACGAAGCGCGGGCTGTCGAATAGCGCACAGTTGAGGCGGTTGGTGGCCAGCTGGCGTTTCATGGCGGCGATGCGGGCCGGGTCGTGGGCCAGGGCCACGGCCAGTTCCTCGTAGTCGGCCAGGTTGTCGGTGATCAGCTGCGGCAAGTCCACCGCGCGCAGCAGGCTGCCGGCCATGCGCGACGAGAAGGTGCGCCCGGTGCGGGTAATCAGCGGCAGGCCGGCCCACAGGGCGTCGCTGGCGGTGGTGCCGGCGTTGAACGGATACGTATCGAGGAACAGGTCGGCCAGCTGGTAGCGCGCCAGGTACTCGGCCGGCACCGCGCGGCTGTTGAAGATCAGGCGCTGGCGGGCGATGCCGGCTTGTTCCGCGTAGCGCCACAGGTTGTCGCGCACTTCGGGGTAATCGGCTACCAGCCACAGCACGCTGTTCGGTACGCGGCGCAGGATGTTCATCCAGCTGGCGAACATCTCCTCGGTGAACTTGAAGTTGTTGTTGAACGAGCAGAACACAAAAGCGTCGTCGGGCAGGTTGACGCTGGCGCGCGTGGGCGTGGGCGCGATCGGGCGCTGGCGGTCGTTGATCTGGAATGCGTCGGGCATGGTCAGCGGCTTTTCGCTGAAATGCTCGGCCATCTCCGGCGTGATCAAAAATTCGTCCGCCACCACGTAGTCGATGCCGGGCAGGCCGGTGCTGCCGGGGAAGCCCAGGTAGGTCATCTGCACCGGCGCCGGCCGGTAGGCCAGGATGTTCGGCCGTGCGCCCAGCGTCAGGCCGTGCAGGTCTACCAGGATGTCGATTTCGTGGGCGCGGATGGTGCGTGCGGCCTGCTCGTCGGTCAGGTGGTCGATGCGGATGTAATGGTCCATGGCCTTGACCACGCGCGCCCGCAGCGGCGAGCCATCCTCGCGGCTCCAGCTGAAGGCATAGACCTCGACCTTGCTGCGGTCGTGCAGCTCGTACAGCTCGGCAGTGAGGATCGAGACCGCGTGCGAGCAAAAGTCCGACGACAGGTAGCCGATGCGCAGGCGCGCGTGGTCGTAGCCGTGTTCGCCGGTCAGCGGGGCGACGGCGGCGTTGACCTTTTCCACCACGAAGCGGCGCGCGGCGGCCAGCTGCATGGCCGGATCGTCGGACGCGCTGAGCATGGCCAGCGCCGACGTGCCCTCCAGCATGGTGGCCTGCGAAATATGTTCGAGGCCGCTGTACACGGGCCAGGCGCACTGCTTCTGGCGCAGGTGCACCCAGTGCGTCATCACGTTGGCTTGCTGCGGATCGACGTGCAGGCTGCGCGCCAGCATTGCTTCCGCTTCCGGGTAGCGTCGGCGGATTTCCAGCAGGCGCCCCAGGTTGTTGAGGGTTTGCACGTACAGCGCAGGCGTGGTCTTGATGTCCGGCACCAGGCCGTCATCGAGGATCGATTGCCACATGGCCAGCGCCGCATCGGGACGGCCGGTGCGCTCGAGCAGGCTGCCCAGGTTCAGGCGCGCCTCGACAAAATTGGCATTGTTGGCGATGGCTTGGCGCAAGGCTGCCTCGGCGCCCACGTCGTCGCCGGTCTGGGACAGCACCACCGCCAGGTTGAAGCAGGCGGCATAGATCAGCCTTGTGTCGCTGTGGGCGATCCAGGTGCGGTAGAGGGCAATGGCCACCTGCGGCTGGCCGCTTTCGGTCAGCACCGCCGCTGCGGCGAACAGGTCGGCGATCGCCAGCCGCCCTTGCGCCGCCAGCGCCATCACATTGTCCAGCGCACTGGCGGGGGTGTTCGTCACGGTAGGGGCGGCGGCAGGGTCAGGAGTGGTCATGAAGGCAGGGTCAGGTAACAAAAAGACGGCACAAGTGTTCACCTATCATACCGTTTCGCTGCAGGGACATGGTCACATTTTGGCCGTGAAGCAACAATGTAAAACCCTGCCTGATCGGGGGATGGCGATGGGCAAATCTGAAAGGCGGTAAGATGGGACCCCGCCTGTCACCGAGCCCGCCTTATGCTGTCTACGCCCGCTACCTTCGAACCCCTGATCCGCCCGCAAGCGGCCGACGCGCCGCGCACCTTTGTCTTCCACCGCGGAGAGTTGTTGCTAAACAACGCCACGCTGGGGTTGCCGGCGCCCGCCATCGTTGCGGCGTTGCCGATTGCCCCCGAACGCATCCACGCGCTGGGTTTGTGGGAGGGCGTTTACTACCAGCTGGCCTGGCTCGACGCACCGCTGGCGCCGGACGCGGAGCACGGCTACCACGGCCTGCGTTCGCTGTTCGGGGTGCTGGACGACGGTTTCCTGGGACTGGCCGGCCGCGCCTTCCAGCTGGCCGAATGGGCGCGCACCCACCGCTATTGCGGCGTCTGCGCGACGCCGATGGCACAGTTGCAGGGCGAGCGCTGCTACAAGTGCCCGAACTGCGGCATGATGGCCTACCCGCGCATCTCGCCGGCCATGATGGTCCTGATCCGCAAGGGCGACCAGGTGTTGCTGGCGATGCACACCAATTCGCCGTACAAGCGCTATACCGCGCTGGCTGGCTTCGTCGAGGCCGGCGAATCGATCGAGGAGGCGGTGCATCGCGAGGTGTACGAGGAAGTGGGCCTGCGGGTACACAACCTGCAATATTTCGCCAGCCAGTCGTGGCCGTTCCCCCATTCGCTGATGATCGCGTTCACTGCCGACTACCTCGACGGCGAAATCCGCCTCGATGACAGCGAGATCGCGGATGCGCGGTGGTTCGGACCGGAGGATGAATGGCCGGAGTCGCCGGTGGTGGTGTCGATTGCGGCCAGGTTGCTGGCGGCGCACAAGCCCGGTTAGCGTTTGAATTCGGCCTTTTCGCGCCACACGGGACCGTCCTTGCCCTGCGCGAACTGGTATCCCGCCTCGAACAGCAGGTTCATGTCCTGCACCGCGCCCCGTAAGTCCCATTTCGGGTCCACCACGTCGTGCACCGTGTGGTAGACCTGGGCGTGGTAGCGCATCAGCTTGTCCTTGCCCCATGCGGGCGGGCGGCCGACGTAGTCCGGGCTCTCGCCCAGGGCGACCACCGGCACGCCGGCGCGGGCGAATTCGAACTGGTCGCCACGGTAGATGTTGCCGAATTCGAGCGGGCCTTCCGGACGCAGCGTGCGGCCCTGGCGGCGTGCCACAGCGGCCACCACGTCGTCGGCGCTGGACTTGCCCATGCCGCGCAGCAGGACCGAGCTGGTGCGGCCCCAGACGTTGAGGCCGTGGATGTTCAGGTTCACCAGCGTGTTTTTTAACGGATACAGCGGCTGGCGCGCGTAGTGGCGGGCACCCAGCTGGCCGCGTTCCTCGGCGGTGGTGGCCAGGAACACGATGGTGCGCTTCGGTGGCACCGGCAGCGCCTGGTACGCTTTGGCGATTTCGAGCAGCGCGGCCACGCCGGCGGCGTTATCGAGCGCGCCGTGGAAGATCTGCTGCGCGCGCGGGCCGGGCAGGGTGTCGTCGAGGCCGAAATGGTCCCAGTGCGCGCTGTACAACACGACTTCGTGCTTCAGTTGCGGGTCCGACCCTTCGATGCGCGCCACCACGTTGCTGGTGGCAACCGTGCGCCAGGCGTTCACTTCCGTGAAATTGAGCGTGGCGCCCAGCGGTACCGGGTGGAAGTCGCGCTTGCCGGCCTGCCGGGTCAGCTTGTCGAGATCGAAACCTGCGGCCTTGACCAGCGTGCGGGCGCGGTCGTGCTGCAACCAGCCCGGCACCAGCGGAAAGTCCGGGTTTGGTTCCCTGCTGTCGAGGAAGAAATTTTCGTTGGTCCAGGTGTTGCGCAGCACCTCATACGAGGCGCCGGCCGTCTTCGGATCGTGGATGAGCAGCGCCCCGGCCGCACCAAGCCGTGCCGCCATCTCGAACTTGTAGGCCCAGCGGCCGTAGTAGCTGCCGGCGCCCGTGCCGAACTCCTTCACGCCGGGCGGATCGCCGGCCAGCATGACCAGGGTTTTGCCCTTGAGGTCGATACCCTTGTAGTCGTCCCAGCGCAACGCCGGCGCCTGGATGCCGTAGCCGACGAACACCAGCTCGGAACCATGGACGTCGATCTCTTTTTGCGGGCGTGCCGACCAGGCCACGTAGTCGTCGCCGAACTTGAGCTGGGTAGAGTTGCCACCGATGCTGTAGCTGAGCGTGGGATAGCTGGAAATGGCGGCCAGCGACACCGCCTGCACGTAGCTGCCGTCCGGGTTGCCGGGCGCCAGTCCGAGCTGCCTGAACTGTTGTTGCAGGTAGTCGATGGTGGTTTTTTCGCCGGGCGAGCCGGGCGCGCGGCCTTCGAACTGGTCGGACGACAAGGTGGTCACATGGGCCAGCCAGCTGGCGCTGTCGATGGCGCGGCGCGCTGCCGGCGACGGCTGCGCCGTCTGCGATGCAGGCGTGGCTGCCAGGCTGGATGAAATGCACAAGGCCACCAGCGCCGCCGACAGAAGGAGTTTCATAAAAAGCACAATTGTTAAGATAGGTTATCGCCATTCTGACAGATTTTGTTTCTTGTGTGCACCTACTAGCAACCTTTCTTATGGCTTTCAGCAGCCTCGCATTTAAACAACACCCCTACTTTATTTATCCGCTGCACAGGAACCATTTCTGTATTCTTGTTCTCTAAAGAAACAAAAAGGAGACCTGCCATGAACAAACTGTCGTTCCAGCAAAAACTGTGGGTACCGTTGCTGTGCAGCCTGCTGTGCATCACCGTGATCTTCGTGGTCCACGCCTTTCAGACGCGCGAGCTGCGCGTCGAGGAACGCAAGAACGAGTTGCGCCATATCGACGACGCCGGCCTCTCCATCGTCAAGCAATTCGGCGACAAGGCCGCGTCCGGCGCCATGAGCAGGGACGATGCGCAAAAGCAGGCGCTCGAACTGATCCGGGGACTGCGCTACGGCAAGGATGGCTACATCACCATCACCCGCGGCACGGTTTCGCTGATGAATCCGTTCAAGGCCGAGACCGACGGCAAGGACGTGGGCGACGTCAAGGACCCTCATGGCACGTACCTGTACCGCGACATCCTGGCGGCCGGCTCCTCGCCCGAGGGTTCCGGCTTCGTCAACTATTACTGGACCCGCCCGGGCACGACCGAGCCGGTACCCAAGCTCAGCCGTGTGCAGCGCTACGCGCCGTGGGAGTGGAACCTGGTCACCGGCGTGTACACCGATGACATCGACGGCGCCTTCCGCGCCTCGCTGGCCAGGTCGGGCGGCTTGTTGCTGGCCGTGTACGCGCTGCTGTGGGGCATCGTCAGCATGGTCAACCGCAGCGTGCGGCGCTCGATCGGCGGCGATCCCGCCTACGTGGGCGAAGTGGCGCGCCGCATCGCCGAGGGCGACCTGAGCGCCGAGATCCGTACCGGCGCCGGCGACCAGGACAGCATCCTGGCTGCCATGAAAGCCATGCAGGCGCGCCTGTCGGACACCATCGGCGACATCCGCCGCAGCGCCGACACCATCGCCACCGCCTCGAGCGAGATCGCCAGCGGCAATATGGACTTGTCGGCCCGCACCGAATCGCAGGCCAGCTCGCTCGAAGAAACGGCCGCATCGATGGAGGAACTGACTTCCACTGTGACCCAGAACGCCGCCAACGCAGTGCAGGCCAACAACCTGGTGCAGTCGGCCTCGAGCGTGGCGGCGCAGGGCGGCAAGGTGGTGTCGCAGGTGGTGCAGACCATGGAAACCATCAATGCCTCGGCCACCCGCATCGTCGATATCATCTCGGTGATCGATGGTATCGCCTTCCAGACCAACATCCTGGCCCTGAACGCGGCGGTGGAAGCGGCGCGCGCCGGCGAGCAGGGCCGTGGTTTCGCGGTAGTCGCTTCCGAGGTGCGCAACCTGGCGCAACGGTCGGCAGCGGCGGCAAAAGAGATCAAGGAACTGATTAACTCGTCGGTGGACAGCATCAGCGCCGGCAGCGCGCTGGTGGCCGAGGCCGGCACCACGATGGACCAGGTGGTGGCCAGCGTCTCGAAGGTCACGCAGATCATGGCGGCGATCACCGACGCATCGAGCGAGCAGAGCACGGGGATCGGCCACGTCAACATGGCGATTACTGAGATGGATTCGGTGACGCAGCAAAACGCTGCGCTGGTGGAACAGGCTGCCGCTGCGGCCGGCAGCATGCAGGAGCAGGCGGGGAACCTGGCGGAGCTGGTGAGCCGGTTCAGGCTGGGTGGGGACGGTGGTGCCGTCGTGGCAAAGCGTATGCGCCTGGTACCGCAGCGCGTTGCCCTGAGCCGCTAGCTTATTGCGCCGGTGCTGGTGCCGGGGTTGCCGGGACCGTAACCGGGACCGGCTCCAGCACCGCCTCCTCGAACACGAACTTGCCGCCGTCGTCGCGGAACACGCCGATCAGTTCGCCGCCGTCGCCCTTGACGTCGGGATACATGGTGCAGGTCTGCGATTCCACCTGCCACAGTTCGCTGCCCGAGCGCAGGGTCCAGACGTTGTCGCCGCCGGACAGCACTTCGATTTCCACTTCGTCAGCGGGCAGATCGGTCAGTTCGAAACGGCGCATGCAGTCGGGCAGGCGCTGCATGATCAGCTCGACCGTGGTGACATTACTCCAGAAGTATTTTTGGGCGCGGTGCACGGTCAGCGCATGGCTGCCGGCCTTGCCATCAACGAAGTACGAGGCGGAATCATCGACGCAGGCCGTCAACAGCAGCGGCATCAGGAGGATCAGTGTCTTGCGCATGGGCGTGTTTCCATTCTTGACGGCAAACGGGATGCCCCATTATAGCGCCCACGCGCAGTGGCCTTAGAAGCGGTAACCGACACCCACGCCGACCAGCACCGGATCGACCTTCACGCGGCTGGCCTTGGCGCCGCCGATGAACACGTCGCTGCGGATCTGCACTTTTTTCACATCGAAGTTCAGCGACCAGTTCTTGTCGAGCTGGTAGTCCACGCCTGCCTGCACCGCCAGGCCAAAGCTGTCGTTCTCCAGGTCGGCGCCGCCGCCCAGCAGGTTTACGCTCGAGATGCGCGTGTAGTTGATGCCGGCGCCCAGGTAGGGCTTGAGCGGCGTGCTGTTGGTGAAGTGGTATTGCAGCAGCAGCGACGGCGGCAGGTGCTTGAAGGTGCCGATCTTGCCGCCGTCAAGGTACACATCGTGTTTTTGCGGATAGGTGAGGACCAGCTCGGCCGCCCAGTTGGGCGTGAAGAAGTACGAGATATCGACTTCGGGAATGGTCTTGTCGCTCACGGTGATACGGTCCGACGCGCCCACGCCCGCCACCGGCGCCGACTTGTCGGCCGGATCGAGGTACACCGCGCGGGCGCGCACTTGCCAGGGGCTCTCTTGCGCCGTCGCGGCGCCAATGTTCAAGGTCAGGGTTGCCAGTACGGCTGCTGCGGCGATCAGTTTGCTCATTTTCACTTCCTTTAAAAGTAACCTGCTCTCGGTTGGCCGGCAAGCGTGTGCATTGCTGCCGGCGCGACAGAGTATGTGGGCGCCGCCCGTGGCGATAATCTGCCGCTCGGGGTGTACGCCCTATGCCACACGGCATATTTCTACGGGTCGTTTAGTAACAGGAGGAAGTGTATTGATCAGGAGCATGAAAATCCTTGATCCAGGTCAAAACGGACGGTCTTAGCGGTAGCGGGCGACGATCTGGTCGATCATGCCTTCGCGCGCCATGTCGTCGAGCGCGTTGTTGATGTCGAGGAAGGGTACCCGGCTTTTGCGCGAGACCGCGCAGTGGGTCTTGAAGGCGGCGAACACCAGCTGCGTCTGCACGGTGAGGGCGGTGTTGTTGCGTCGCAGGTAGGCCAGCGTGGTTTCGCTGAGGATGGTGTACGGCACCGTGCCCTTGACCATCGCTTGCAGGTTCAGTTCCATGGTGGGCGCATCGACCCGCATGAAATGCGGCCCCAGCACTTGCGAGATGCGCGTGTAGCGGTAGTGGACCACCGTGCCCACGCGCTTGTCGCGCAAGTCTTTCAGCGACGCGAGCGGCTTAGCGTCGCGCTGGCCGGCGATTACTTCCGCATCGGGAAACAGCGGCGAGGTCCACTGGTAGTCGCCGTCGATCCACGCCGGCATCACGTGGCACAGCAAGTCGGCGCGGCCGTCGGACAGCAGCGGCTTGACCTCTTTGTTGAACGCGGCCACGTACGACGGCTGGCGGCCCAGGCGCTGCGCCAGCGCGTCACCGACGTCCTTGAGCATGCCGCCCGCCAGCACGCCATGCTCGAAGCGGGCAAGCGGCATGGTCGATTCCTGCGGCGCCACCATGACCAATTCGCCTGCCGCAGCCGTCGGCAACGCGCAGGCCAGCAGCGCGGCGGACATCAGGGCAGGGAGGCGTACAGGCATGGTTTTTCCACGAAGCATGAACATCCCGCGATTATAGCGGCCCCGGGGGCGCAAGATGGGCGCAAGGCGCCCGCAATGTTCGTCCGCGCACAGGCATCGCAGGTAGAGCGTGGCATCTTGATAGGCCCTATCCCACTCACGGAGGACTTCATGAATACGCCCAACAACGGCAGCTTGTCCGGCAAGCGCATCGCCATCCTGATGACCGACGGCGTCGAACAGGTCGAGTACGAGCAGCCACGCCAGTTCCTGGAAGAACATGGCGCCGAGGTCACGCTGATTTCGCCGAAAGCCAAGGGCGAACAGGTGCAGGGCTTTGAGCACCTGACGGCCTCGCGCCAGTTCGCGGTGGAACGCGATGTCAAAGAAGCCAACGCCGGCGACTACGACGCCCTGGTGCTGCCGGGCGGCGTGGCCAACCCGGACGCGCTGCGCCTGTCGGAACCATCGATCGCCTTCATCCGCGATTTCGGCGCCACCGGCAAACCGATCGCCTCGATCTGCCACGGTCCGTGGACCCTGATCGACGCCGGCCTGGTGGACGGCCGCAAGCTGACCAGCTGGCCCAGCCTGAAAGGCGACCTGCGCAACGCTGGCGCGGCGTGGGAGGATGCCGAGGTCGTGGTCGATGGCAACCTGATCACCAGCCGCAAGCCGGACGACATTCCGGCCTTCAATAAGGCCTTGCAGCAACAACTGCTGACGGCATAAAACACGGCGCCTTCGCGCCAGCGAAGGTGCAGATCTGCAAGCCCGTCTGCGTGATCTAAAACGTGCTTTCTTATTGGCAAACGAGCGCTAAACTCAAGCCGTAACACGTAGACTGGTATTGCAACCGACCTCATGCGTCTAAACCCAGGGAGACCATCATGACACACGTACTCGCAGCTGTTTTCGAAACCAGTGCCGAAGCCAACCGTGCCAAGGACGAACTGATACTGAGCGGTTATGACCGCGACACCATCCGTGTGAGCGATTCCGTCGGCGTTGCCGGCACCCATCACATCAACGACGACGAATCCATCCTCGGCAGCATCAAGACCATGTTCAGCGACCTGCTGGGCCGCGAGCACGCGGACCGCAGCATCTATGCGGAAGCATTGAATCGCGGCCACGTGGTACTGACCATCAACACCACCAGCCAGGAAACCGCCGAACGCGCCGCCGACATCATCGACGACTTCAACCCGATCGACATCGACGAGCACGAAACCATGTGGCGCGCCAGCGGGTGGACCGGCGCCGACGCGCTGCGCAGCGGCACCGGCATGCAGCAGACCACGCTCAACTCGCAGCAGACCGCCGTGCCTGAATACCACGGCATTCGTCCGCGCGAAGAGGCGGTCGATTTCGCCCGCACCGAGCAGCTGGCCACCACCGGCTCGCTGCAACGCGGCGAGGAGCTGCCACCGGTGATCGAAGGCCTGGCGCCGCCGATCTCGGTGGAGCCGACCGTGCAGCGCAGCGGCATGCGCATCTACCCGCGCGACGTGGCCACACCGAACCAGGACAGCCTGAACATCCTGCGCGGCGACGACAGCGCCAGCGACCCGGCCTACTTCCGCTCGCACTGGGAGAAGACCTACTCGTACACTGGCGGCACCTTCCAGGACTACGACCCGGCTTACCGCTACGGCGAATCGATGGCCGGCAACCCCGGCTACAAGGACAAGCCTTGGGAAAGCGCGGAACCGGATTTGCGCAGCAGCTGGGAGTCGAACCACCCGCAGTCGAGCTGGGAAAAGTTCAAGGATGCGGTAAGGGAGGGTTGGGAGCGCGTGACGAAATAAGAATCGCCTGCCACGCCACATTCCAGGCAATGCGCTCCTGTTCGAGCCGCACCGCCTGGCCCCAGCGCTGACTGCGCAATCCATCGTACATCGCATGTTCGTCCGCCGTCAGCGCGGACAGTGCCTCGGCTGCCGCCGGGGCCGCCTCGTGCGCCCACAGCGGCGCGAACCGCAGCAAAGTCTCCTCGTCCATCAGCAGCGATTCCAGGTGCGGTATCGCGATTCTCGCCCGGTGCAGGATGGCGTAGCCGTGGGTATCGATATCGCCCCAGTACAGGCACCGCGCGTGCGCCAGCCACGGCACGCCGGCCAGGTGGCCGACCGCGTAACCCAATCCCATCACTGCCACCGCTCCCGGTAAATCCTGCAAGGCCAGGCCGGTTTGCAGGTTTTCCACGATGAGTACTACCGCCGGTTGCCAGGGCAGCGCGGCAACCATGTCCAGTGGCGCGGTCAAATCCCCCAGGCCACCGACCACAGTACGTAGTGCGGGGTCGAGGATGCGCAGGCGCATGGTGGCAGGCGGCCGCCGCAGGCTGGCCAGAGTATAAATGTCGCTGCGAACTGTAGCCGGATCAGCATCCGCTTGCGCAGCAGTAGTCGGGGCGCGGCCTCCGCGCAGCGCTCCCAGCAGCAGGGCCAGCACGCCGCTGCGCGCTTCGAACCACTTGCTGTCCATGCCGGCCAGCGGCAACTGGCGCGGGTAAAGGCCGGCTGCATCGTGCGTGTTCAGCCAGTCCAGTACGTCCTGGAGGCGCTGGAAATCGGCGTCCGGAGAGTCGGCCAGCGTGTCGAACAGGCGTGGCAGTGTGGTGCGCAGCGGCGGCCAGCGCAGCAGCAAGTGCCGGCCGCGCGCCAGTGCCCGCTCCCAGCGTTCGCGTTCCCCGATCCAGCCGGCAGCGGCGTCGAGGTCGTCCAACAGCAGGGTGGCCGGCAGTTGCTGGGCGCCCAGGATTTTCCAGCGGCGTTCGACCCACGCCAGTTGGCCCGGGCCGCGCCAGTGGCGCCAGGCATCGGCCCAGGCGCGCACTGCCTGCGGCTGGGGCAGGGCTGCCGCTTCGGTGGGGATGCCGAGCGTGACCGGCAATTGCCAGGGTCGGCCGGTCGGCGCGTCCAATGCTGCCAACAGCCATTGCCGGTGCAGGCTGGCGTAGCGGCGGGCGAACCATAGCCGCACTTCATCGGGAAGCTTCAAGCGCAGCCTCCGCGCGGGTGGTGTCGGGCAGGTCGAGGCGCTGGCGTTCCTCGTCGTATTCGATCATCAGGACGCCCGAGATCTTGCGGTCGCGGATATCGACAAAGCAGGCGCCGCCGATAAACGGTTCGAGCGTCATCACCGACTTGAGCGGCGTGGCGACGATCATCTGGAAGCCGAAGTTGGCGAAGATGTTCATCGCCAGCGCCGTGAATTCGTTGTCGGCCTTGTCGAAGGCCTCGTCCAGCACCACCGGCGCATAGACCGGCAGCGCGTGGTCGCTGCCGCCCAACTGGTAGCGCAGCGCTGCCGCCAGGCAGGTGGTGGCCAGCTTCTGGCGCTGGCCGCCCGACTTGCCGGCGCCGCTCTGGTAGATTTCGATTTCGTTATTGTCGGCATCGAGCTCGCGGCCGATGAATTCCACGTGCAGTCGCACGTCGAGCACCGCTTCGCGCCAGCGGCGCTTGGCCGGTTCCTGGCTGGCCAGGTCGTCCACCAGCCGGCGCAGCACCACGAAGCGCGCCTCGGCCGAGTCGCGGTCGTCGCTCCAGGCGTTCGACAGCGCCTGCCCGATCGCCTGGCGGAACTCGCGCACCTCGGGCAGCTGGCGGTCGCTGGGGGCGATATGCAGATAGGTGCTCAGCTCGGCTGTCTGGTTGAACGGCACCTGGCGCAGGCTGTCGTTGACCAGCTCCATGCGCTCGAGGATGGCCTTGCGCGAGTTGTTGAGATAGCTGCTCAGGGCGGTGAGGTTCTGGTCGCTTTGTGTGTGCAGCAGTTCGAAGAAGCGCTGCTCGTGCGCCGGCAAGCCGTCCGTTTCGAGCCGCGCCAGCTTGGCGAAGAAGTCGGAGGCGGCCGCCAGGGTGGCATCGAGGCCGTCGGAGTCGCCCTTCCATTCGCGGATGAATTCGGCGAAAGCTGCTTCGATCTGCTTTTCGCAGTTGCCGATTTCCTTGTTGCACGAGCCGATGTCGTCGCCGATCTGCTTGCCCACTGCGCGGTCGGCGTGATCCACCTTGTCCAACAGCACCGGGTCGGGCAGGGCGGCGTAGCGCTGGGCCAGGCCCTGTTGCTGGTGAGGTGTGAGCGCAATCAGGCTGGGGTCTTGTTGCAGCAGTTCGAGCCGCTGGCGTTGTTTGTCGATTTCACGCAGCACGCCGTGGTGGCGAATATCGGTCTCGCGCACCGAGGTGGCGGCCTTGTCGACCAGGTCGGCCTGCTCGCGTAGTCGCCCCTCGATTTGTTGCAGTACGGTGTTGCTGTCGTTTAGGGCTTTGAGCTGGCGCCCGATGGCGGCGATACGCTCGGTCTGCGGCAGGGCGTCGATATCCTGCCATTGCAGGTTGACCAGCGTGTTGCAGGACATCAGGCGAATCGCGCTGCTTTCCATTTGTTTGCTCAGGCTGGCGATCTCGGCATCGAGCTGTTCCAGCTGCTGCTGCAGTTCGCGGTGCTGGAGTTCGAACAGGGCCAGCTTTTCGCGGTTGTCAAAGCCCAGCAGCCACTGGCGGCGGTCGTCCACCGAATAACGGTCGTCCTTTTCGTGGCGTGTGCGGTTGTGCTTGATTTGACCTTCGCGCGTGAGCGCCCGCTCCGGCGCCGCCCGGAACGCCTTGAGCGATTCCACGCAATCGTAATCGTAGCGCTGGCGCAGCTCGGCCTTGAGCCAGGCCGCATGCGGGCCGTCCTTGACGTTGAGCTTGGGGACCAGCGAACCCGGCTTGAGCACTTTTGGTGCTGCCGCTTCGCGCACGCCGGTGCGATAATACACCAGGCGCCGGCCCAGATCGACGCCGTTGATATGTTGCGACAGCGCGTTGTAGTGCTGCTCGTCCACCAGCAGCGCCAGGGCGAAGCCGTGCAGCAGGCGCTCGGCCGCGCCGCGCCAGGCGGACTCTTCGGGCTTGACGTCGAGCAGTTCGCCGACGAACGGCAACGCGCCTTCGGCCACGCCGATGGCGCTGGCGATGCTGTGCCGCAGTTCCAGCATCGGCGCCGGGATATTCGAGGGCTGCCGCCGCAGCGACGTCATTTCGCGCAGCACAGAGGCGTGTTGCGCCGCCAGGTCGGTGCGCTGGCGGTCAAGTACCAGCAGCGGCTCCTGCGCCGCGCCAGCGGCCTCCCATTGCGCGATTTCGTCGCGCGCGTTGCCGAGCAGCTCGGCAAAGGCTTGCGGCGAGGACTGGAAGGTCCAGCCCAGTTTGTTGCACGCATCGACCGCCAGTTTGCGGCGCCGCATGCGTTCCGCGCGCTGCACGACCAGGCTGGCCTTTTCGCTCTCCCAGTGGGCGATCTGGTCGCCGCCCGCTTCGCGGCGCTGGCTTTCCAGGTCGCGCAGGGCGGCGCTGCGATTGTCGAACGTATCGCGCTGGCGTTGCAGCTGGGCCGCGTAGCCGTCCGCCTCCACGGCCAGCGCCGCCAGGTGGCCGGTGAGTAGGCCGATGCGCAAGCGCTCGCGGTAGCTATGCATCCCTGACTGTAATTCCTCCAGTTCGTTGCGTGCCATCTGCTGGCGCCGCATATCTTCATGGCGCATCCTGGCCGGCGCAAGTACTTGCACTTGCCGACGCGCTGTCACCACCGCCTGGTGCGCGGCGTTGAGTTCGCCAAATTCGCTTACCAGCCGGTCGGCCACGGCAAAGGTTTCCGGCTTGTCGAGCATGAAGTCGCGCAGGAAGGTGTTGAGGTCGCCCAGGTTTTTGGCCGACTGCGTCTTGTGCAGCAGGCGCAGCGCCATCTCGCTGTCGATGCTGAGCAGGCGGCAGAAGCGTTCGCTGTAGGGGCGGAACTCGTCCTTCGCATAGGCATCGGGCAGTGCCTGCTTGAGCTTGCGCACGTCGAAATTATTGCTGCCGAAGTCGCCCAGCTCGCGCAGGTCGAACGGCCGTTCCAGGACCAGGAAGTAGCGCTTGACGTCGGTATTGCCATTGGCGTTGCCGCGCAGCCAGAACAGCTGGACCAGCACCACGTCCTGGCCCATGGGATTACGGTAGTGCAGGGCCAGCGCCGACCAGGTGGTGCCCTGGTGCAAGTAGCGGGTGGCGTATTCGCCCGAGCTGCTGTCGCTCTGTGCGGCCCATGCACCGCGCACGTAGCTGACCAGGTTGCGGTCGCGGCCGGTACGGTCGGCTTCGCGCGCGGCAGCGTTGAAATCGACCCAGCGCGGCGGGACCAACAGGGCGGAAAAGGCGTCGAGCAGGGTGGACTTGCCGGCGCCCGAGCGCCCCACGATCAGAAAGCCGCGTTCGCTGATCGGTACCTCGTGCAGTTCGCTGAAAGTGCCCCAGTTATACACTTGCAGCCGTGTCATGCGGAACTGCTCGCGCGAGGTCAGCAGCGCCGGACGCACCGGGGCGTTCATGCGCCTTCTCCTTTGGCAGCATCATCTTCTGCGCTGCCATCGGGCTGCTTGCCGAGGTCGCCGGCGGCCATACGCTGGTACAACTGGGTGAGGGTGGCGATTTCTTCCGCCGAAAACAGCAGTTTTAATGTCGGCGAGATTTCGTAGCGGTCGTCGCTGGCGCGGATTTTTTGCAGGATGTTATGCTTCTTGATCTTTTCCACCGATGCGTGGATGCGCTTGTTGAAGCCGGCACGGTCGGTGCTAGCCGCCTTCTCGTACAGTGCCAGGTTTTCCTCGATTTCGTCGATTGCCACTACCGCGCGTTCGCCGTGAGCGTCGGCCTGGGTGAGGCGGTGGCGCAGGTAGAGCACCAGTACCGAATCGATGAAGGTCAGTTGCGCCCGGCGCAGCAGCAGCGGCGCCTCGAGGTCGCCGGTATCGGCCTGGCGGGTGAAGGCCACTTGCGTGTCGCGGTCGATCACCAGTTCCAGGAACAGCTCGGCCAACTGGCGGCGGATGGCGAGCTCGTCGCGCAGCAGCACCGGCCACAGCTTGGCGTGACGGCGGCCGTCCAGTGCCGGGCCGGACAGCAGTTGCACCAGCGCCCGGCGCGTATCGAGCGGCAACTGGCCGCTGTCGTTCTGGAATAGTGCGGTGGTTGGCGTGGCTTCGGTGCCGCTTGCCATGTCGCTAGGCGAGTTCATCGGCACGTTCCTTCAAAAAATAGATGACAGGAATGCTGGCGCGGCGCGCCTGCCCGTCGCCGCCGATCCAGTCCGCGGTTTCGGTGTGGCCGCCAGCCAAGCCGTGGCGGCTGCCCAGCGCAAGCAGGCCCAGCACGCTGCCCAGGCCCTGCTCTGCCGGATGGGCGCGCAGCACGTCGGCCACCGAGGCTTGCGGCCGCAGCTCCAGCACCTTGAGCACTTGCGACTTGAGGCTGCGGAAGTCGATCTCGGACTGCGCCACCAGTTCGCCCACCGAGGCCGGGTTGATCGGCGCCGCCTCGCCGACCTGCATGGCTGACGGCAGCGCCTGCATGGCCGGATCGTGCAGCATCCATTGTGACAGCGACGACAGCCGGCTGCTGGCGAGGGCCAGCGAATAGTGCAGCGTATCGGTGGCCTTGACCTCGTCCTTGATGGCCAGCGCCGCCAGCTGGGCCTGGCGCAGCAGTTGGGTGAGGCGGCGCTGTTCGAGGAACTCGCGGCTTTGCACGAAGTTTTTCAGGCTGCGCGCGAACGATTGCAGCACGTCGTGCACCATGCCGCCCTGGTCGAGCAGAGTGGGCGTCAAGCGCAGCAGGAATTTGCGTTCCTGGCTGTCGAGCTGGCCGACGAAATCGCGCGCCATTAGCTGGTCGAGCGCTTCGTCGAGCGTGGCCGACTGCTCGGGATCGGTCAGCAGGCGCCAGAAGGCGGAGAAGGTGCGGCCCGCCTCGCTGTCGGTGATCAAGTCGATGCCGGCAAACAGCGAGTCGAGCACATCGCCCCGGCTGCCCTCGTTTTCCATGATGCGTGCGCGCAGGTCGCGGTTCAGTTGTTCGAACTGGTCGCGCACGCGGCGGAAGTCGCCAGCCAGACCATCGGCCAGCACGATGATTTCACGCGTGCGTTCGAGCGCCGCCGCCTCAGGCAGGATGTGCAGCACGCCCTGCTCGATGGCAGTGATCTCGCGCTCGAGCCGCTCCTGTTCTGCACGTAGCCGTGCCACGCGGCGCTGGCGGTCGGCGTCGGTATCCTCGGCCAGCCGCGCCAGCGCGTCGATCACCAGGCCCAGCCGGGTTTCGGTGGCCGCCGAATGCGGCTTGACCTGGCCGGCGGTGAAGCGGATCGCCTCGATGGTGGAGGTGGACAACTCGTATTCCTCCTCGCTGGCGCCGTTGGGGTAGCGCCGCTCCAAGTAGCCTTCGGCCAGCCAGCCGGCCACATAGGCCTGCGCCGTCTGCGGCCAGTCCTCTCCTGTACTGCGCAAGTGTTCGAGGTCGCGCGCGATGCGCTCGTGGAAGATCGAGGCCGGCAGGCGGCGCTCGGTGTCGTACAAATGGGTTTGCAGCAGGGCCAACACAGTGGGACCGCCACCGGCGGCCAGCAATCGCCACAACGGCTGCTGGCGCAGCCGCCGGTATGTGGCGAGGGATTTTTCGGCTTTCATGTCGCCATTCTTAGACAACCGCTGTGGCTATGGGATATGGGACTCGCAGAGTGGAATGCCGTCTTCCAGCATGGCGCGTTGCAGGGCAGGATTTGTCACCTCATGCAACAGCGAGACATCGAGCCGAAACAGGATGGGCAAATCGTCCAACGCCATCCATAGCCGGGAGAATTCGCGGGCCGACATGGTGGGCGCCACCACGGCCAGGTCGATATCGGATTGAGGGCGATAAAGCCCGGTGGCGCGCGATCCGTATACCAGTACCTGTTCGACTTGCGGGAACCGCGCAAATGCGGTGCATAGCCAGTCGCGCAGGGTGGGGCTGAGGCCAAACGTCAGTGGTTCCATCGCATCCTCTGTTCTTGCTCGGACTAGGTTTGAGCACTGGCTATGGCAAAAGTTCGTTCATGCAGCAGCCATTGCTGTAAATCAAAATTTCCTAACGGCAGCAATGCCATCATCGACATCCTGTACCGCGCCGCTGCCGTGCTTGCCCTGGATGCCACGATGGAAAAACTGCTGCCCTACTACGAACGCGAACTGAGCATGCTGCGCCGCGCCGGCGCCGAGTTTGCTTCGCGCTATCCCAAGCTGGCCGGCAGCCTGCAAATCCACGGCGAAACCTGCGCCGATCCCCACATCGAACGCCTGCTGCAGGGCGCCGCCTTCCTCAACGCCCGCACCGCCAAGCTGCTCGACGAAGGCTACGCCCACTTCACCGAAGCGCTGCTCGGCATGCTGTACCCGCACCTGCTGCGGCCCATGCCGGCCTGCGCTATCGCCCGCGTGGATTTTTCCGGGGCCAAGGCCAACCAGATCAACAGCGTCACCACCCTGCCGCGCGGCACCGCCATGAAGTCGCAGGGACGCGGCGCCGTCACCTGCCGCTTCCGCACCGCCTACGATGTGACCATCGCCCCGGTCGCCATTAGCGCCGCGTGGTTCGAGCCTTACCTGCAGGCGCCGGCCACTCTGCCATTGCCGCCGGATGCAGCATCGGCCATCTGCATCACCATCGAGAGCACGGTGGCCAACCGCGCGCTGTCCACGCTGGAACTGGATCGCCTGCGCATATTCATCGACGGCGAAGCCTCGCTGCGCGCCACCGTGCGCGACCTGCTGTTCATGCGCACGCGCTGCGCCTGCGTGCAGGCGGGAGACCAGTGGTCGATGCTGGAACGCGTGCCGGTGACACCGGTGGGTTTCGCTGACGACGAGGCCCTGCTGCCGTCAGCCCCATCGGAACACGGCGCCTACCGCCTGTTGTCCGAGTATTTCGCCTTTGCCGACAAGTTCGATTTTTTCGACCTCGACCTGGCCGCGCTGCTGAAAGGCGCACCGCCCGGCTGCACCAGCGTGACCGTGCGCCTGGCGCTGGCCGACGTGCGCCCGGACGACCCGGTGGCGCGCCTGCTGCGCACCCTCACCGCCGACAACCTGGTGCTGGGCTGCACGCCCGTGGTTAACCTGTTCGCGCAGCCGGCCACGCCGATCCGCATCAACCACCGCCGCAGCAGCTATCCGCTGGCGCCCGACGAGCTCCCCGGCCACGCCTGCGACATCTACAGCGTGGACTCGGTGCAGCTGCTGCGCAAAACGCCGCAGGGCAGCACCGTCACCGAATTCCTGCCGTACTACGCGCTGGGCCACGCCGGCAGCGAGGGTAACTACTGGCGCGTACACCGCGACGAGGAACTGGCATCGATTGGCGCCGGCCACGACATGTCGCTGGCGCTGGTGGACCGCGATTTCTCGCCGCTGAAGGTGGACGACGGCACCGCGTCGGTGCGCGTGACCTGCACCAACCGCAATGTGCCGCACGATCTGCCGTACGGCCGCGCCGGTGGCGACCTGGTGACCGAGACGCAGTCCGGCGGCTTCCCGATCCGGCTGCTGCGCCGGCCCACGCAGTCGTACCGGCAATCGACCGGCGCCAACCAGCAGTGGGGCCTCATCGCCCACCTGGCCCTGAACCACCGCTCGCTCACGCAGGAAGGCTTGCCGGCGCTGGCCGCCATGCTGCGCCTGTACGCTCGCGCCGACAGCGTGGTCTCGCAGCGGCAGATCGACGGCATTGCCGCGCTGTCGCACCGGCCGGCCACCGCGTGGGTGCAGCAGGAGCGCGGCGCCGCCTACCTGCGCGGCGTGGAGGTACGCGTGTGGCTAGCCGAAGAAGCCTATGCTGGCACCGGCATCCACGCCTTTGCGCAGCTGCTCGACCACGTGTTCGGCCTGCACGTCCACCTCAACAGTTTTACCCAGCTGGTGGTGCTGTCGCACCCGGACGGAAAGGAGCTGCTGCGATGCCTGCCTCGCAACGGAGCGCTGACACTGGCGTAATTGCCGAACTGATGGAGGAACCGCACAGCTTCGAATTCTTCCAGGCGGTGCGGCTGCTGGCGCAGGCGCGTTTGCCGTCGCCGCGCTACCGCAACCGCCTGTCGCTGGCGTTCCCGCCCAACCAGATCGAGAACATCGGTGCGGAGGGCGATGGCCGCATCCGCCTCACGCCAGCCTTCATCGGCATGCTGGGCAGCCAGGGCGTGCTGCCGTTGCATTACAGCGAATGCGTCAACCGCCACGAAAAAAGCCACAACGATGGCGGTCCGCGCGCCTTCCTCGACCTGCTGTCGCACCGCGCCACCGAACTGTTTTACCAGGCCTGGGCCAGGCACCGCCCCGAAGCGATGGACGGACCGGACGACGACGACAGTTTTCTGGCCATGCTGCTGGCGCTGGCCGGCGTGCCCGCGTGCGATGGCGTGCAGCCGGCAACGCTGGCGCGCTACGCCATGCAGATCCGCAGCCGCAGCGTGTCGGCGCCGCAGATGGCGGGCATGTACACCGAATACTTCAACGTGCCATTCGCGGTGCAGCAGCTGGTCGGCCAGTGGCAAGCATTGGCGCCCGAACACCAGGCGCAGCTGGGCCGCGCCAACGTCGATCTGGGCAGCGGCGTGCTGCTGGGAGAACGCCTCTACGGCTGCGACGCGCGCGTGCGCCTGCGTATCGGCCCGCTGCCCGAAAGCGCCTACGAACGCTTCCTGCCCGGCGGCGCCGACGCGGTGCAACTGGCCGCGATGCTCGGTCTGCACTGCGGCGCCGGCATCACCTGGGAAGTGTGGCTGGTGCGCGAAGGCAGCGCCATGCGCGCACCGCGCCTCGACGGCGCCAGCCGCCTGGGCGTGGACGCCTTCCTGGTGGATGACGAGGCTGGACACACCGCACAACCGGATCGCGAAGAATTGATGTACCTGCTGCATACCTGAGGAGCGCAAGTGGACGACGACTTTTTCAGCTTCATGGGCCTGGCCAAGGACCTGGTGACCAGCAACCGGCCCTTGCGCCTGCGACTTGACCTGCCGGGCGGGATCAACGACGACATGCTGCTGCCGCAGCGCGTGATGGGCACCGAAACGCTGTGCGGCGGCATCGACTACCGCGTGCTGTGCGTGTCAGGCAGCGCCCACCTGCCCCTCAAGCAGATGATCGCCGTGCCAGCCGCACTGGACCTGGTCACCGACACCGGCGCCCTGCGCACCGTGTGCGGCATCGTCACCGAAGCGGCCGCCGGCGACAGCGACGGCGGCCTGGCCAGCTACCAGCTGGTGCTGCGCGACGCGCTGGCCATCCTGGAAAAGCGCACCAATACCCGCGTGTTCCGCGACATGCACGAAGTGGAGATCGTCCAGCGCATCCTCAACGAGTGGCGCCAGAAAAGCCCCATCCTCGGCACCAGCTTCGCGCACGAAGTGGACGAAGCATTCGCCCAGCGCGAGTATCCGCGGCGCGAATTCACGATGCAGCACAACGAATCGGACGCCGCCTTCATCCGCCGCCTGCTCAAGCGGCGCGGCATCGGCTGGTACATCCGCGCCGTAGGTGACGGCGAAGCGCCGATGCACACGCTGGTCCTGTTCAACAACGCCGACAGCCTGCGCCAGAACGCCGCCGGCATCGTGCGCTACCACCGCGACAGCGCCACCGAAGAGCGCGACGCCATCACCTCCTGGACGGCAGTGCGCACCCTGCAGCCGGGGGTGGTCACGCGCCACAGCTGGGACTACCGCAACCCGCAGGGCCGCGACTTCATGACCGCCGATGCCGTCAGCGGCGTGGACCAGGGCGTACACGGAAACGAGCTGGCCGCCACCCTCGACGACTACCAGGTGCTGATGCCCCACGCCGGCGACGACAACGAAGACCTGTGCCGCCTGGGCCAGCTGCGCATGAGCCGCCACGACTACGAATCGAAATGTTTTCATGGCGAAGGCAGCGTGCGGGACTTCTGTGCCGGCGAATACTTCACGCTGTCCGATCACCCGGAAGTGGACGGCCATGCCGAAGAAGAACGCGACTTCGTCATCACCGCGCTGCGCGTGCACGCCCAGAACAACCTGCCCAAAGCGCTGGCCGCGCGCGTGGAAAGGCTGTTCGCCCGCAGCCGCTGGGGGGCGGCATCGGCCGACTTCCCGTTCTCGCGCGAGGAGGCAGATACCGTCGCGTCAGGCCCATTGCGCATGCACGTCCAGTTCACGGCAGTGCGGCGCGGCGTAAACATCGTCCCCACCTACGACGCCCGCACCGACCTGCCGACCGCGCAGATGCAAAGCGCGATCGTGGTGGGGCCGGCGGGGGAGGAGGTGCATTGCGACCAGCTGGGCCGCGTGAAGATCCGCTTTCCCGGCACGCGCGCGGTTGACCACGAAGCGGCTGGGGGCGCGGGGGCGTCGGATACGGAGGCCGATTCGGCATGGGTAAGGGTAGCGTCGAATTGGGCGGGGAATGGGCCGGGGAGTTTGCAGCAGTGCGGGACGGTGGGGTTGCCGCGGGTGGGGACGGAGGTGCTGGTGAATTTCCTGGGTGGGGATCCTGATCGGCCGGTGATTGTGGGGCAGATGTTTAATCAGGGGGCGGAGCCAGCGGGGTTGAGCGAGATGGGAAACCTGCCGGGTAATCGGTACCTGTCCGGGATGAAGAGTCGGGAGATCAACGGTGGCAGGGCGAACCGGCTCAGATTAGACGATACCGAAGGGGAAATCAGTACGCAGTTGGGCAGTGATCATGGAAATTCACAGCTTAATCTGGGCTACATCACAAAACCCAGAAGTGACGGCGCTGCTGACGGTCGAGGTGAAGGCTGGGAACTGGCGACGAGTGCCTGGGGCGTTGCTCGGGCCAATAAGGGGATACTCATCACAACCGAAAGTCGGCAACCGGAAGCATCACCGGTCAAGGATTTGAGTGAAACCTTGCAAAGATTGACTGCCGCACAAAACGAGCACGGCGCGCTCGCAGAGCTCGCCCTGGGCGCAAAGGCGCAAGAAGACGAAGACCAGGCAAAAGTGGCCGATAGTGTCCGTGTCCAGAATGACGATATCAAGGGTACTGCAACGGGGAAATTTCCTCAATTGGAACATCCTCATTTGGTTCTCGCAAGTCCTGCTGGCATTGAAACCTCAACGGGTGGCAGCACTCACGTCGCCAGCCGTCAGCATACCGTCATTACCTCCGGCCTGGACTTCTCTGTTGCCACTGGCCGAAGCGTGTTTGTCAGTGTTCGTAAGGCGCTACGGCTATTTGCGCATAAGGCAGGCATGCGGTTGGTCGCAGCTGGAGGCGACATCGATATACGTGCGCTGTCGGAAAGCATCAACATCCTTGCCAAGCTCAAGATCACCCACACCGCTAACAGCATCAACATCGGCGCCCAGGAGGATGTGACCGTCAATGGCGGTGGCAGTTACGTAAAATTTACAGCCGGTGGCATCGAACTTGGCACCAACGGCAATCTGGTTTTTCATGCGGCGGAGCATCAGTTCGTCGGACCCCAAAACATGGACATGGCGCTTGTGCTGCCCCCGCAACAGAAGCTTGAAGGACAGGGCACTTTTCACTTGAACAGTCATCCCGCCGCTGGCGGTCGGGCCACTGGCGGCTTGCCCTACAAGCTCTTCAAGGATGGGAAATTGGCAGAGCAGGGGAAGTTCGATGAAAACGGCAATATGACTTTTAAACATGATGTGGATATGCAATCCGAGTATCAGATAGAGCTACCCAACGGCAACCGCTTCGCCATTGCCCCTAATCCCCAAAACGAAAAGCATGAGATGAATGCCGGCATGGGCTTCCACGGTTACGTCAACGAGGGCGGATCGATTAACGAAGATCACGCCTCTCTTGAGCAAAGTAGAGTGCTGGCCAATGCAGCAATGAGCATTGGTGGCGGGCCCTCCCAAGTATAAATTTATCCGGTCGAAAGGGCAGAGCCATGTCGGGTATGAACTCCAACGCAGGTCTATATCACAAGGCTCTGTCTTACAGGAGCAATGCAGCACCGTATCAGTGTCTTGCGCAATCGTGGTTTGTCCATGTCCCCCAACCGGTTTATTACCCACGATATCGTTGCTCTATCGAGCCATTAATCTGCGGTGAGGATGTGTTCAGACAGGTAGCAAAAGATGTTGCCAGCGCGCGGAACAGTGTGGACATCATCACGTGGGGCTTCGATCCTGGGATGGTACTTGTGCGTGGTGCGACCGCGGAAGACGGAATGCGCTACGGCGATTTACTAAAGCGGATTGCAACGAGGAAGAAAAATCCCGTGAAGGTGCGATTGCTCGTCTGGCATGACGACATGGCTTCTCACATGTTGATGAAAAATAATCCAGGCTTTTATGGCACGATGTTTCCCAGCATAGATGGTCTCATCAATGCGTATTACAGCGAATCGCATCAAGCTTACAACGCGGATTGGTATGCGAAGGTTTGTGCGGACGAAATACCGAATATACATTTACATGTACGTAACGTGCCGACCAAATTCCTTACCCAAGGCCTGGAAGATGAGACTGCTCCTTGGAATCCCTCTGCCAACATGACGAAAATGTACATCTCGCACCACCAAAAGATGCTGTTGATTGATTATGAAACCCCCAAGCTAGCTAAGGGGTACGTGATGGGCCACAACTCGATTACCGACTTTTGGGACACCAAGGAGCATAAGTTCAGAGATATACGTCGCGAGCGGTTTTACACAATGGATCATGGAAAGCTTCAAAAGAAAGCCTGGAAACAAGGACAATATTTCGAGGGACCTAACTATCGTCTGACCGAGGCCCAGCAACGGGACAAGGAACGTGCGGTGCAGTCATATATCGATCAGAACAGCTATGTGACGAAGCCTTATCAGGACGTCTCTTGCAGGGTGCTGGGCCCAATTCTTTACGATCTCAATCATAATTTCTGCCAAGCGTGGAGTGAATCTACACGCCCCAGTTCCATATTCACCGAACTCTGCTGGTTCGTCCAACTTCCCGCGTCATTGCGGCCTCCCAACCCGTTCAAAAAGGCTGGCGACTGGATGCATAATGAGATGGACCCGGAGTTTATCGCGCGTCGCAACAAGATACCGCTAAGCGCGTTCAATCTGCCCAGCGGAAATCACAACTTGCAGCTACTGCGCACACAGCCACTACATGGGGAAAAATGCATAAAAGAGTGCTATGCCAACCTCACGCGGCAGATGCTTCACTACATGTTTATCCAAAACCAGTACGTGCAGTACGAACCTTGGGCAAAGCACCTTGTTGACTGTGCAGGAAAGTTGCGAAAGGCCGGTTATGTCGAGCCCATATATGTCTTCATGCTTACTTCCACGCCGGAAAAGACAGGCATGGACCTGCCGACATACGACGTGGCCAGCACCCTTGGACTGAGCGAATCCATGCGCGTTGAGCATCAAGAATCTGTTGAAAAGGCGCGCAAGCTGAAAGCTAGCAGGAAGATTACGCCGAAGGAATTGAGCATCCAGGGTATCAAGGTCTTTATGGGTTCTCTCTGGACGTGCGCTGAAATCGAACGAAAATTAGAGCCTTCAGATTACGAAGAAATTTATATCCATACGAAGGTCGCAGTCGTTGATGATGCAGCTTTCACAATTGGCTCTGCTAATTTGAATTTGCGAAGTATGGCATTGGACAGCGAACTCAACGTGCTGAGTGATGCCCATGACGTCGCTTATAGGTTGCGTGTGGATTTGTTCAGCCAATGTACGAAAATGCCGGGACCAGACGCATTTGGGAACATGAAAGACACATTCAACAAGTGGGACGAAATCGCGTCAAAAAACAAGGCATTGATGAAGGTCGGTAAAATGCTGAACAGTCAGCTATTACCATTTTATGTTGACCGCGAGCCTGGCTTCCCGGTCATCTAACCATGAAGGCCTTATCGCCCCGCAGAGTCTGGATACTTGCAGTGGTTGTCGTGCTGGCGGCGAGTTTTTTTTATCTTCGCGAACTTTTGCAGGAGAAAGCCTTGCATGACATACCGTACGGATTCAAGAAATTCAGCCTATCCGATCCGCTGCCGAGATGCGGACGGTGGAAGGACCATATGCCGTCTTACCGCGAGCCCAGCGCTTACCGTCTGTATATTGAGGCGCGCAAGCTATGGCGCAGCAAACAGGCCTGGGAGCTCACACGCGAGGAAAACGCGAGGATCGTGAAAGATGTAAGTACCGCCGCTGACATGGGGGACTGGGGCGCCAGAGCATTGATGGCTCACTTCTACCTGAATGGGCTAGGCGGTCTTGATACTAATAATGTTCTCGATCCGGTACCGGAAAAGGCAATCGAAATCGAACGCCTGGCGGTCAAGGCAGGGCAGCCGTGGGGATTCTACGATTTGGGCGTCGCATATGAGTATGGGCATGGAGGATTGCCACAAGATAAGGATCTTGCGTGGGCCTATTATCTTCGAGCAGCGGAGCTCGGTAGCCCAGAGGCACAGATGGCTCTCGCCAGTGCTTACGCTAAAGCGCGACGTTTCGAAGACGAGGAAAAAATGCAGCTTTGCGCTTTCAAGCAAGGCCACGGTCCTGCCGCGTACGAACTAGCGATGAGTGCGGAGGTCAATGGTCGTCATGCAGAGGCATTGATGCTACGTCAAGAAGGGGTGAAATTTGGAAGTCAAAAATGCGCAAATTCGCTATGGATACTTTTCGATGAAGGTATTTGGGCAGGAGCTAACAAAGATGCAAAAGCCGCGTTAACCGCGCTGGGAGTACATTTGGATTTAGAGCGCAGCCAGCGTTACGAGTCTGTCTCTGACGCGTTGAAAATCAATCCAGACTTGAAGCTGAGCAGGCTGGATTTAGTTGTTCCGCTTCCGCCTGCTAAATTGCCGCGCTGGGCAGGTGTAATGGGTGCGGTAGAGCCGGAGTCCACGGCACCTCCCACTTATTAGTCCGGGCACAATCGAGGCCAGCCGCTTTTGAATTACCCAAGTTCTGATTGGAAAACACCACTTCGGGCCTGGCTATCCGACGCTGACGCGGGCATAATTGGGTAGTCCACGAACTTGAAGGAAATGCAAATAATGCCGAGATCATCCGCCAAACCACTAACGTTCATTGATGCCTTTGCGGGGTGCGGCGGCCTCTCCCTCGGATTGATGCAGGCCGGCTTAAAGGGGCGCTTTGCTATCGAACGTGACAAATTTGCCTTCGCCACTCTGAAAGCGAACCTGCTGGCAAAGGGTTCGCCGTATAAATACGTATGGCCACGCTGGCTTCCCCAAGAGCCAATCGGCATCGTCGAACTCCTGGAAAAACACCGAGAAAAGCTTGAACAACTTTCAGGCACTGTTGACGTGCTCGTTGGTGGGCCACCGTGCCAGGGATTTTCCGCTGCTGGCCGCCGGCAGCATGACGATCCGCGTAATCAGTTATTTGCGTCCTATTTGAATCTGGTCGACATTATCAAGCCCAAGGCGGTCCTCATAGAAAATGTTCGTGGGTTCACCCAAGATTTTAGCGACGGGGATGAAATCAAGAATTTTTCTCAAGCTTTAAAGGCACGGCTCTCGACTGCCTACACGGTCCACGAAAAACTGCTCAATCTGTCGATCTTCGGTGTGCCGCAAGCCCGAACACGTTACTTCATCCTCGCTATACGATCGGATTTGAACGCACCAGACCCCTTCGTTCATCTTCAAAACCGGCTTCCAAATTTTTTACGTTCACTCCGACTGACGGCACCCGTATCCTCAGGAGCAGCAATCTCTGATCTTGAGGTCAGCCGCAATGGAACTCGGCTGTCGATCGAGAGCAAAGGCTTCCAAGAGACGTGCTACTCTGGTCCCGAAACCCACTACCAAAAACTGATGAATGCAGGCTGCGAAGCTCCAACCGACTTGCGTCTGGCACGTCATGCCGAGGAAATAGCAGTGAGATTTAAATCGATTATACAGCTGAGCCATTCCGAGGGCCGACTAAATACGAGTATCGGAGCTGAGATGCGCGCGCGATTCGGTCTAAAGAAAATGGCTTTGCGCGTGTTGGATCCAGATCGGCCTTCTCCGACAATCACAAGCATGCCAGATGACTTACTACACTATTCTGAGGCACGTACACTCACGGTGCGGGAAAACGCACGACTACAATCTTTTCCAGATTGGTATTCATTCCAAGGCAAATACACCACGGGCGGCCACCGCCGTAAGCAGGAGGTTCCGCGGTTTACACAAGTGGCAAACGCGGTACCGCCACTTGTGGCCCGTGCAATTGGTAAAACATTGACTGAGCTTCTCAAAGATGAGCCTGTTACATCCACCGCCTTTAAAGCTATTGAAGCATCAGGTTTGCATGCCGCTCAACAGGCTCCGAAACTCAGCGCGCAGAATTAATATCAGCTTTCGAAGCTCTCGCATCTCCTCAATGTCAACGGGCTTGCCCGCCTCATCCAATACGCTATTGGGTTTGCCTTGAGGAACCAAAACTGCGTGTCCAAGGGTATTGCGGCCAGTTACCACGCCTTCCCTATACGCCTTAACAGCGTCGACGCTAGCAGCGTGGGCCGTAAAGGAATCCATGCTAAGTACATTAGCTAGCATTCGCAGGCGATCATCCGAAGTGAAAAGCATATGCGCTTTAAACAGGCCTTCTATACTTGGCGCAGCCTGTAATTTTTCACCACGTTTGGCCAATTGCTTAACTTTTTCCGTTACACGCTTCATCGCCTCTGTCAAGAATTCGGCCTTGCCTGGATCATCTAATTTATCGTGCGCTAAAGTCAAACAAACTTGCACCATGTGATCGATGTCACTTGTAGCACCCATAACGATTCCACGCGTGTGATCGAGATCAAGAACTTTCTTAATCAAGGATTCAAATACCCCAATCACTTCGTCAATTAACCCATCGCGGCCGGCGCAGTAGACCCCCTCAAGCTTTCGCTCATACGCCTTCTGTCTCAGCTCAATAACAGTTGCCTGACCGGAATAAAAGACTACGTCTTTGTATTGTACGATTTGGCGAATACGTTCAATCGCGTCTTCCCCGTGTGTATCATTTCCAAGGTCCCAATCGACAAGTATTAAATCGACCTCATCAGTGAAGACGTCTTCGGATATGACTGCTTCAACCTGATCAATTGTCTGACAGTAACGTGGGCTGAAGTTGAAACCCTCGGCAGCCATTTTTAAACCAATACTTTTACTTTGCGCAGCAATGCGATCTGGTTGATCGTCTACCCACAATACATTGAAATCGAGCCTCATTGTTTTTTTCCTGGAGCGCCGATCTTAATAACAAAAGCTAGACCTTTTGTCGCGTTTTCATCCACTTCGATACTGCCTCCCATTTCTCCTAAAGCTTGGCGCACGTGATACAAACCCAGACCGGAGCCCTGCGTTGTCGTATATCCCATCTCAAAGATGCGTGACCGATTTGTACCTGATGCCAGTCCTCGCCCATTATCACTTACATGAATTGTTAATCCACTTTTATCCTCACGAGTTAAAACAAATTTAATGCTAGAGGATTTTGCCTTTCGAGCGTTGCTGATAATATTATCCACGATAATGGAAGCATCTATCGGGTTAAATCTTAATTTTATTCCCGGATGATTATTTTCCACTGAAATTTGCAAACGAGCACTACCTGTAGTGCGTGCAATCTGCTCTATATAATCATAGATAAATGCAGCAAGATCGGTTTCGATCTTTTCTGAATCTAGTTTAAATGTTGCTTTCGCAGCAAATTTAGTTACCGACATTACTTTTCTATTAAGAAAAGCCATCTGCTCTAAAGTCTTAAGAACAGTATCGCGTGAGATTAATGTCTGATCAGCGGTTTCAATCAGAAAATTCTCAATCTGCTGTGCAATGTCTACCGCATAGATAGTTACCTGATGATGCAAATTCAGTATCGTTGCTGAATCGACCGTGACGAAGGTTTCCAAAAAATGCGCGCGCCGCCTTTCCGTTTCCACCTCTGCTTCGGCAGTAGATGCTCGAAGATTTGCAGCTTCCGCGACCGCCAGCGCCTTGTCTGCAACACGCCGTGCGTCAGCTTCAGATTTTTTTAGATCATCGAAGCGACGTTCGGCGACATCAAGTCGCTCAATCATTTTTACGTCCGCGGTTTTCTCGGCGATTGCTCGTAAACTAACCAGCGATGTTTCGAAATCACCTGATCGTTCATTGATTAAATCAACGAGGCTTTTGCTGTAGTCAATCAGTCGTACCTTATCGTTGTCGACAAGGTTGGCGACGGCGGCAGTCACCCGTGCTCGCCCAGGATCTGTCATCAGTCGTGAAAGATCGTCGGTGTTAGCATCTGGCTTATCGACCCAGGACACAGGAACCACATACTTCTCTAAACGCTTCAGGCAATGTTCCATCACTGCTTTGTGCAATTGCTCAACTGCGGGCGTCTCAATAAGGCCTTGATTGCGGCTCGATGCTTCCTGAAAATCTTCATCCGATCCGGAAACATCAACTCGACCAATGACTTCGCGGGAGCCTAGGAACCGTGCATAACCTTGCTGCTTGCGCCGATTAAAACCAAACCAATCATCGCCATCTTCACCGATCGGAAAGACTCTGAAATTGTTCCTGAAAAGGAAGACTGAACCGAATTGCACAGAAGGCAAGCCCACCCGCCGTGCAAAAGTAGTCTTTGCCGACAAATTTAGATAATAAATTTCGCATTTGAAGTCCGCATCGGCGAGATGCGAATAAGGGTTTGGCTCAGCAATTTTGTAAATTACTTCACCCCGATCAGTAAGTGTCGTGTAAAGCTCGTCACCACTGATGGTTACTCGAATAAATGTAGTCTTATCCTGCAACGTGGTGAAAATAAAATTACCGATCTGACCGTTAACGATATCTTTAGAGAGTGGCTCCTCTTCCGTTTTTGCGTGTGAAGTGAAAAGTCGACGGTCCTCTCCCACTTCGTCTGGCGCGGTAATATGAATACCGAAACCGTCGGTCTGTTCACCAAACGGGTTAATAAGCTTAGCTAGCGAAGCTTTAAGATCCAAAATGCGTTGGCGCGGCCACGGCCGTCGAAGCCGTTGAATGCTAACGACGGTTCCATGTTTGAGTTCTGACTCAAATTTATTCAACTCACTAGGCAGCTGGAACCCGTTCTGTTCGGCATAATGGACTGGTACGTTTTCAAAACGCTCCTTCGCATCTTTTTCGAACAACTCCCAGTCAACAGTTAGTCGATGGACTTTCTCGGGAGTGCCTTTGGGGCGACTTTGTAGAATCACCTCTTCCCCCAGACGGTCAGACGAGAACCTACCGATGCCCTTGCTACCTGCATAGTTCCGACGATCTGCGGCGAGGTTGCGGAAGTCGTCCGGAGAGCGGCTGCTGCGCTTGGAAGAGTAGGCAACGAAAAGCCATTTGTCAGTGAGGTCTTCGTACGACATGCCTGCGCCGTTATCGGCGATTACGATTGAATCGTCCCCGAAATACAGATGTACACAGTCTGCGCCAGCATCGAAAGAGTTTTTAACTAGCTCGAAGATCGCTACTTCATCATCCGTGATGAGCTCTCGGCCAAGCACACGCTTGAGGCCGGTGCTGACATCAAAGTGCAAATTATTTTGAGTAGCCAAATTCGTCTTCCTTTCATTTGACCAAGATAACTACCTGCGTGGCGTTTTTTTGAATCATTTATGGATTGTAACTTCACTCTGTCAGCGTGGGTAAGATTTACCAATGGCAAGGCACCCAAAATCTTGCTTCACAGGTTGATTCGATGCGTCAACAATGCACCAGTAGCCGTAAAAGGGCCAAGATCGTAACGCGCCACATCTGGCAGCACTACAAGGATTGATCGACACCAATCGCCTCACTGCTAAAGGACAAGCTATACTGACGACGCAAAGAAACGGTAGAGCGCAACTTCGCCGATGCCAAACAGCGGCATGGACATCGCTATGTGCTCTATCGTGGAGCCGCCAAAGTGCAAGTCCAGGCACTATTGGCCTCCGCTTATCAGAACATGAAAAAATTGCCATCTACTCGAAAAGGCATCCTTCTTTATGCTTTTTAACGCTGCAGGTTGCCGAGCCTGCGGCAATGGTGGTACTGCTCGTCTTTATGAACGGTCTGATGTGGCGGATTCATCTGCGACGATGATCCTCAAATGTTGTAGGCAACACGATTCAGAAAAACAAAAACCCCGGTCTTCGCGGAAGAACGGGGTTTGTCATCAGTCTGAAAGGCGCTCAACAGAGCGCCTTCAATGCCACAGCTTTGCGGTACTTACACGTCAATATTCCCCGCCCTTAACGCATTATTCTCAATAAACGCCCGGCGCGGCTCCACATCATCCCCCATCAGCGTGGTGAAAATCTGGTCCGCAGCAATCGCATCCTCGATCTGCACCTTCAACAACCGGCGCACGGTCGGGTCCATCGTGGTTTCCCACAGCTGATCCGGGTTCATCTCGCCCAGACCTTTATAGCGCTGCTTGGATACCACGCGCTCGGCCTCGTCACGCAGCCAGCCCATGGCCTGGTGGAAGTCGGTCACGGCCGATTCCTTGGTGCGCTCGCCTTCGCCGCGGCGCACGTACGCGCCTTCGCCCAGCAGGCCGGTGAAGGTGGCGGCGGCGTCGGCCAGTACGCGGTAGTCGGCGCTCTGGACGAAGTCGGCGTCGATGGCGCTGACTTTGACGTTACCGTGGTGCATTCGTTCGATCCACAGCATGTGCTTCTCGGACAGTTCGTCCGAGCGCACCGAGACCTTGATCGCGATGTCGTTGATGTTGTCCTGCAGCGCACGGGCCGAGACTTCGGCCAGTTCCAGCGTGTCCAGGTTCAGCGTGACGCCGGTCATGATGGCGGTCAGCGCGGCGCGGTCGATCACGCGCGTCAGGCGCGTCATGATGACGTTGGCCAGGTTGAACTGGCGTACCAGTTCAGCCAGCGGCTCGCCGACGATCGGGTTGGCGCCTTCGCGCGGGGTGAGGGCGGCGGTGTTCAGGGCCACGTTCATCATGTACGTCGCTTCTTCGGCGTCGTCTTTCAGGTAGCGCTCGTCGCGGCCGGCTTTGACCTTGTACAGCGGCGGTTGCGCGATGTAGATGTGGCCGCGTTCGACCAGTTGCGGCATCTGGCGGTAGAACAGCGTCAGCAGCAGGGTGCGGATGTGGGCGCCGTCGACGTCCGCATCGGTCATGATGATGATGCGGTGGTAGCGCAGTTTTTCGACGTTGAATTCGTCCGGGCCGATCGAGGTGCCCAGCGTGGCGATCAGGGTGGTGATCTGCTCGGAGGACAACATTTTTTCGAAGCGCGCTTTTTCCACGTTCAGCACCTTGCCGCGCAGCGGCAAAATGGCCTGGAACTTGCGGTCGCGGCCCTGCTTGGCCGAGCCGCCTGCGGAGTCACCCTCGACGATGTACAGTTCGGACAGGGCCGGGTCTTTTTCCTGGCAGTCGGCCAGCTTGGCCGACAGGCCCAGGCCGTCCATCACGCCCTTGCGGCGGGTGAGGTCGCGGGCCTTGCGGGCCGCTTCGCGCGCGCGTGCCGCTTCCACGATCTTGCCGCAGATAATCTTGGCGTCGTTCGGTTTTTCCTGCAGGTAGTCGGCCAGGGTTTTGGCGACGATTTCTTCGACCGGGCCGCGCACTTCGGACGACACCAGCTTGTCCTTGGTTTGCGATGAGAATTTCGGCTCGGGCACTTTCACGGACAGCACGCAGGTCAAGCCTTCGCGCATGTCGTCGCCGGAGATTTCCACTTTCGCCTTTTTGGCGAACTCGTGTTCTTCGATGTACTTGTTGATGACGCGGGTCATCGCCGCGCGCAGGCCGGTCAGGTGGGTGCCGCCGTCGCGCTGCGGAATGTTATTGGTGAAGCACAGTACCTGTTCATTGTATGCATCGTTCCACTGCATCGACACGTCCACCGAGATATTGGTGTTCTGGTCCGACATGCGCTCGCCGGTGGCCTGGAACACGGTCGGGTGCAGCACGGTCTTGGCCTTGTTGATGTATTCCACGAAGCCACGGGTGCCGCCTTCGAAGGCGAAAATGTCTTCCTTACCGGTGCGCTGGTCGGAGAGGCGGATGTTGACGCCGTTATTGAGGAACGACAGCTCGCGGATACGCTTGGCCAGGATTTCGTAGTGGAATTCCACGTTGCCGAAAATGGTTTCGTCGGCCCAGAAGTGGACGTCGGTACCGCGCTTGTCGGTATCGCCGATGACTTTAATCGGCGATACGGCAAAGCCGTCGCGCATTTCCAGTTCGCGGTCCACCGGCACGCCACGGGCAAATTCCATGAAGTGGACTTTGCCGTCGCGGCGGATGGTCAGTTTCAGGGTTTTCGACAGCGCGTTCACGCACGATACGCCCACGCCGTGCAGACCGCCCGAAACTTTATACGAGTTCTGGTCGAACTTGCCGCCGGCGTGCAGTTCGGTCATGACGATTTCGGCCGCCGAACGCTTCGGATCGTGCTTGTCGTCCATTTTCAGGCCGGTCGGTACGCCGCGGCCGTTGTCGGTGATCGAGATCGAGTTGTCCGCGTGGATGGTCACGTGGATCTCGGTGCAGTAGCCGGCCAGCGATTCGTCGATCGAGTTGTCCAGCACTTCGAATACCAGGTGGTGCAGGCCGGTGCCGTCCGAGGTGTCGCCGATGTACATGCCGGGACGCTTGCGGACCGCTTCCAGGCCTTCGAGGATCTGGATGGAGGCGGCGCCGTATTCTTCGACTTTGGCCGGTACTGGTGCTGGAATCTCTTCTGGAATAGCGGACATTGACTGCTTTCTCTATGTAACGTGTTACTGGGCTGCGGTGTCATTCCCGCTTGCGCGGGAATGACGTTGGTGATGGCGCGGTGTTGGCCGCGCATCGGCCTTGATTGCGTTGAAACCTAGATACGCATCGGCATGACAACGTATTTAAAATCGGTGTTGTCGGGGATCGAGATCAGCGCCGACGAGTTCGAATCACCGAGGGCGACGTTGATCTGGTCGCACTTCAGGTTGTTCAGCACGTCCAGCAGGTAAGTAACGTTGAAACCGATATCGACACTGTCGCCGCCGTAGTCGATTTCCAGTTCTTCCACTGCTTCTTCCTGGTCGGCATTGGTGGAGCTGATCTTCATCACACCCGGGCTGATGATGCAGCGCACGCCCTTGAATTTATCGCTGGTCATGATGGCGGCGCGCTGCAGCGAGCGCAGCAGCTCATCGCGGCCGATCGTGAATTCGTTGGTGTAACCCTTCGGGATCACGCGCGTGTAGTCCGGGAACTTGCCTTCCACCAGCTTGGAGATCAGCTCGATGTCGGCAAAGGTCAGCTTGACCTGGTTGCCGGCGATGTCGAGCTGGACGGTTTCGTCGTTCTCTTCCAGCAGGCGCTGCAGTTCGATAATGGTCTTGCGCGGAATGATCACTTCCTGGCGCGCGAAGGTCTGCTCGGTGGCGACCTGGCAGAAGGCCAGGCGGTGACCGTCGGTAGCGACCGCAATCACGTTGTTGCCATCGAGGACCAGCAGCAGGCCGTTCAGGTAGTAACGGATGTCTTGCTGGGCCATCGAGAAGTGCACCATGTTAAACAGGTGCTTCAGGGTTTTTTGCGGCAGGGTCACATTGGCGCTGTAGGTCTCGGCCTGTTGCACGGTCGGGAACTCTTCGGCAGCCAGGGTTTGCAGGGCGAAGCGCGATTTACCGCTCTGTACCGTCAGGCGCTTGTTCAGCAAGGTCATCGTGACGTCGCCGGACTCGGGCAGGGCGCGCAGGATGTCGAGCAGCTTGCGGGCAGCCACGGTGGTACCAGCCACTTCAGCGCCGGAACCGATGGCGGCATTGGTGGTGATTTGTACTTCCGTGTCGGTGGACAGGAAGGAAACGTTCTCGCCGTCTTTGCGGATGAGGATATTGGCCAGAATCGGCATAGTGTGCCGACGCTCGACAATACCACTCACGATCTGCAGTGGCCGGAGAAGCGTGTCTCGGGTGGTTTTGACCAATTGCATAGATTATCCTCAGTAGTAAAGATGTAATTTTTTATAAGGTTGGCAGTGCGCCGGTTGCTGGAATCATAATGGCAAACCGGTCGCTCCGCTACTCTGTCGGCATCAGCCTTTCAAGGTCTGCTCGAGCACGTGCAGCTCGTGGTTGCATTCCGGGTTCTTGGTGCGGTCCAGCGCGATTTTGCGCACCGCGTGCAGCACGGTGGTGTGGTCGCGGCCGCCGAACAGTTCGCCAATTTCCGGCAAGCTTTTTTGCGTCAGTTCCTTGGCCAGGTACATGGCGATCTGGCGCGGCCGGGCGATGTTGGCCGGACGGCGCTTCGAATACATGTCCGCGACCTTGATGTTGAAGAAGTCGGCCACGGTCTTCTGGATGTTTTCCACCGAAATCTGGCGGTTCTGCACCGACAGCAAGTCTTTCAGCGCTTCCTTCACCACGTCGATGGTGATGTCCTTGCCGTGGAAACGCGAGTACGCCAGGATCTTGCGCAGTGCGCCTTCGAGCTCGCGCACATTCGAGCGCAGGTGCTTGGCGACAAAAAACGCCACGTCGTCCGAGAAGGTCACGCCTTCCTGTTTTGCCTTCTTCAACAGAATCGCCACCCGCATTTCCAGCTCCGGCGGCTCGATCGCCACCGTCAGGCCGGAATCGAAACGCGAAATCAGGCGGTCGTCCATGCCCGTGATTTCTTTCGGGTACGTGTCGGACGTGATGATGATCTGCTTCTTGGCTGCGATCAGCGCTTCGAACGCGTAGAAGAATTCTTCCTGCGTGCGGCTTTTGCCGCCGAAGAATTGAATATCATCGATCAAAAGCATGTCCAGCGAGTGGTAGTAATGCTTGAAGTCGTCGAAACCCTTGCGTTGGTAAGCGGTCACTACGTCGCGAACATACTGTTCTGCGTGGATGTAGCGGATCTTCGCTCCGGGCTGGTCGGCCATCACCTGGTTGCCGATGGCGTGAATCAAGTGGGTTTTACCGAGGCCCACGCCGCCGTAGAAGAACAGCGGGTTGTATGACACACCCGGGTTGTTGGCCACCTGGATCGCTGCTGCGCGCGCCAGCTGGTTGGCCTTACCGGTCACAAAACTGTCGAACGTCAGATCGGTGTTGATGCGGCTTTGCTCGCGGCGCGGCGGGGCGCTGGCCGGCAATTCCGGCACCGATGGCACCGGGTCGTGCAGGGACGAGCCTGAGGCCGTGGCCATGCGCGAGCCGCCGGTGGGCACGCCGCCGTTGTGATCGGGCACGGGCGCGACCGTGGTCGCGGCTTTTTTCGGTGCGGACAGGCGCGGATCGAGGATGAATTGCACCTCGGTCGGTTGCTCCCAGTACTGGCAGGCCAGCGCGGTGATGCGGCTGGCGAACTGGGTTTTCACCCAGTCGAGCTTGAACCGGTTGGGCGCGGCCACGCGCAACTTTCCCGCCTCGTAATCGATGGGGATGAGCGGCTTGATCCAGGCACTGAATTGTTGCGGCGTCAGCTCCAGCTCTAGCTGGGCGGAGCAGGTCTGCCAGAAATTTTCCATGAAATCGACTGTCGTTTCTTACTGTATGCAGCGTGTGTGCAGTAAGAGCGTCGTAACAAAAACAACGGTGATTTCTTACTGCGTATTCTGCGGATAAAGGTGTGGGCAACTTCGAAGTTTTTCACACGTAACGCGCTATTCTACTCTCGTCCGCACAAGTTATCCACAGGCGCGACGCGTTTTTTCGCGTTTCCGGCATGGTCGGCGCGGCCAAAGTCCGCCGTCAGTTGTTGACAAGGGGGATCAAAATGCTGATAATTCAGGGTTCCCCGCCCGTATTCCGTGTTTATTCACTTGAACGTCAATATGGAGTAAGCGTGGATTATTGCGGGCGATGAGATGGACCCAGCTTGTGCCGTAGCGTTGGCATGGGTGCGCGAAGTGTCATTGGCACCAAAAACTGACGGGCTGTCATACCCGATTTTGCATTTTTTTCTGCTTTAAGCGAGACCAACATGAAACGTACTTACCAACCATCCGTTGTGCGCCGTAAGCGCACCCACGGCTTCCGCGCACGCATGGCTACCCGTGGCGGCCGCCAAGTGCTGAACGCGCGTCGCGCCAAAGGCCGCAAGCGTCTGGCTGTATAAGCCAGCTGCTTGTTAGCTGATCGCGTGGAAAGCTGTATTTCAAGCGGCTCGACAGGCGAAGGTTCACACGACTTCGCGCGCGTTCGGCGTATCGTTAAAACGGATGAATTTTCATCCGTTTTTCGTTTGCGCCCTACTCAAAAAAGCGCGCACTTCGTGCTCTACACCTGTCCGAACAACCTGCCGCATGCGCGGCTGGGCGTCGTGGCGGCCAAGCGCTTCGCGCCGCGCGCTGCCACCCGCAATACCATCAAGCGCATCACACGCGAGCTGTTCCGTACTACCGGTTTGCCCGCCATCGATTGCGTGGTGCGCCTGTCGCGTCCGGTCAATAGCAAGGATGGGCCGGCCACCACGGCCAAGCTCAAGGCCGAGCTGCGCGTGGAGTTGACGCGGCTGTTCGCGGCGCAAGCCCGGATCGGCCGGCCGCCGGCAGTGGCTGCTTCCGCGACACCGGCGTCGCCCGGTGCAGCGCAGGCCTTGCCTTCGGCAACGCCGCCCCCAGCTTAGCCCACCATGACCCGTCTGCTTCATTTCCTGCTGCGCGCTTACCAGTTGGCCATCAGTCCACTGCTGGGGCCGCGTTGCCGCTTCTACCCGAGTTGCTCGAATTACGCGTTGGAAGCGCTGCAGATTCACGGCGCCGCCCGTGGCAGCCTGCTCGCTGCCAAACGGGTATGCCGCTGTCACCCCTGGAACGAGGGCGGCTTCGACCCGGTGCCGCCGGCCGACCCGACATCTTCTTCATCGACCGCTTGCGGTTGCAACCACTCCTGATAAGTACCTAATGGATATCAATAAACGTACCATTTTGTGGATCGTCTTCGCCGTGTCTCTGGTCGTTCTGTGGAACAACTGGATGGTGTCGACCGGCCAGCCGTCCATGTTCGCACCGCAACCGCCGGCCAAGACCGCGCCGGTTGCCGACGCCAAGAAATCCGAGTCTGCCGCCGCCGCTGCCAATGCTGCCGCCACCGCTGGCGCCGTGCCTGGCGCTGCCGCAGTCGACGGCGCCGCTGCGCCCTTCAAGAGCGAGCTCATCACCATCACCACCGACGTGGTCCGTGCCGACATCGACACCCAGGGCGGCGTGATCCGTCGCCTGGAACTGCTGAACTACAAAGAGAACAGCCATCCAGGCTGGTTCAACGGCTGCTTCGGCTGGTTCAAATGGTGCCAACCTGGCGACAACGGCAAGAACGTGGTGCTGTTCGACATCGATTCGAGCACCAACAAGACCTACCTGGGCCAGACCGGACTGATCAACGCCCCTGGCGCGCCTAACCACACCAGCCCGTTCGTTGCCAAGCCTGGCGCGCGCATGCTCAACGACGGCAACCAGGTGCAACTGGTGCTGGAATCGGAGTCGGGCGGCGTCAAGCTGACCAAGACCTTTACCTTCAAGCGCGGCGATTACGTCGTTGACGTGCGACACGACGTCACCAACACCGGTACCGCTCCTGTCAATCCGACCCTGTACATGCGCCTGGTCCACGACGGCAACAAGCCGGCCACCGATTCGTTCTTCAGCAGCAGCTACACCGGTCCGACCATGTACACGGCCGAGAACAAGTACGAAAAACTGAAGTTCGACACGCTGGAAAAAGAAGCCAAGGAAGCCGAGAAGACCGGCAAGCCGATGGTGCAAGACCACGTGACCCACGCCGACAACGGCTGGATCGCCATTTCGCAGCACTTCTTCGTCTCGGCGTTCATCCCGCAAGACAAGCAGATGCACGAGATCGCCACCGAGAAGATCAGCACCAACCTGTACGGCATCGGCGTCAAGCAGCCGCTCGGCACGCTGGCGCCAGGCGCCACCGTCAGCAACAACGCGCGCCTGTACTCGGGTCCGCAGATCTCCAAGCTACTCGAGCCGGTCTCGCCTGGCCTGGAACTGGTCAAGGACTATGGCTGGCTGGCCATCATCGCCAAGCCGATGTTCTGGGTCATGGAACACATCCACGCCGTGCTCGGTAACTGGGGCTGGACCATCATCGCCTTTACCATCCTGATCAAGCTGCTGTTCTTCCCGCTGTCGGCGGCCGGTTACAAGAGCATGGCCAAGATCAAGCTGGTCACGCCGAAGATCCAGGCCATCCGCGAGCGCTACAAGGGCGACCCGGCCAAGATGAACCAGGCCACCATGGAGCTGTACAAGACCGAGAAGATCAACCCGCTGGGCGGCTGCCTGCCGATCCTGATCCAGATGCCGGTGTTTATCTCGCTGTACTACGTGCTGCAAGCGGCCGTGGAAGTGCGCGGCGCGCCGTGGATCGGCTGGATCACCGACCTGTCGCAACATGATCCGTTCGGCATCCTGCCGGTGCTGTACGCGATTTCGATGTTCATCACCACCAAGCTGAACCCGGCGCCTGCCGATCCGATGCAAGCGAAGATCATGCTGTTCATGCCGCTGGTGTTCTCGGTGATGTTCTTCGTGTTCCCATCCGGCCTGGTGCTGTACTGGGTGGTCAACAACGTGCTGTCGATTGCCCAGCAGTGGGTGATCACCAAGAAATACTCGGTGCCGGAACCTGCCAAGGCTTAACTTCCGTCACCTGGAAAAACCCGCGTTGATCGCGGGTTTTTTTTAATCCTCTACAATTGAGACCATGAACCTCGACTCTTCCCCCATCGCCGCCATCGCCACCGCACCGGGACGCGGCGGCATCGGCGTGGTGCGCGCCTCCGGCAAGAACCTGCAACCGCTGATCGCTGCGCTGTTCGGCGCCACCACCTTGCAACCGCGCCACGCCACCTACATCCCGTTTAGGCAGGCTGACGGCGCCATCATCGACCAGGGCATCGCCATCTGGTTCCGTGGCCCGCACTCGTACACGGGGGAAGACGTGCTGGAGCTGCAAGGCCACGGCGGCCCCATCGTGCTGCAGATACTGCTCGCGCGCGTGCTCGAGGCGGGCGCCGAACTGGGCCTGCGCCTGGCCGAGCCCGGCGAATTCACGCGCCGCGCCTACCTCAACGACAAGCTCGACCTGGCGCAGGCCGAGGCCGTGGCCGACCTGATCGACGCTTCCACGGAAGCGGCCGCCAAGTCGGCGTCGCAGTCGCTGTCGGGCGCGTTCTCGCGCACCGTCAACGACCTGGTCGGCGGCGTCACCAACCTGCGCATGCTGGTGGAAGCGACGCTGGACTTCCCCGAGGAAGAAATCGATTTTCTCGAAAAATCGGACGCGCGCGGCCAGTTGGCCGGCATTGTCACCGCCCTGGAAACCGTGTTCCGCCAGGCCGCCCAAGGTGCGCTGCTGCGCGAGGGCTTGAACGTGGTGCTGGTTGGCCAGCCCAACGTCGGTAAATCGTCGCTGTTGAACGCGCTGGCCGGCAACGAGGTCGCCATCGTCACCCCGATTGCCGGCACCACGCGCGACAAGGTGACCGAAACCATCCAGATTGAAGGCATCCCGCTCAACATCATCGACACCGCCGGCATCCGCAACGATGACGAGGCAGTGGACGTGGTCGAGCGCATCGGCATCGAGCGCACCTGGGGCGAAGTGGGCAAGGCGGACGTGATCCTGCATCTGCTCGACGCCGCGCACGGCCCCACCCGCGCCGACGAAGACATCGTCGCCGCCTTCCCGGACGGCGTGCCGGTGCTGCGCATCTGGAACAAGATCGATTTATCGGGCCACAAGCCGGGCGCGGACGTGATGCCGGACGCCACCCACGTGTACCTGTCGGCCAACGAAAAAACCGGCATCGACCTGCTGCGCGCGGAGTTGCTGCGCATCGCCGGCTGGCAGCAGACCGGCGAGTCGCTGTACCTGGCGCGCGAACGCCACCTGATCGCGCTGAAAAACGCCGGCGCCCACCTGGCCCGCGCTGGCGAACACGCGGCCCAGAACGACCAGTCGCTCGACCTGTTTGCCGAAGAACTGCGCCTGGCGCAGGTGCAACTGTCGAGCATCACCGGCGAGTTCTCGTCCGATGATTTGCTGGGGGTGATTTTTGGGCGGTTCTGTATCGGCAAATAGCGCTTTCGCAAAGAAAACGCCAGCGCTCGAGCTGGCGTTTTACCTGGCCGGTCAGCGGCCAGCTTCGCACTTTTCTGTGTTACGCAGGCAAGCCGGTCGCGCGGAAGCCGATCGGGCCTTCGCCGTTGTAGGTGATGCTGCCACTGAAGGTGTTGCCGCCGTCGGCTGAGGTGATGTTGACTGCCACGGCCTGCTGGCCGGCACGGCAACCAATCAGCCACACACCGCCCGGATGCCAAGGCGCGGTGTTGCCGCCCCACTGGTTTTCCACCGTGTAGTTATTGCCTGCCACTTCGGTGGCCTGCACGCCGATCGGGCCTTCGCCCGCGTAGGTCATGGTGCCGGTGTAGGTCTTGCCGTTGTCGGGCGAGCTGATTTCGACTGCAACGACGGCCTGGTCACGGCAACCGAGCACCCACACGCCACCTTGGTGCCACGGCGCGGCAGCGCCACCCCACTGGTTTTCGGCGGAGTACACGGCACCGTCGCTGAGTTCGCTCTTGAAGCCGATCGGACCTTCGCCCTTGTAGGTCATGGTACCAGTGAAGGTGGCGCCGCCATCACCGGATTCGACGTTGACTGCCACCACGTTTTGGCCGGCACGGCATCCGAGGACCCAGCTGCCGCCTGGATGCCATGGCGCCGTATCGCCGCCCCACTGGTTTTCGACCGTGTACGTGTTCGATTGCGTCAACGTCGCGCGGAAGCCGATCGGGCCTTCGCCGGCGTATTTCATTTGACCGGTGAAGGTCGTGCCGCCGTCGCCCGATTCGATATTGAGCGCCACGACGTTTTGGCCAGCGCGGCCACCGATGATCCACATGCCTCCCTCATTCCACGGTGCCGAAGAACCGCCCCACTGGTTTTGCACATGATGGAGATTGTTTGCGTTTTTGCTGGTGCTGGACATGCTGAACTCCTCGAGAATGATGCAGCCGGTCGGCGCTGCCCCGGTGTGCGCATTGAATTATTCGCTGCGCGACATGGATATCTTGCTGTGCTTGGTTTGACTTGGTGATCGCAGGCGCCCCATCGGAGGCGCCGCGCATGGACCACTATTGCAAACACCATGCCACCGCAAAACAGGGGCTTGCGCGGGGGAGGAGAGGAATTTCAGGTGTAAAAAGCTTGTCAACGACGGTCAGCTGACATGTAAAGGATGGGGGCGACTGAGCGGAAAGATATCCGCTTACCTCTGCTGGTCATGCCAATCTTCGACGTGGATGCGAACGCTGTTCACGGCAAGGGGCGGTCCAGTCTTGCGAACACGTCGTGTCGCTCGATTATAGCGCCGGACCGGCGTCGCTCAATACGGGGCGCCGTTGATCCCCAGCCGCACTTGCCACACTGCGCCCGCGCCGGTAATGAACAGGGTTTTGCCGTCAGGCCCGCCAAATGCCGCGTTGGTCACGTTCGCATCGACGTGGATGGTGGCGAGTTGCTTGCCGGCCGGGGTGAACACGCGCAAGCGTTGATCGGCGTGTTCCGTCACGTAGAGATTGCCCTGGCAGTCCACGGCCATGCCATCAGGGATGCCCAGTCCTTTCACCAGGTCGCGTCCCTGTTGCGGCTTGCCGTTGACGATCGGGTACGCGCGCAGCACGCCCTGTTTGCCAGTCATGCCGTTCACGTACAGCACATCGCCGGCGGGCGACAGCGACACGCCATTCGGATTGACCAGGCCATCTTCCACCACCGTCACCGCGCCATCGGGCGCCACGCGATAGACGCGGGTTTTATCCTGGCCGCCCGGCGCGGCGTCGCGCTGAAAGGCGGGGTCGCTGAAGTAGATGGTGCCGTCGGCGGCGATCGCCAGGTCGTTGGGGGAATTGAAAACCTGGCCCTGGTATTTGCCGGCCACGTCGCTGCGCTTGCCGTCCAGGGTGAAGCGCGACACGCTTTTGTACTTGTGGGTACCGGCCACGATATTGCCCTGGCCATCCACCGCCAGGCCGTTGCTGCCGCTGTCGGCAATCGCGGTGCTGACCTTGCCGCTGGCGTCGAGCTTGAGGATGCGCGACGGGAAGCCGGGGCCGAACGTGAAGTGCGAGAAGTACAGCGCATCGCCAATCCACACCGGCCCTTCGTACAGCCCCTGGCCCGCGCCGGTCACGTTGGCAGCCTGGACGCGCGTGGCCGTCAGTTCGCCGGCAGGCGCGGTGCCCTGGCAAGTGGCCGGTGCGGCCATGGCGGCAGAGGCCGAGAGCGCTGTGGCCAGGCTGAGGATGAGATGGCGTAACTTCATGGGCATGATCCTGTTGTAGTACGTTGGCAACTATCATTTCCAACGTTTTCATTAAAAAATTTTTCTTTCCTATGAGGGCGGCAATTTTGACCCGGTGCAGCCAATTTTTGCCCTCGCGGCCTGTATGACCACCGCCACTATCCTGCTATGATTTACCGGTCGCAGTCTGCCTGAATTTACATCACCTTGCGCATTGTCATAGGTGGAAATATTCCACTAAAGTAATCTTGCTAGCCTGAGCACTGCCTGATTGGGAGGGATCGTGGAACCGACACAAGATAGCGTACCGGACGACGGCATGGGTGCCAGCGCCACCGCGTCAGCGCCTCAAACAGCGTTGCGTACTCGGCAAGCTTTGCCGCCCAAGGGCGCGTGCTGGTATTGCGACCGGCCGCTCGACAATGTGCGCCGCTTCTGCGACAAGGAATGCGCCGACGCCTTCGATGAAGAAAAGGAATTTACGCGCTGAGCTTGCCCTTTGCTCCTTCCAGCACCGCCAGCGCCCCTTCGAAATCGAACTGGTGCGCCGCTTCCGTCACCTCCTGAAATACTTCCACCCCCAGCCCGGCCGCCAGCACACTGGCCGAGCGCTCCAGTACGTCAATGGCGGCGCCGTCGCCTTCCTCCAGCAGCCGCGCCAGGTGTTGCACCAGCATGCCGGTTTCGGGCGGGCCGCCGGCAGTCGTAGCGCTCGCCGCCGCCATCGCAGGCGCAGCAGGCGGCACCGACGCGCCAGTCTGCGCCGCTTCCAGTTCCGCATCGATGGCCGCCATCAGCGCGCGCAACGCCTGTTCCAGTTGCACCAGCGGACCGATGCATTGCGTGGGCGGGCCGGCGAACAGCGGTTCAAGCGCCATCGACAGCAGGTAAAGTTGTTGCGCACCGATCATGCCGGCCGCGCCCTTGAGGGTGTGGACGGTGCGCTGGGCCGAGACGGCGTCGCCGCCGAGCAACTCGGTGCGGGCTTGCTCGGCGCTGTCCTGGTAGCGTTGGCGGAACCGGCGCAGGATTTGCCGGTACAGGTCGTGGTCACCCATCAGTTGCTGCAGGCCGGTCTCGACCTCCAGTACCGTGACTGCGGGAAGGTTGGTGGTTGGCATATCAGCGGGTGGTAAAAGACCAGTCCTGCGCCACCGCCACGCCGTGTACCGCGCCCCGGAAGCTGACATCATAGGTCGTATTGCCGCGTAGCACAGTGAGCGGCACGATGGCAGCTACCGTGCTACCGGTGGCTGCATCGCTGGCGTGGCTGAGCAGGCGGGTGGTCAGCGCCGCACCGCCGCGCGGGGCCACGGTAAAGCTCTGCACGGTCAGGTCGCCAGAACGTCCACTGTCGGCATGGACGCTGATCGGATAGCCGACCTCGTTCTGGTCGGGCACGGGATCAGGCTCTTCCCGGTCGCTGAAGAAATTGGTGGGCACGGCGGTCTGGCCGGCAACCGGATAGACGGCGATCTTGCCCGCACCCAAACCCGAGCCCAGGCCATTGTTAGCGGCCACGTCAGCTGTGAAATACGTGTAAGTACCGTTGGCGGTCACCGCGCCGGTACCGATTTCCTTGAATACAGGCTCGAAGATCACAAAGCGGTGATAAATGGCCGCAATCAGTTCGTCCGCGTGATAGTGGCCCGAGGTATTGCTGGCTGCCGAGATGACTTCGCCAATAGCCCAGCGACCGCCGAGCGTGTAGCCGGCCGCCGCCAGGCGGTTGGTGAGCTTGATGCCGGTAAAGCCGGGCTGGCCAGTGGCCTGGTCGTGCGAGATGGTGTTATTAAGGCGCAGGTATTGCGAATGTCCGAGTGCCGCTGTGTCGATGGTGGTATTACGCGTCAGCGCGGACAGTCCCAGCATTGCGCGCCGGTAGTTGAACCAGTTGAAGCCGTCGGTAGCGGTATTGCCCGTGAGCGCAGGGGCGTTGGAGGGGATCGTGGGCGTGGTCGGGGTGCCGGTCTGTTCGGGCGGGGCGGTCACGACCGCGCCGGGGGCGCTGCTCTCGCCACCGCCACCACCACCGCAGCCGGCCAGCAGGGCGGCAATCACGGCTGCCGCCAGCAGGGCGGGGGATGCAGACAACGACGGGCGGCGGATGGTACGCATGGCTTCTACTCCTGAAGTAGGTCCGTTCGATGCGGACCTTGACCGCCGATTCTATGCCAGATTTCCTGTGCGAAGCACGCGATTTGCGCGGGCAGTAAACACCAGGCTGCGTGCCGGGTGCCGGACCTGGTAGCGACAATGGTAAGCTTGCGCCTGACCCGCCGCTTGCCGGCATTTTCGGATTGCCAGTTGAAACCTACCAATCAAGCGCGCATGCGCCGCGCCAAATTTGCCCTGCCCAGCATGGTGACCCTGATGTCGATCGCCTGCGGCTTCGGCAGCATCGTCATCTCCGTCGATAACGCCCTGGTGGGCGACCCGTCCGATTACTGGCTGGCAGCCGTGCTGCTGGTGCTGGCCGGTGTGTTCGACGCGCTCGACGGTTTCGTGGCGCGCGCCACCAATACCCAGTCCGAGTTCGGCATGCAACTCGACTCGATCGCCGACGTGATGAACTTCGGCTGCGCGCCGGGGCTGTTGCTGTACTGCTACGGCTTCGTGCACGTGGGCCTGGACTCGGAAACCCTGCTGCGCGCGGGCGGCATCGCCAGCTTCTTCTTTGTCGCGTGCGGGGCCTTGCGGCTGGCGCGCTTCAATGTCAGCGTGGGCCGTACCGATCCGCGCTATTTCGTCGGCATGCCGATCACCGCCGGCGCCGCCTGTGTGGCGGCCGTGGTGGTGGCCTGGCCCGAGCGGCCGACAACCATTCTGCACGCTGCCGGGATCGTGGCGTTGCTGTTCGTGGTGGGCAGTCTGATGGTGTCCACGGTGCGCTTTCCGAGCTCGAAGCAGAAAATGAGCGCGGGCCTGGTCGTGGCGTTGCTGATCAACGTGGGCTTGCTGGTGTGGTTGAAGGCCAGTTATTTCGTGCTGTTCTTCCTGGTGTACATCGTCGGCACACTGGCGCTCAACCTGGCGTGGCGCACCGGCTGGACCGGTATCGCGCCGCCGGTCATCTACCAGGACGAGGACGTGCTGTAGGCCTCGATAACCTGCGGCGCGTCCCTGAACTCAAGCGACCTCGTGCCCGCGCGCGGCACGCAGGATCTCGAACCACTGCGTGCGTGACAGGCTGAACTGCGTGGCCTGCACCGCTTCGGCGATGGCGGCAATGCGGCTTGATCCGGTCAGGCCGATCGGGCGGCTTGGCAGCTGCATGATCCACGCGAACACCACGCTGGAAAACGGCTGTTGCAGCGCGTCGGCCACTTCGGCGATCTTGGCGCGCACGCGCTGTGCGGCCGGCTCGTCGCTGCTGAACAGGCGCCCGCCGGCCAATGGCGACCAGATCATCGGCGCCACGCCCAGGTCTTGCAGGCCGTCGAAGGTCTCGTCGAACATCGGCGCCAGGCACAACGGCGAAAACTCGACCTGGTTGGTGGCCAGCGCAATGCGGCGGTTGAGCGACTCGAACTGGTGGCGGCTGAAGTTGGATACGCCAAAATGCCTGACCTTGCCATCCTGGCGCAGCCGCGCAAACGCGCCGGCGATCTCATCAAAATCCATCAGCGGGTCGGGGCGGTGGATCAGCAGCAGGTCGAGGTGGTCGGTGCCCAGCTGGCGCAGCGAGTGCTCGGCCGAAGCGATGATGTGGCTGGCGCTGGTGTCATAGTGCTGGATGGTGTGATCCGGGCGCGCCGGGCTGATCAGCTTGATGCCGCACTTGCTCACCAGTTGCATCTGGTCGCGCAGGGAGGGTTTGATGGCCAGCGCTGCACCGAAGGTGGCCTCGACCTCGTAGCCGCCGTAGATGTCGGCGTGGTCGAAGCTGGTTACGCCCAGTTCCAGGCATTGTTCGATCAGGGTCAGGCGCTGTTGCGGCGACATGCCCCATTCATTCATGCGCCACATGCCGGCCACGATGCGCGACAGGGACAGGCCGTTGGGGCTGGTGGTGATGGCAGGACAGGTGTGGCTCATAAAGTCTTTCCAATAGATGCATAAAAAAGCCCGCTTGCGCGGGCTGTACGGTGCTAAGCGACGATTACTTCATCCACAGGCGGATCGAATCCCAGGCACGGCCGAAGATCGATGCTTCTTCCACGGTTTCCAGCGCGACCACCGGCAAGTCCAGCAGCGGCTTGCCATCGACCATCATCTTCAGCGAACCGACGCGGCTGTTCTGCGCCAGCGGAGCGACCAGCGGGTCTTTGCGCTCGAGCACAGGCTTGAGCTTGGCCGCGACGCCCTTCGGCACGGTGACCAGCACGTCGTTGGTAAAGCCGATCTTGACTTCGCTCTTCGAGCCTTTCCAGATTTCCGGCGTGGCAATCGCCTGGCCTTTCGAGTACAGCTTGACGGTATCGAAGTTCTGGAAACCCCAGTTGAGCAGCTTCTGGCTCTCTTGCGTGCGGGTGGAATCGGAGTTGGTGCCCAGCACCACGGTGATCAGGCGGCGTTCGCCGGTGCCGTTCGGACGTCGCGCCGAGGCGATCATGCAGTAGCCGGCCGCTTCGGTGTGGCCGGTCTTCATGCCATCCACGGTCGGATCCAGCCACAGCAGGCGGTTGCGGTTCTGCTGGGTGATCTTGTTGTACGTAAAACTCTTGACCGAGTCGATCTTGTAGAACTCGGGGAAGTCGAGGATCACGCGCTTGGCCAGCACCGACAGGTCTTGCGCGGTGGAGTAATTGTCCGGGCTAGGCAGGCCGTGCGGGTTGGCGAAGCGGGTGGACTTGAGGCCCATGCGCTCGGCTTCCTTGTTCATCATCACCACGAAAGCGGACTCGTCGCCAGCGACCGCTTCGGCCAGCGCCACGGCCGCGTCGTTACCCGATTGAATCATCAAACCGTGCAGCAGGTCGCTGATGCTGACCGGCGTGGCCGGATCGATGAACATCTTGGAGCTGCTCGAATCGACCTTCCAGGCACGGGTGGACACGTTGACCATCTGGTTCAGCGTGACCTTCTTGTCGCGCAGCGCGCCAAAGACCACGTACGCGGTCATGATCTTGGTGAGCGACGCGGGTTCGATGCGCAGGTTGGGGTCCTGCGAGGCGATGATCTGGCCGCTGGTGGCGTCCAGCAACAGCCACGATTTGGCGGCGATGGTCGGTGGCGGCAGGGTTTGGGCCACAGCGGCGGACAGCATCAGCACACTGGTGGCCAGTGCCGCGATAAATTTTTTCATGGGCGTGTTCGGTGTAGAGTTAAAAAAAGCAGCGGACATTATAAAAGCTTAGTCCGCCGTGGTTCCGTCCGTTTCCAAGTCGGCAACATCGCCAGGGCGGCGCCACAGCTGGGTGACCCAGCCCTTGATATGGTGCAGCTTGCGGTGGAAGAAATGGTCGGCGCCGGGTATCACCAGCACCGGGATGTCTTGCGGACGCACCCATTCCAGCACGTCCACCAGCGGGATCGTGTCGTCGTTTTCGCCGTGGATCAGGATGGTGTCTGCCGGGATGTCGGCCATCTGCCATTTCTTGGCGGCGGCGCCGACCAGCACCAGGCGCTCGGCCGGCGTGCCGGCAGCGGCCAGGCGCTGGGCCAGGTGCGACTGCACATAGGTGCCGAATGAAAAGCCGGACAAGGCGACTGGCAGGCCGGGGAATTTTTCCACCATCCAGCCGTGCACCTGCGCCATGTCGTCGGTTTCGCCCTGGCCGTGATCGTGTACGCCTTCTGACTTGCCCACGCCGCGGAAGTTAATCCGCGCCACCACGTAGCCGAGCTTGACGAAGGTACGCATCAGCGTGACGGCGACCTTGTTGTCCATGGTGCCGCCGAACAGCGGGTGCGGGTGAGCCACCAGGGCGATGCCGCGCGGCGTGCCTTCCGGGTGGTCGAGTACGCCTTCGATGTTGCCGGCGGCGCCGGCCAGGGTGAATTTTTCTACGGTCATGGTGTATTCGGTAATCAGATTTTCAGACGGTCGACGACCTTGCCGCCCACGATGTGGCTGTCGATGATTTCATCGATGTCTTCCTTGTCCACGTAGGTGTACCAGGTGCCTTCGGGATAGACCACCAGCACCGGGCCTTCTTCGCAACGATCGAGGCAGCCAGCCTGGTTGATGCGCACTTTGCCGTGGCCGTTGATGCCCAGTTCCTTGCAGCGTTTCTTGGCGTGCTTTTGCGCGACTTCGGCGCCGTGATCGCCGCAACTGTTGCGGCCGTCATCGCGCTTGTTCATGCAGAAAAAAACGTGGTGCTTGAAATATGGCGTGTCGCTCATGGCTGTATCTCGGGTTGGGCATAATCCTCTATGATACCCGCCCTTGGCCGGCGGCGTTGAGCTTATGGGACGGCAGCCACAGGAACCAGATCGCAAAGAACGGCCACAGCAGGCTGAGGAATTGCGCTGCGCCATTGAAGTTCAGGAACTTGCCTTGCACCCAGGTTTGCAAAGTCGCCACGAAGTAAGGGTTGGCCGGCGTGGTGTTGATGATCACCAGGGCCAGCAGCAGTGTAATCACCGCCACCCGCCGCTGCGCCGCGTGCGGTGCGAAGCCCAGGCCGGCCAGCATGATGGCGCCGATCAAAAAGCCCCCTTCGGCGCCGGGTGTCATCCACACGAACGCATTCTCGGGCGCGAACAGCAGCGCCGACGCCAGCGCCTTGACCAGGATCGCGCTGGCGATCATGGCCGCGACCAGCAGCGCCCGCGGCGACGGCTTGCGCAGCAGGCACAGCAGCGTCAATGATGCGCCCACCATGCCGCAGGCAGTAATGATGGTTTCCGAGAGCCAGTACTGTTCCACCGTGAGCACCACGTCCGGACGGATATAGCTGGCCAGGTCGATCTCGGCATCGGCTGCCCACGACAGCCAGTCCGACAGGATCGGCAGGATCTGGCCCAGGCCGAACAGGAAGTTTTGCGGATAGATCTGCGCCAGCGGCCACAGGGCCAGCAGCACCAGGCCCTGGCTGGCGTGCGGCGCGAACCACGCCTGGCGCAGGCGCTGCAACTGGCTGCGGTCGAGCAGGCGGCGCACGGTCAGCACGCCGATCAGCGCGCCCACCGTGCAGCCGGCGGAGTTGGTCCAGAAGTCGAGGTTGGACGACACCCGCGTGGGCAGGAACGTCTGCACCGCCTCCATCGTGCCGGACACCAGCACCCCGGCCGTCGCGCCGATCAAGAAGGCGAAGAATTTGCGCACGTGCGGATACAGCGCGTACACCAGCAAGGTGCCAAGCGGGATGTAGCCGACCACGTTGGTAATGGCGTCGAACTTGGTCCAGTACCGTGGCATGGTATAGGTTTCGAGGAAAATCCACGGCGACAGGCCCTGGTTCTGCCAGCCGGAAAACGGGAACCAGCTGGCGTAAATGATCAGCAGCAGGTAGGCCAGGAAGGCGGCGCGGGCCAGTGGTGACGATTTGCTGGCCGGCGTGGGCAGCGGCTTTGGCGGCTTGGGGTTCTTGGCGCGCCGGCCAGGCTTGGCGCCTGGCGCTGGCAAGGCGCCTGGCGAAGCAGACGCTGCAAATGTCGCCGCTGTAGCTCCCGCCGTTTGTCCACCCGGAGCGCCTGTGGCGTCGCCTGGCCCGGCGTCTGGCAGCGCAGTCGTGGCAGCAGCGGTTGAAGCGGTCGCAGGGGTGGCAGAAGGGACCGCCGTAACCGGGGCATCGGCTGGCAGCGCTGCGGTCGCAGTCGCTGCCGCAGCCAGATCCGAAGTGCCCGCGCCAGCGGCCACTGGATTTGGCGGCAATTCAGGCGCGGGCGCTGGCGCCGGCGGTCTCTCGGCCATTATTTGGGCGCCGGCAGGGTTGCCAGCCAGGCCAGCACATCGCCCGACAGCGCGTCGGCGGCGTCGGCCAGCGCGCGGGCGCCACCGGCGGCATCCGCCGTGGGGGCCGGTACGCTGCGGGTAAAGCTTTTTTGATCCACCAGCTTGTGGGCCGAGAACACCGACGCGCGCAGCGTGATGGTGCCGTTGCTGGCGGTGGCGCTGTCGAAGTTATGGGCGAAGTCGTCGAGCTCCGTGCGCAGCAGCATGGCGCCGGCTGCCGCATCGGTGGTGGACAGCACTTTTACGCCAGCCTGGGCGATGCGCGCCTTCAGGCGCTGCGTCATCAGCTGCAATGGCGTGGCGGTCCACTGGTTGTAGGCGTAGGGCCGCTGCTGGCGCGCATCGGCGTACAGCAGGCGGTAATGCATGCGCTCCGAATCGAGCGCCGCCGGTCCGGTCATATCGGCCACGATGATCGGTGCGATGCTGCCGGCGGTGATAGTCGCCGCTTGCGGCAGCGGGCCGAAGTCGAAGTGGGACTGGGTGGGGCCCTTGCTGGCGCAGGCGCCCAGCAGGACAGCCAGGGCGGCAATGGCAAAACGGTTGCGCAGGTTGGTCATGGCGGGTGATCCTTATTTGGCCGGGGCGACAAATCCATCTTCACCTGGCCCGGGCGGAATGCCGGGCGCGCCGAAGATCAGGCTTTGCGGACGATCGTTAATCTTGTTCATGGTGCGGCGCACGGCGCGCATCGAGGCGCGGGTGTCGTCCGACAGCGAATTGACCTGCGGCAGCGTGTCCATCTCCAGGCCGCCCGCCACCGACTCCACAGACGTGGTGATGCGCTCGACCGAATCGCTCACGCGCTGGATCGGCCCATCGGGCGCCTGCAGGCTGGTACTGAGGCGATTGAGGTCGGTGGCCAGCGCGTTGAACGAGTCGAGCGTGCTTTGCGCGTGATTGGCCAGCGCCGGCAGCTTGGCAATCGTCGGTTCCAGCTTTTCGGGCAGGTCGCGGTACTTGTTGGCGGTGGTGCTCACGTCGGCAAAGGCGGCCAGCATGATCTTCTGGTTCTCGGGGCTGAGCAGGGTGTTCAGGCGGCGCGTGACTTCCTCGGTCTGGGTGAGGATTTCGCGGCCGCGCTTTTCCACCTGGTCGAGGAAGCCCTGGCGCAGCGGAATGCGGGCCGGGTGGTCGGTATTGGTGGCCAGCAGCGGCGAGCCGGTTTTTTCGTCGTCGAGCGAGATGAAGGCGATGCCGGTCACACCCTGGTAGCCCAGCGTGGCAAACGTGGTGCGGGTGATCGGTGCATCGGTATTGATGTTGAGGGTAACCAGGATCTGGCCGGCCATCTGCGGATCAAAGGCGATGCTGCCCACTTTACCGACTTCGAGGCCGCGATAGCGCACCGGCGCCTGCGGGTTCAGTCCCGGCACCGCCTGGGTGGTGGCGATCACGTAGGGCACGCGCTCCACGCGGTCCTGGTTGAACCAGATGCCGAACAAAATGGCCGCGATCAGCAAGGTGATCGTAAAAAAGCCGGTGGTCAGTGCATGCGATCGGTTTTCCATCAGTGCTCCTTGTTGGTCTTTTCATCGAGTGCTTCCAGCGCGCGGCGTCCGCGGTCGCCAAGGAAGAACTCCTTGATGAAGGGGTGATCGACCTTGAGCAGGTCCTGGAGCGGGCCCAGGGCGATCACGTGTTTTTCAGCCAGTACGGCAATCCGGGTGGACAGTGCGAACAGCGTGTCCAGGTCGTGCGTGACCATTACCACCGTCAGTCCCAGCTCGCGGTGCAGCGACTTGATCAGCGCCACGAATGCTTCGGACAGGTCGGGGTCGAGGCCGGCCGTGGGTTCGTCGAGGAACAGCAGCTTCGGTTCCAGGGCCAGCGCGCGCGCCAGCGCCACCCGTTTCACCATGCCGCCCGACAGGTCGGACGGCATCTTGTTGGCCTGTTCCGGGCCCAGGCCCACCATATTCATTTTCAGCAGCACGGCATCGCGCACCAGGTCTTCGGGCAGCACTTTCAGTTCGCGCATGGGCTGGGCGATGTTCTCGAACACCGTCAACGCCGAGTACAGCGCACCCTGCTGGAACAACATGCCCCAGTGGTTGCGCAACTGCTGCAGCTGCTCGGCGTTGATTTCGCTGATATCTTCGCCGAAAACCTTCACGCACCCGCGCGCGGGACGTTCCAGCCCCAGCATCTGGCGCAGCAGCGTGGTCTTGCCGGTGCCGGACCCGCCGACGATGGACATGATCTCGCCCTGTTCGATTTCCAGGTTGAGGTCCTGGTGCACCACGGTGCGGCCGTACTTGGTCCACAGGCCGTTGATGTCCACAATCGGCACGCTGCCGTCGAGCGTCAGTTCGCCGGTGCCGGGGCCACAGCTGTTGTCATCTTCAGTCATCAGAACCCCACGCCGGAGAAGACGATCGCAAACACGGCGTCGGCCAGGATCACGGCGGTGATCGCGGTGACCACCGAGGTGGTGGTGCCGCGCCCGAGGCTCTCGGTATTGGGCTTGATGCGCAGGCCGAAGTGGCACGACACCAGCGCGATCAGCACGCCGAACACCACGCCCTTGCCGATGCCGATCATGTAGTTGGCCAGCGGGACCGCCTCCGGCAGTTTCAGCAGGAAGTACTGCGGCGACAGGTTCAGCTCCACCTTGGCCGAGATCATGCCGCCGATCAGCGCCACGGTATCGGTCCAGATCACCAGCAGCGGCATCGCAATCGCGAGCGCCAGCACCTTGGGCATGATCAGGCGGAAGCCGTGCGAAATGCCCATCACCAGCATGGCGTCGAGTTCTTCGGTCACGCGCATCACGCCCAGCTGGGCGGTGATCGAGGAGCCGGACCGGCCCGCGACCAGGATTGCTGCCAGCAGCGGCCCGAGCTCGCGGATGATGCTCATGCCCAGCAGGTTGACCAGGTAGATGTCGCCGCCGAAGTTACGCAGCTGCTGCGCCGAGAGGAACGAGAACACCACTCCGATCAAAAAGCCCACCAGCGCCGTGATGCCGAGCGCCTGGAAGCCGGCATGGAAGATATTGGCCGAGATTTCCTTCCACGGCCCGCGCTGCGGCGCGCGGATAAAACGCCCGATATCGAGCGTGAGTTGGCCGATCAGGCGGATGAACGCCGTCATGTGCTCGAAGAACAGCATCACCGCGAAACCGAGCTTCATTACCAGCGTCAGGCGGTGCTGGCGCGTGTTGGGCAGTTCGATCTTGCCGGTGGCTTCCAGGCGGTTGAAGAATTCTTCCTGGCCCGGTGCGAGGTGCAGGTTGGCGGGACGGGTTTTGCCCCAGGCGTTCCAGAGCAGCTGGGCGCCGATGTGGTCCATGCTGTCGATGGCGCTCAGGTCCCAGCGTAACTGGTCGGCCTTGAGTGACTTGAGCATGCCCGTGATGGTGGCCATGGCCTTGCCCTGTGCCAGTGCATGAACTTGCCAGGTACCGCCCGCCGCGATGGACGGACCGTTGGCGGCACCAGGGGTGAGGGTGAGGGTAGGCTCTTGGGCAGTAGGCATATGTGCCAGTTTAAGGGACTTTCGCCCGGGCCGCCACCTGTGTTCGTCGACGCAAGCGTGCGCCAGCCAGCCCAAAAGACATAGCCGAGCCCCGCACTGCCACCCTCCGGGTTGCGGGGCGGCGGATCAAGCAGCCAGCCTGCGCGCCTGCCGCTTGGGCGCTGGCGTCTCGACGACCTTGGTCTTGGGGCCGGCGTAATCACTGGCCAGCAGCGCATCGGCCTCCGCCTTGTCCATGCCGCGCTCCTGCAAGTACTTGCCCACCATCGCCACCAGCCGTTCGAGCGCAATCCGGTGGGTAGCATCGGTATTAGCGTACAACCAGTCCGAAAACGCCATGAAGTGCTCGAAGGCCGTATCGCCCAGCAGCACCGGCAGCGTATTGGTAAAGCGCCCCGAGTTGGCCACGAGGTCCCAGTAGCGGGCAAAACGCACCAGCCGCTGCATGGTGGCAAAGTCGATATCGCGGTTGGCCAGGATGGTGTAAGGCGCATACGGATCGAACACCAGTCCGTATTCCTGGGTGTGACGGATGATCGGCGTGCCGCGCAGACGTTTCAAAATGCCGAACTGGATCTCGTGCGGATTGAGCGCCCACAGTTTATTAAAGCCTTCGGCGAAGCTCTCGACCGTTTCGCCGGGCAGGCCGGCGATCAGGTCCACGTGCATGTGCGCGTGCGACTGTTCGGTGAGCCAGCGGATATTGTCGGCCGCCTTCTGGTTGTCCTGCTTGCGGCTCACCAGCGTCTGCACCGCCGGGTTGAAGCTCTGGATGCCGATCTCGAACTGCAGCGCGCCGTGCGGGAACTTGCTGATGCCTTCCTTGAGGGCGTCGGGCAGGTGGTCGGGCACCAGCTCGAAGTGGGCGTACACCGGATCGTCGGGGTTGGCCTCCAGCTTATCGAGGAAGAACTGCATGATCTTCAGACTGGTCTTGATATTCAGGTTGAAGGTGCGGTCGACGAACTTGAACAGGCGGGCGCCGCGTGCATGGAGCGACTCCATCTCGGCCAGGAACGCATCGAGCGCGAACGGCCAGGCCGTCTTGTCCAGCGCGGACAGGCAAAACTCGCACTTGAACGGGCAGCCGCGCGAGGCCTCGACATACAAGGTGCGGTTCTTGATGTCGTCGTCCGTATATAAAGAGTAGGGCAGCTTGATGTCGGCCATCGGCGGCTGCACGCCCGCATGGGTTTTCATCAATGGCTTGGGGCCGTTGAGGATCTCGCCGCACAGCTTGGGGAAGGTGACGTCGCCCCAGCCGGTGATCAGGTAGTCCGAAATCTTGACGATCTCCTGCTCGTTCGATTCGTACGACACCTCTGGGCCACCGAGCACCACGATAACGTGCGGCGCAACGCGCTTGAGCATGGCGATAACCTTGGTGCTTTCTTCGACGTTCCATATATAGATACCGAAGCCGACGATCTTGGGCGAGTACGCCAGGATGCGTTCGACGATCTCGGTGGTCTTGGCGCCGATGACGAATTCCTGCAAGCGCGTTTGCTCCTGCAGCTCGCCCATATTTGCCAGCAGGTAGCGCAAACCGAGGGAGGCGTGGGTGTAGCGGGCGTTGAGGGTGGTGAGCAGGATGGACATGGGCGCGGCGAAATCGGATAAACCGTTATTTTACCCTTGTCAGCCCCTACGGCCTTTGCTATGATTCGCCCCCTCGCAGAACAACACATGTAAATGTTAAGTGAAGCGAGAAAAAAAGAAGGTTGACGAAACAAGCTAAACGCTTCATACTCTTTCTTCTTCGCGGCAGACAAAACGATCGCAGCGAAGTGCAACACCGAATAAGTTCTTTAAAAATTAACAGTCGATAAGTGTGGACGTTTGATGACAGTGCACACGGAGCTAGTCCGTGATACTTAAATTATCAAATGTTCACAAGAAGTAATGAAATAGGCGCTATGAAAATAGTGGCCTGTCAGTATTTTGAGTGAGCGACCCCTTAGCAATAAGGGTGACACGAAAGTGTCAAATAAACAGAGATTAAACTGAAGAGTTTGATCCTGGCTCAGATTGAACGCTGGCGGCATGCCTTACACATGCAAGTCGAACGGCAGCGCGGGGCAACCTGGCGGCGAGTGGCGAACGGGTGAGTAATATATCGGAACGTACCCTGGAGTGGGGGATAACGTAGCGAAAGTTACGCTAATACCGCATACGATCTAAGGATGAAAGTGGGGGATTCGCAAGAACCTCATGCTCCTGGAGCGGCCGATATCTGATTAGCTAGTTGGTAGGGTAAAAGCCTACCAAGGCATCGATCAGTAGCTGGTCTGAGAGGACGACCAGCCACACTGGAACTGAGACACGGTCCAGACTCCTACGGGAGGCAGCAGTGGGGAATTTTGGACAATGGGCGCAAGCCTGATCCAGCAATGCCGCGTGAGTGAAGAAGGCCTTCGGGTTGTAAAGCTCTTTTGTCAGGGAAGAAACGGGTTTTTCTAATACAGAGATCTAATGACGGTACCTGAAGAATAAGCACCGGCTAACTACGTGCCAGCAGCCGCGGTAATACGTAGGGTGCAAGCGTTAATCGGAATTACTGGGCGTAAAGCGTGCGCAGGCGGTTTTGTAAGACTGTCGTGAAATCCCCGGGCTCAACCTGGGAATGGCGATGGTGACTGCAAGGCTAGAGTTTGGCAGAGGGGGGTAGAATTCCACGTGTAGCAGTGAAATGCGTAGATATGTGGAGGAACACCGATGGCGAAGGCAGCCCCCTGGGTCAAAACTGACGCTCATGCACGAAAGCGTGGGGAGCAAACAGGATTAGATACCCTGGTAGTCCACGCCCTAAACGATGTCTACTAGTTGTCGGGTTTTAATTAACTTGGTAACGCAGCTAACGCGTGAAGTAGACCGCCTGGGGAGTACGGTCGCAAGATTAAAACTCAAAGGAATTGACGGGGACCCGCACAAGCGGTGGATGATGTGGATTAATTCGATGCAACGCGAAAAACCTTACCTACCCTTGACATGGCAGAAATCCTCGAGAGATTGAGGAGTGCTCGAAAGAGAATCTGCACACAGGTGCTGCATGGCTGTCGTCAGCTCGTGTCGTGAGATGTTGGGTTAAGTCCCGCAACGAGCGCAACCCTTGTCATTAGTTGCTACGAAAGAGCACTCTAATGAGACTGCCGGTGACAAACCGGAGGAAGGTGGGGATGACGTCAAGTCCTCATGGCCCTTATGGGTAGGGCTTCACACGTCATACAATGGTACATACAGAGGGCCGCCAACCCGCGAGGGGGAGCTAATCCCAGAAAGTGTATCGTAGTCCGGATTGTAGTCTGCAACTCGACTGCATGAAGTTGGAATCGCTAGTAATCGCGGATCAGCATGTCGCGGTGAATACGTTCCCGGGTCTTGTACACACCGCCCGTCACACCATGGGAGCGGGTTTTACCAGAAGTAGGTAGCTTAACCGTAAGGAGGGCGCTTACCACGGTAGGATTCGTGACTGGGGTGAAGTCGTAACAAGGTAGCCGTATCGGAAGGTGCGGCTGGATCACCTCCTTTCTAGAGTAGCACTGAGTTAGCAATAACTCGCCATCAAGCGTTCACACTTATCGACTGTCAATCAAGAAGAACAGCATTTGGGGCTGTAGCTCAGCTGGTTAGAGCACCGTGTTGATAACGCGGGGGTCGTTGGTTCGAGTCCAACCAGCCCTACCAGTTAAGCGCAAAACCTTGTAGTAAATCTCAGGGGGATTAGCTCAGCTGGGAGAGCACCTGCTTTGCAAGCAGGGGGTCGTCGGTTCGATCCCGTCATCCTCCACCAAGAGTTCAAACGTAAATCAAAAGCGATTTAGGTTTGGTCTTTTAGAGACCAAGTGCTGTATGTTCTTTAACAATCTGGAAGAAGTAAGTAGATTTTTATGTGTCGTGTTACGGTAAAACGTAATGCGATGGGTAATGATTGTATGTATCAACAAACGCAACAACGTAGTACTTCTTATTCCTATAAACGCTCCTTGTTTAGTCGCAGGGGCTAACGTTATAGGGACAAGTGAATAAGTGCACATGGTGGATGCCTTGGCGATTACAGGCGATGAAGGACGTAGTAGCTTGCGATAAGCTGCGGGGAGCTAGCAAACAAGCTTTGATCCGCAGATTTCCGAATGGGGAAACCCGGCCTTTTAGGTCATTGCAACCTGAATACATAGGGTTGCAAAGCGAACGCGGCGAACTGAAACATCTAAGTAGCTGCAGGAAAATAAATCAACCGAGATTCCCAAAGTAGTGGCGAGCGAAATGGGAAGAGCCTGTACGTGATAGTCGATTGAATAGTGGAACGCTCTGGAAATGGCGGCCATAGCGGGTGATAGCCCCGTACACGAAATTCAAACGGTGGTACTAAGCGTACGACAAGTAGGGCGGGACACGAGAAATCCTGTCTGAATATGGGGGGACCATCCTCCAAGGCTAAATACTCGTAATCGACCGATAGTGAACCAGTACCGTGAGGGAAAGGCGAAAAGAACCCCGGGAGGGGAGTGAAATAGATCCTGAAACCGTGTGCATACAAACAGTAGGAGCGGACTTGTTCCGTGACTGCGTACCTTTTGTATAATGGGTCAGCGACTTACATTCAGTGGCAAGGTTAACCATATAGGGAAGCCGTAGAGAAATCGAGTCCGAACAGGGCGATAGTCGCTGGGTGTAGACCCGAAACCAAGTGATCTACTCATGGCCAGGATGAAGGTGCGGTAACACGCACTGGAGGTCCGAACCCACTAATGTTGAAAAATTAGGGGATGAGCTGTGGGTAGGGGTGAAAGGCTAAACAAACTTGGAAATAGCTGGTTCTCTCCGAAAACTATTTAGGTAGTGCCTCAAGTATCACCATCGGGGGTAGAGCACTGTTATGGCTAGGGGGTCATCGCGACTTACCAAACCATTGCAAACTCCGAATACCGATGAGTGCGAGCTTGGGAGACAGACGTCGGGTGCTAACGTCCGGCGTCAAGAGGGAAACAACCCAGACCGCCAGCTAAGGTCCCAAAGATTGGCTAAGTGGAAAACGAAGTGGGAAGGCTAAAACAGTCAGGATGTTGGCTTAGAAGCAGCCATCATTTAAAGAAAGCGTAATAGCTCACTGATCGAGTCGTCCTGCGCGGAAGATGTAACGGGGCTAAGCCAGTCACCGAAGCTGCGGATATGCGTAAGCATATGGTAGGAGAGCGTTCTGTAAGCCTGCGAAGGTGTCTTGTAAAGGATGCTGGAGGTATCAGAAGTGCGAATGCTGACATGAGTAGCGATAATGGGGGTGAAAAGCCCCCACGCCGTAAGCCCAAGGTTTCCTGTTCAACGTTCATCGGAGCAGGGTGAGTCGGCCCCTAAGGCGAGGCAGAGATGCGTAGCTGATGGGAAGCAGGTTAATATTCCTGCACCGTCGTATGATGCGATGGGGGGACGGATCGCGGAAGGTTGTCTGCCTGTTGGAATAGGCAGTTTCTGGTTCATAGAAGGTACTTAGGCAAATCCGGGTACGTAATTCAAGGGACTGGGACGAAGAGCTTCGGCTCTGTAGCAATCGGAAGTGGTTCCAAGAAAAGCCTCTAAGCTTCAGTCATACGAGACCGTACCGCAAACCGACACAGGTGGGCGAGATGAGTATTCTAAGGCGCTTGAGAGAACTCGGGAGAAGGAACTCGGCAAATTGGTACCGTAACTTCGGGAAAAGGTACGCCCCGGTAGCTTGGTCACTTTACTGTGATAGGGCGAAAGGGTTGCAATAAACTGGTGGCTGCGACTGTTTAATAAAAACACAGCACTCTGCAAACACGAAAGTGGACGTATAGGGTGTGACGCCTGCCCGGTGCTGGAAGATTAAATGATGGGGTGCAAGCTCTTGATTGAAGTCCCAGTAAACGGCGGCCGTAACTATAACGGTCCTAAGGTAGCGAAATTCCTTGTCGGGTAAGTTCCGACCTGCACGAATGGCGTAACGATGGCCACACTGTCTCCTCCCGAGACTCAGCGAAGTTGAAGTGTTTGTGATGATGCAATCTACCCGCGGCTAGACGGAAAGACCCCATGAACCTTTACTGTAGCTTTGCATTGGACTTTGAATCAATCTGTGTAGGATAGGTGGGAGGCTTTGAAGCGGGAACGCCAGTTCTCGTGGAGCCAACCTTGAAATACCACCCTGGTTCATTTGAGGTTCTAACCTTGGCCCGTTATCCGGGTCGGGGACAGTGCATGGTAGGCAGTTTGACTGGGGCGGTCTCCTCCTAAAGTGTAACGGAGGAGTTCGAAGGTACGCTAGTTACGGTCGGACATCGTGACGATAGTGCAATGGCATAAGCGTGCTTAACTGCGAGACTGACAAGTCGAGCAGGTACGAAAGTAGGACATAGTGATCCGGTGGTTCTGTATGGAAGGGCCATCGCTCAACGGATAAAAGGTACTCTGGGGATAACAGGCTGATTCCTCCCAAGAGTTCATATCGACGGGGGAGTTTGGCACCTCGATGTCGGCTCATCACATCCTGGGGCTGTAGCCGGTCCCAAGGGTATGGCTGTTCGCCATTTAAAGTGGTACGTGAGCTGGGTTTAAAACGTCGTGAGACAGTTTGGTCCCTATCTGCCGTGGGCGTTGGAAATTTGAAGGGGGCTGCTCCTAGTACGAGAGGACCGGAGTGGACGAACCTCTGGTGTACCGGTTGTCACGCCAGTGGCATTGCCGGGTAGCTAAGTTCGGAAGAGATAACCGCTGAAAGCATCTAAGCGGGAAACTTGCCTTGAGATGAGATTTCCCAGAGCCTTGAGCTCTTTGAAGGGTCGTTCGAGACCAGGACGTTGATAGGCTGGGTGTGGAAGTGCAGTAATGCATTAAGCTAACCAGTACTAATTGCCCGTACGGCTTGTCCCTATAACCTTAGCAGGTTGTAGTGAATAAGAAGTGCGTTGGAACGTTCGTTGATACAACTTCATTACCCAGGTGAGCATGACTCACCAACTACTTACCAATTCCAGATTCTGAGTAACGTTCACAAGAACGCGACTCGTACAGTTCAATGCCTGATGACCATAGCAAATCGGTCCCACCCCTTCCCATCCCGAACAGGACCGTGAAACGATTTTGCGCCGATGATAGTGCTGCAACCAGTGTGAAAGTAGGTTATCGTCAGGCTAGTTATACAGAAAAACCCCCTTCCGGTGATCCGGTTGGGGGTTTTTTGCATTTGGGCCATCGTTGTGTGTTTTATCCTGCCCGCCGCAAATTCATCACAAAACTGACGCCATGATCGACATTGTGCGCGCTAATCGTGCCGCCCATCTTCGCCATATATGTCTTCGCCACGAATAGCCCCTGTCCGCGGTTGCCGTTGGCGCCCGATTCTGCCTGGTCTGACACGCCGTATTCGAAGATTTTGCCGATCATCTCGGGTTCGATTGGAGGACTTTGATTGTGAATCGTGATGGTGGCGCCGGTGTCGCCAGCTTCCAGCGTGATCGTGATCGCACTGCCTCGTAAGCGATAACGCTCGGCATTGCGCAGCACATGCGTGACCACGTCCTCCAGCGAGTATTCGTCCGCCCGGGCCAGCAACGCGTCCGGCCCGTTGAAGTGGACCTGGTCGATGCCAATGCACGGCGCATTGTCGGCCACGTGGCACAGGAACGCGGCGACGTCGATTTCAGTGACCTGCAATTCGGACGACTGGAACGCTTCGCTGGGCGACGCGCGTCCATACAGCACGCGAATCGCCTGCTGCATGCGATTGATGTAGCGGTGGCTCTGGTCGTCCGCGCTGCCGTGCAAGAACATCAACGACTGCAACGGCGACATGATCTCGTGACCGACCGCGTGCCACATATCGCGCTCCTGCTCGGCGCGAAAATTTTCGCGCTCCACGTCTTCGCGCACGCGGCGCAGCAGGTCGTGCAGGCCGGTGGCCAGCACGCCAAGTTCGTCCTCTCCGCGCAGATCGGCCAGGTCGGCCTCGGAAAATCCGCGCGCCGTGCGTACTCGCTCGCCGACATCGTTGGCGCGCTTGATCAGCACCTTGATGCGGCGGATGATGCCAATTTCAATCACAAGCCATGCCAGCGCCAATGCCGCCAGCATGGCGCCGACGAACCACGCCAGCCGGCTTGCCACCACGCTCAGGCTTTTGCTCACGCTGCGTACATCACCTTTGAGCAGGATCTCGTAGCTGCCTGCCGGCGTGGTGATGATCTCTTTCGCAGCCAGCGGCACGTCGTAGGCATCGACCGGCAAATGGCGGATCAGCGTCGTCACCACGTGCCACGACTGTTCTTCCGGATCGACGGCGCCAACCAGTTGCGGCATGTCGGCCGCAGGCACGCTGCCATCGCGCATATCGTTTTGTGCCACGCGCCTGATTTGCAGGCTTTCTCCCGGCAGCAGCATCGGCTTCAGGTCGGCCAGCGAGAACGGCGGCGCGCTCGGCCCCTTGCCGCTGTCGAGCAGAGGTGGGCCATCGCCTGGCGCCAGGACCGCGATGCTGACATTGATGCGATGAAGATCCTCGGGCGGCCACACCGGGCGGCGTTTTTCGAATAGCCCCTCCTGCAGCACGCCAATCGGCAAGCGCAGCGAAAAGAAGGCGCTGCGTGCGCAGCGGCTGTCGTCGTCGTTGCCGGCGGGTTGATTACAGTGCGGGTTCTGCCAGATCCAGCCGCGAAAATCTTTTACCGCTGGCGCTTTGGCGCGTGCCACATCTGCCGCAGTGAAGCCGGTCAGCCGGCCGCGCATGCCGCCAAAACGCGAGCGTGGCGTTTGCGGTTCCGTACTTTCCTCGAACGGTGCGATCCACTCGTACACCTGGCCGCGCAGCGCAACCTTGACGGTGACGCGGTGGGCCTGGTCGAGCACCTGGTCGCCGCGCACGTGTGGCACCAGCAGCGCGCTGTCGAACGTGCCTGCGACATAAATAAAGCCGCCGGCCCACGGGTTGTTGCCGATGCCAACGCACAGCGAACCGTTGTCGCCGTACTGCGCCAGGCAGCCCGACATCGCCACGGCCTGCTGCACTTTTTGCAGGTCGTCGAAATCGAGTGCCGCGAATGGCAGCAGCAGCGGATGCAGCGCCGCGCCGCCGCCAGCCGCTGGATTGAGCAGCGCCAGTTGGCCGGACGGATGGCGCAAGGTGGCCGCGATCTGCTCGCGGGTTTTCTGGAAATTGATTTGATAGTTCTTGTAACTGAGCTGCTTCTCCTGCTGCAGCACCGACAGCGCCAGGCCCACTGTCGCCACCATCAGGAACACGAAGGTTGCGCGCAGCAGCAGCCGCACGCGATAGGGGACCAGGCTGAGACGGCGCCAGTTCACCTCAACGGCTTTCGGTATCGGCCCAGCGGAAGCCACGCATCGGAATGTTCTCGACGCAGGCGAAGCCGGGATCGATTTCGCGGAACGCATCGCGGATGGTGCTGACATGCTTGCGGATGTTATCGCGATTGCGCCCGCTTTTGACCACCTCGAACAGTTCATCGTACGACACCACCTGGCCGCGCCGCGCGAACAGCACCGCCAGGATGCGCTGGGCCGTCAGCGGCAGGTTGATGCGATGGCCGCGCCACATTGGCGTGCGCTGGCGCAGCGGATCCATGCTCAGTTCATCCGCGTTGGCAGACGGCAGCGGCGGCGCTTTGTCCTTCACGGCGCGCAGGATCTCGAGGAAGGTTTCGATAAAGTCGGCTTCCTCGAAGGTCGCCTTCTGCAGATAGTCCCAGGCGTCGAGCGCCTTCATGATGCTGCGGTAGATCGTGGCCGGCATGGCGGATACCACGAGCACCGGCGTTGCATGCCGCTTGTTGATGGCGTTGATGATGGCGACGCCGGCGTGGCGCTCGCGCCCCAGTTCGATATCGAGCACCACCAGGTCGTAGCGCTCGCGCGCGATGGCGGCTTCGGCGTCGTCGCGGCTGAACCATTGGTCCACTGCGATACCCGGCCGCGCGGACTCGATCCAGGCGCGCAGCTGATTGCTGGTCGGCAGATCGTCCTCGATGACGGCGACTTTGGCCATGCTGTGCTCCGCTGCTTGTCAATCCAGGAAGTATCCACGGTTTTAGCGCAAAAGTCACAGACCGGCCTGCGAGGATTTCTTCACAGGCGCGGAAGAGAGACTGCCGGTACCGGCGTTGATACTTCCGCATCGTCGGGCGCACCATGTCTGCAAGGGATAGGCCCTGAATTTCAAACATGACGAAAAGGTGAATACCATGGCAGAGCGGCTCAAGCGGATCAAGCAGATGGCACAGGCAGTACGCGACACATTGCGCGGCAGCGCCGCCGGTGCCGTATCTGCAGTTGGCGGCGTACGCCGCAACGGCGCGATGTTGCTGGCACTCTGCCTGGCCGGCGCCGCCGGCTATGGGCTGTGGACGCACCCGCCGCTGGCCAAGCTGACGCCGGGCAGCCTTGGCATCCGCACCAACCAGCTCACCGGTTCCATGGCCGTGGTGCGCGATGGGGCGGTGCTGCTGGTGCCGGGCGTGCACGGGTTGCGCCAACTCTCCCTGCTCGACCAGGTATATCGCCCGAGCCGCAGCGATCAAAAGCCGTTCCAGTCGGTGGAAGGACTGGCGCTCGGCGTGGACCTGTCGGTGCGCTACGCGCTCAACGCTGACCGTGTGGCCGCCATCGCCCGATCGCTGCCGCCCGATATCAACGGCGCCATCGTCGAACCTGCGGTGCAGGGCGTGATCTACAGGGTATTCACGCGTTATACGGTGCGCGAGATCTTTTCGTCGCGGCGCGCCGAGATCCAGCAAGCCATTGAGGCGGAACTCAAGCCCAAACTGGCGGCGGACGGCATTACGCTGCGCGGCATCACCATCGGCAAGATCACGCTGCCCGAGGAATACCAGGCAGGCATGGAAAAGCTGCTGGCCGAAGAACTGGAAACCGAAAAAATGCGCTACACGCTCGAACTCAAGGAAAAACAGGTGAAGCAAACCGCGCTGGAGGCGGATGCCGACAAGATCCGCCGCGAAAAAGCTGCCGAAGCCTCCGGCAATGAGCAGATCATCGCCGCCCGGGCACAGGAGCAGGCCATGGCGCACGTGCTGCCCTTCAAGCAGAAGCAGATCGAACAGCGGCGGCTGGAAGCGGAGGCCGACAAGACCGCGCGCATCAAGACGTCGGAGGGGAATGCCCAGGCACGCCTGATCGAAGCCACCGGTGAAGCCGATGCCCGCCGCAAGCTGGCCGACGCCGAAGCCTATCGCCAGGATACGATCGGCAAGGTGGCGGCAGCGCAGATGGAACGCGAGGGCGAACTGATTACCCGCAATCCGCTGCTGATCCAGAAAACCATGGCCGACAAGCTGTCGGACAAGGTCTCGGTCATCATCGCCCCGCCGCCGGCTAACGGCGGCTTTATCGGCGCGTCGCTGCTCGGCAGCGCCAAGGCAGGAGAATAACCATGTCCCTCATTGCCACTGCCGTCATGCTGGCGATCGTCACGCAAGACCAGGCCGCGTTGCGTGCCGCGCCCAAGGATAGTGCCTCGCAGCAGGCCGTCCTGTGGCAGGGCGATAGCCTGGAGATACGCGGCGAGAAGCAGGACTTCCTGCAAGTGTACGACCACCGCCGCGAGCGGGCCGGCTATATCCGCGCGGCGCAGGTGCGCAGAATATCGCTGGCGCCGGCGGATGCGCCGGAGCTGCTGTCGGTGGTGCGCTTCCTGCGCGATACGCCGGGCGCCGAATCGCTGGGCATCAGCTATGTCGTAGCCTATCTGAAGGCGACGCCGGCAGCGGCCATCACCGCCGAACCGTTCGACGCGCTGGGTAGCATGGCCGAACGGCTGGCACGCCGTGCTTCGTCCCGGCTGGGCAAGCAAGGGGACACGGTGATTGCCGCGCACCTGGAGGCGGTGGCCAATTATGGGGTAGGCATTCGCAGCCAGGAAGCAGAGGGGCGCATGCAGCTGTGCTACGACGGCGAAGCGTTTCGCCGCGTGCTGGCGATGCAGTCGACGCCACCGCAACGCGCCGCAGCCGCGCTGGGGCTCACGCGCACCGAGTGCGTCGATCCCGCGCTCGGCCCGGGCGCCCGCGCGGCGCTCGATACCTGGCGCGCGGAAGTGCTCGATCGCGTGGAGCTCACCGGGTTGGCGCCGCACTTGCGCAACCGCCTCCACATGCGCCGCGCGGCGGTATGGTCGTCGGTGGCATTTGCGCATGCCCGCAAGGGCGAACCCGCGCTGCAGTCGGCTCAGCGCGCCCTCGATGAACTGGGGCTGGTGGAGCCGGGGGAACTGACCGAGGACGATGCGACCGCGTTTGCCGAAGCGGGTGTGCGCGTTGGCAGCATACTGTGGGCGGCCGAGGCCAGCATCCCTGTGTCCGCCCCGGCGTTACAGGCTGTATCGGACCGCGCAACCGCCGCGATGTCGGCAGCGTCGATCGCAGCGACCAAGACACAGACACCTCTCGCGTCTTTATCACCGGCGGCGGGGCTGCGGGTCATGACGGTCGCCGGCGAACCAGGCGAAACCTGCGTGCTGCTGGTGGACGGAAAACATGATGTGCAACGCCCACTGGTTCGCCGCTGCAGTTATGGCGTAGTGTGGCAGGCATCGGCGCGGGCCAATGCGCAGGGCACGGCGCTGGCGTTGGCGGTGCAGCCAATGGAAGGCTGGCGCGAGATGTGGTTGTTCCACCAGACCAGCGCCGGCTGGCTGGTGGATGTGCTGCCGCCGGCTACGACCGAGCCGGGCGTGGGCTATGCGGAGTTTGCCGGCTGGGTGCCTGGCACGCAAAACATGCTGGTAGCACGCGAAGCGCGGATCGATGGCCGCTACAAGCGCAGTTTCGAGCTGGTAGCAATCGATACCCTGGCCACGCTGAAATCGGCCGACAAGCCGTCTTCGCTCAGCCAGTTCTATCGCTGGCAAGATCCGGCCTGGCAGCGCCAGACGGTCGCGTTGCGGTAGCGCCGAGGTGTGCTGCACGATGTCGAAAAAAAGCCTTGTCGATACTATTGTTTCTTGGCT